>NZ_JAELTI010000004.1 GCF_016428755.1 Allobosea sp. ASV33
GTCCGCGAAATCGTCTGGGTGCTCCAGAACGGGCGGGTGCTGCTGGAGCCGGCGGCGGCCTGCGTGGTGGCCGCGGCCGTGGCGCGCAAGGACAGCTTCAGGCCCGACGAGCGGGTCTGCCTCGTGCTCTGCGGCTCGAATGTCGCGCTCGAGGATATCGAGGGCTGGCGCCAGAGCTTCGGCGCCTGAATCGCCCCGAACAGCATCCAGAAGCCGGCGATGAACGACCGACCGATCCCGACGCTGCAGACGCAGCGCCTCGTGCTGCGCCCCATGGTGGAGGCCGATTTTCCTGCCTATGCGGACTTCCTGGCCTCGCCGCGCGCGGCTGGGCTGGGCGGCCCGCTGTCGCAGCGGCAAGCCTGGGGCCTGTTCTGCCATGACATCGCCTGCTGGAGCCTGTTCGGCCATGGCGCGCTGATGATCGACAGGCGCGCGGACGGCACCTGCGTCGGCCAGGTCGGCATCAGCCACGGCCCGCTCTTCCCGGAGAAGGAGCTGGGCTGGCTGCTCTACGAGGGCCACGAAGGACAAGGCTACGCCGCCGAGGCAGCCTGCGCTTTGCGCGACTGGGCCATGCAGACACTCGGGCTGCGCGAGCTGGTCAGTTATATCGCGCCGGACAATGCGGCTTCGATCGCCCTGGCCGAGCGGCTTGGTGCCGTCCGTGACCCGTTGGCCGACAGACCCGATCCGGACGACCTGGTCTATCGGCACAAGCTCGCGAACGCGCCCCGCTAAAGAGCGCGCCCGCCTTCGTCAATTGCCGTAGCGGGCAAGCCGGGCATAGCGGCTGCGCTTGCTGGCCGAAGCGTAACGGCTGCGCTTGTGGCCGTACCAGGAGAGCTCGCGCTCGCCGATATCGGCATGCACCAGGCCGTTCGAGTAGGAACCGACGCCGCCGACGCTGGCGAGCGCGCGGGCGGCAGCCGCTGCCTTGCGCGGCGAGGTCGCCATCGGCCGAAAATCGATCGCCTTGCCGCTGTAGTGCTGCGAGTGGCGGGCATGGCGGCCGCCGCAGGTCGAGGTGATCTGGATCGGGCCGATCTTCGCGACGAGTTCGGCGATCATCGCCTTCGTCTCGGGCTTGAGGCAGCCCAGGCCTTTGACCTGGGGCTGAAAGGAGATTTTTTCAGGCGTGACATCAGCGAGGGCGGCGGCAGGCAAGAAACCGCACAGTAACGCAAACAACGACAAGCGACGCATCATCTACCAAACATGTAAGGGAAATTGGAAAGGATCAGGCCAGATAATCTCGATGGCCCGAGCGGATGCCGCCTCCGCTAATCGTGAAGCAAGGCCAAATCATGGCTGCGGTCTTTCCAGATTATTTCAGGCGCGTCATCCTGATCGCTCATGGCCCTTGGTCATGGCGCGATGATACAGGCGAGATTGGGTGGGGGAAACGCTGTCTTCCCGTGCGCGGTGCAGCGCGCAGCGGTGCGCCGCAGACACGGGACCGCGTAACGAGAAAGCGCCTCTCCTCGCGACTTCCGAGAAGGCGCTCTTTCCGGAGAGCGGTCCCGTGTCTGCGCAGCGGCATTCCATGCCGCAGCGCGCACGGGATGACCCGGTGGGTGGCAGGCGATCACGGAAACGGTGCGGAAGAAACCAGCACTGTCTTCCCGCGCGCGCTGCGGCATGGAATGCCCCTGCGCAGACGCGTGACGCGAAGGCGCCTATCCTCGCGGCCTCCGAGAAGGCGCCTTTTCCGGAGAACGGTCCCGTGTCTGCGCAGCGGCATTCCATGCCGCAGCGCGCACGGGATGACCCGGTGGAGAGCCCCGTCATTCCGCGAAGGCCCATCCCCTGCGCGCCACCGGCTTGGACAGGCGGGGTGCGGCTGGGCTAGCCTGCGCGACGGCACCCGCTTTCTGCGCGGTCGCCCCATACCATCTCAGAGGATACGATGCCCAAGACCGACATCATCGCGGCGCTCACCCCCGAAATCACCGCGATCCGCCGCGACATCCATCGCCACCCCGAGCTGATGTACGACGTGCACCGGACCGCCGGCCTCGTCGCCGACAAGCTCCGGGAATGGGGCGTCGACGAAGTCGCCACCGGCGTGGGCCAGACCGGCGTGGTCGGCGTCATCAAGGGCAAGGGCCAGGATTCCGGTCGCGTCATCGCCATGCGCGCCGACATGGACGCGCTGCCGATCCACGAGGAGACCAATCTCCCGCACCGCTCGACCGTTCCCGGCAAGATGCATGCCTGCGGCCATGACGGCCATACCGCCATGCTGCTCGGCGCCGCCAAGTACCTGAGCGAGACCCGCGATTTCGACGGCACCGCCGTGCTGATCTTCCAGCCGGCCGAAGAGGGCGGCGCCGGCGCCAAGGCGATGATCGACGACGGGCTGATCACCCGCTTCGGCATCCAGGAAGTCTACGGCATGCACAACAAGCCGGGCGTGCCCGTCGGCAAGTTCGAGATCCGCAAGGGTCCCGCGATGGCCGCGGCCGACCAGCTCCACATCAAGATCGAAGGCCTCGGGGGCCATGCGGCCGCGCCGCACCGCGTCAACGACCCGATCGTCGCCTCCTGCGCGCTGGTCTCGGCGCTGCAGACGGTTGCCTCGCGCAATGCCGATCCGCTCGACTCGATCGTCGTCTCGGTGACCGCGTTGAATGCCGGCGAGGCCTTCAACGTCATTCCGCAGACCGCGGAGATCAAGGGCTCGGTGCGCACGCTGACGCCGGAGACCCGCGACCTCGCCGAGAAGCGCATCGCCGAGATCGTCGAGGGCGTGATGAAGGCCTTCGGCATGAAGTACCAGCTCAATTATCGCCGCGGCTATCCGGTGACCTTCAACCATGCCGGCCAGACCGATTTCGCCACCAGCGTTACGAAGGAGGCCTTCGGCTCGGACGCGATCAACACCGAGGTGCCGCCGACCATGGGCTCGGAGGATTTCTCCTACATGCTGGAGGAGCGCCCCGGCGCCTTCATCAATATCGGCAACGGCGACTCGGCCGGCCTGCACAACCCGGCCTACGAGTTCAACGATGCGGCGATCCCGGTGGGCGTGAACTACTGGGCGAGCCTCATCGAGATCGCGATGCCGCAGCGCGGCTGACGGCACGGGCGATGAGCGACATCGATTGTCTGGTGATCGGGGCCGGCGTCGTCGGCCTCGCGGTTGCCCGCGAATTGGCGCTGGCCGGACGCGAGGTCGTCATCACCGAGGCTGCCGAGGGCATCGGCACCCAGACCTCGGCCCGCAATTCCGAGGTCATCCATGCCGGGATCTATTATCCGCCCGGCTCGCTGAAGGCCCGCGTCTGCGTCGCGGGCCGTGAGCTACTCTACCGCTACCTTGGGGAGCGCGGCTTGCCGCACAAGGCCTGCGGCAAGCTGATCGTCGCCACCTCCGAAGCCCAGAAGCCGGCGCTTGAGACGATCATGGCCCGCGCCAAGGCCTCGGGCGTAGACACGCTCCGCTGGCTCTCCGGCGCCGAGGCCAAGGCGATGGAGCCGGAAGTGCGCTGCGAGATCGCGCTGCTCTCGCCCGAGACCGGCGTGGTCGACAGCCATGCGCTGATGCTGTCGCTGCTCGGCGAATGCGAGGCGGCCGGCGGCTCGCTTGCCTTGAACACGCCGATCACCGGCTGGCGGCGCGAGGCGGATGGCTTCAGCGTCGAATTCGGCGGCGACGATCCGGCGACCTACAGCGTGCGGACCGTGGTCAATTCAGCCGGCCACGGTGCGCCGAAGCTGCTCGGCCTGCTCGACGGTTTTCCGGCTGAGCATGTGCCGGTGCAGCATTATGCCAAGGGCAATTATTTCGCGCTGACCGGCAAGCAGCCGTTCAGCCATCTGGTCTACCCGGTGCCGGAAGCGGCAGGTCTCGGCATCCACGCCACGATCGACATGGGCGGGCGGGTGAAGTTCGGGCCTGATGTCGAATGGGTCGAGCATGACCAGGATCTGGTGGTCGACCCTTCGCGGGCGGAGAAGTTCTACGCGGCGATCCGGACCTACTGGCCGGGGCTGGCGGATGGAGCTTTGGTCGCGGATTACGCCGGCATCCGGCCGAAGCTGCACGGGCCGACCGAACCGATGCCGGATTTCCGCATCGACGGACCTGAGGTGCATGGCGTGGCGGAACTGGTCAACCTGCTCGGCATCGAGAGCCCGGGGCTGACCAGTTCGCTGGCGATCGCCGAGATGGTGCGCGAAAAACTCGCGGCGTGAAGGGTGTCTTCCCGCACGCGCTGCTGCACGCAGTGCTGCTGCGCAGATGCGGGATCGGCCTCAGGAAAAGGCGCCCTCTCGTCATACGGTCCCGTGTCTGCGCAGCAGCACTGCGTGCAGCAGCGCGCACGGGGTGACAACCGCGAGTGATTACCCCCGCGCCTTCACGAACGCTTCCTTCGCTTCACGCGCCAGCGTCTCGATCCGCTTCCAATCGCCGGCAGCGATCGCATCGGCGGGGACCAGCCAGGAGCCCCCGACGCAGATGACCTGAGGCAGGGCGAGATAATCGCCGAGGTTCTTCAAGCCGACGCCGCCGGTGGGACAGAAGGTCATCTGCGGGAACGGGCCGGAAAGCGCCTTCAGGGCCGGCGGGCCGCCGGCCTGCTCGGCCGGGAAGAACTTCGCGGTCGTGCGGCCGGCCGCGACGGCGCGCATGCAGTCGGAGGCGGTCGCGACGCCCGGCAGCCAGGGCAGGCCAGCCTTGCGCAGGGCTTCATCGACGCTCTCGCTGAAGCCGGGGCTGACCACGGCCTGCGCGCCGGCATCCTTGACCTGCTGGGCCTGGGCGGGTGTGACCACCGTACCAGCCACGGCAAGTGCCTTCGGCACCGATTTCGCGATGGCCGCGAGGGCTTCCATCGCAGCGGGACGGCGCAGCGTGACCTCGACGACATCGATGCCGCCGGCGACCAGCGCATGGGCGAGATCGACGGCGCGCGAGGCGTCCTCGATCACCACGACGGGGATCACGCCGCAGCTCTTCAACCGGGCAATCGCGGCAGTCTCGTCCATGGCCTCGTCTTTCAATCGATTTGAACTGGAAACCGGGCTCTACTCCTTCGCCCAGTAGACGTCGAGCCCTCGCGCACTACCGAGCAGAAGATCGACCGGCAGCGGCTTCTGCTCGCGCTCGGGGGCGGCCTTCAGCACGGCTTCCTTGGCGGCGCCGGAGACGAGCAGGCTCGCCCAGCCCGCGCCGAGCAGGCGAGCCGGCGAGAGCGACAAGCGCGGCGGCAGGCCCGGCGGGCGCGCGACGACGATGCCGCTGTCCGGCACCGCGTTGAAGGCGGCTTCGGCACCGGGAAAGAGCGAGGCGATATGCCCGTCCGCGCCCATGCCGCTGACGAGCAAGTCGATCTCGGGCAGCTCGGCCAGCTTCGCGCCAAGCACGGCGGCGGCAGCCTCAATGTCGCTGCCATGATCGTGGAAGGACAGGAACGCGGCGCGCCCTGCGGCCAGCGGGGCAAATTGCGCGCGGATCATGCGCTCGTTCGAGGCTGCGTCATCGGCCGCGACGAAGCGCTCGTCGGTCGGCAGCAGCGTGACCTGCTCCCAGGCCAGGTCATGCTCGCCGAGCGCGGCGAGGAAGCCGGCCGGGGTCGTGCCACCGGGCACGGCGAGAAGCGCCCTGCCCTGCCCGTCGAGCAACGTTTTCAAGCGGATCGCGACGGCCTCTGCCAGTGCCTCCGAGGCATCGGCCAGCGTGGCGAAGCGGTGCCAGGCGAGCGGGCCGGCCATCAGACCAGATCCGGATCGGCCCAGGAACGGCCGTCACGCTCGATCAAGCCGATCGCCTGCGACGGGCCCCAGGAGCCGGCGGCATAGCGATGCGGATGCGGATAATAGTCCTGCCAGCCGGCGATGATCGGATCGACCCAGGTCCAGGCCTGCTCGACCTCGTCGCGATGCATGAACAGCGTCTGGTCGCCGCGGATCACGTCGGTCAGCAGGCGCTCATAGGCGTCCGGCGTGCGCTCGTCGAAGGCGGTGGAATAACGCAGGTCAAGCTGGCGCGGCACGATCTTGAGCCGGCCGGAGCCCGGCACCTTCATCATCAACTGGAGTTGCACGCCGTCGTTCGGCTGCAGGCGGATGAAGAGGCGGTTGGCGTCGAGCCGGTCTCCGCCGCCATTGCCGAAGATCGAATGCGGCACCGGCTTGAAGGTGACGGCGATCTCGGAATAGCGCTGCGCCATGCGTTTTCCCGTGCGCAGGTAGATCGGCACGCCGGCCCAGCGCCAGTTGTCGACCTCGCAACGGATTGCGACGAAGGTCTCGGTGTTCGAGGCATGGCCGAGTTCATCGGCGTAGCCCTTGACGCGCTGGCCGTCGATCTGGCCGGGTCCGTACTGCCCGCGCACGGTATAGCGCTGGACATCCGGCCCGACGATCGGGCGCAGCGCCTTCAAGACCTTGATCTTCTCATCGCGGACGGCGCCTGCCTCCAGCATGTTCGGCGGCTCGATGGCGAAGAGGGTCAAGAGCTGCATGAGATGGTTCTGGACCATGTCGCGCATATGCCCGGACTTGTCGTAATAGCCGGCACGCTGCTCCAGGCCGACCGTCTCGGCCACGGTGATCTGGACATGATCGATGTCTCGGCTCGACCATGTCCGCTCGAACAGCGTGTTGGCGAAGCGCAGGACGAGCAGGTTCTGCACCGTCTCCTTGCCGAGATAATGATCGATCCGGTAGGTGCGGCTTTCCGGCAGGATGCGCGCGACGGCATCGTTGATCGCCCGGGCCGAAGCGAGATCGCGCCCGAGCGGCTTCTCCAGAATGACGCGCGAGGTCGGCGTCAGGATATCGGCCTTGGCGAGGTTCTCGCAGATCGGGATGAAGAGGTCGGGTGGCGTCGAGAGATAGAAGGAGCGGACGCGGTCGCTCTCGCCAAGCGCCTTCTTCAGGGTCTTGTAGGTCTCGGGCTTCAGTGCATCGAGCAGCACCATGGTCAGCCTGCGCAGGAAAGGCTCGACCTGATCCTTCGGGATGCCCTCCTCGTCGAGGCGCTTGGCGATCTGCTTCGGCAGCCCTTCGACATCCTCCTCCTTGCGGACGATGGCGAGGATGCGGCTCTCGCCGGGCAGGACGCCCTCGCGGTTGCGCTGGGCCAGCGCCGGGAAGAGCTTGCGCAGGGCGAGATCGCCGCCCGCGCCGAAGATCACGAGATCGAAGGGCGGGACCGGCGTCCGCTCGGGAATAGTCTCGGGCCGAAGCACGTTGTCCACGATGGCGTCCATAGGTCCTGTAACTCCGTCAGGCGGTGCCGGTTCGCTGGACCGGCGCGAAACCTCGCCAGCCGGTCGCAATCCGAACCGGACACGAAGCAGCTAGCGCAAGGCTGCGACCAGAGTGAGACGGATTTGCCGCGCTGCAAAGAGGGGGCGGCGCAGGGCCGCTGCCCTCATTGATCAGCCCGCGCGCCGGAAGCCCGCGCTCGCGGTCAGCAATTGCTGGGCATAGGCCGTCTGCGGCTGGCGGGCGGCCAGCGTCTCGACCGTCATTTCCTCGACGGCGCGGCCGAACTGCATGACCAGCAGGCGCTCGCACATGTGCCCGACGACCGCGAGATCGTGGCTGACGAGGATATAGGTCAGCTTGCGCTCCTGCCGGAGCGCCGCGAGCAGGTTCAGCACCTCCGCCTGGATCGAGACGTCGAGCGCCGAGGTCGGCTCGTCCAGCAGCAGGATCGAGGGTTCGAGCACGAGAGCACGCGCGATCGCGACGCGCTGGCGCTGGCCGCCGGAGAGCTGGTGCGGATAGCGGAAGCGGAAGGAGGCCGGCAGGCCGACATCGGAAAGCGCCTTGCCGATCCGGGCCTCGGCGTCGCCGATGCCGTGGATGGCGAGCGGTTCGGCCAGCGTGTCGTCGACCGTCTTCTTGGGATGCAGCGAGCCATAGGGGTCCTGGAAGACCATCTGGACATTGCGATAGAAGGCCTTGTCGCGGACCTTGGGCTGCACCGCGCCCTCGATCGCGACATTGCCGCTCCATTCCCGGTTGAGGCCGGAGAGCACGCGCAGAACGGTCGACTTGCCCGAGCCGGACTCGCCGACGAGGCCGTAGCTCTCGCCCTTGCGGACATCGAAGGAGAGGTCCTTCACGACATGGGAATCGCCGAAGGAGACGTTGAGCTTGTCGACGGAGATCGCTGCGTTCGTCATGCCAACCACGCCGGGTCACGGTTGAGGGTGGCGAGCTTCGCCCGGGGATGGTCGAGGTCCGGCAGGCATTCCAGCAGACCGAGCGTATAGGGATGGCGGCGGCTGCGCGCGGCGGTGTCGGCCAGTTCGGCCGCCGGCAGCGCCTCCATCACCTTGCCGCCATACATCACGATGACGCGGTCGCAGAAGGACTGCACCAGATGCAGGTCGTGGCTGATGAAGATCAGCCCCATGCCGCGCTCGGTGACGAGATCGTCGAGGATCTTGAGGATCTGGAGCTGGACGGTGACGTCGAGCGCCGAGGTCGGCTCGTCGGCGATCAGGACCTCGGGCTCCGCGATCAGCATCATCGCGATCATGACGCGCTGGCCCATGCCGCCCGAGACCTCGTGCGGATAGAGGTCGTAGACGCGGGCGGGCTCGCGGATCTGCACCTGCTCCAGCATGGCGAGGCTGCGCTCGCGGGCCTCGCGGGCGCCGGCCTTGCGGTGGATGCGATAGGCCTCGGCGATCTGGCTGCCGACGGTCTCGACCGGGTTCAGCGAGAATTTCGGGTCCTGCATCACCATGGAGATATGACGGCCGCGAAGCTTGCGGCGCGCGCCCTTGTCCATGGTCGTCAGGTCCTGGCCGCGGAAGCGCATGCGGTCGGCGCTGACGGCGCCCGGATGCGGGATCAGGTCGAGAATGGCGCGGCCGGTCATCGACTTGCCCGAGCCGGACTCGCCGACGATGCCGAGCCGCTCGCGGCCGAGCGTGAAGGACAAGCCGCGCACGGCCCGGACGATGCCGGTCGGCGTGTGGAAATCGACCTTGAGATTGTCGATTTCGAGAAGAGGCTGTTCGCTCGTCATCGGCTCACCTCGCATCCATGACGTCGCGGAGCCCGTCGCCGAGCAGGTTGAAGCCAAGCGCGACGATACAGATGGCGACGCCGGGGAAGGTCGCGACCCACCACTGGTCGAAGATCTGCTCGCGACCGGCCGAGATCATCGCGCCCCATTCCGGCATGGGCGGCTGGGCGCCGAGGCCGAGGAAGCCGAGGCCGGCGGCGGTCAGGATGATGCCGGCCATGTCGAAGGTGGTGCGCACGATCAGCGAGGACATGCACATCGGCACGACATGCTTCCAGATGATGCGCGCCTGCGAGGCGCCCTGCAGGCGCATGGCTGCGATGTAGTCCTGGTTGCGGATCACCATCGTCTCGGCGCGGGCGACGCGGGCATAGGGCGGCCAGGTCGTGATCGCGATGGCGATGATGGCGTTGACGATGCCGGGGCCGAGCGCCGCGACGAAGGCCAGCGCCAGCACAAGGCGCGGGAAGGCGAGGAAGACGTCGGTGATGCGCATCAGCAACCGGTCGACCCAGCCGCCGTAATAGCCGGAGATCGCGCCGATCAACAGGCCGAAGGGGCCGACGGTGACGACGACCAGCAGCACGATCACCAGCGTGATCCGCGTGCCGTAGACGATGCGGCTGAAGATGTCGCGGCCGAGCGCGTCGGTGCCGAACCAGTTGGTCGACGACGGCGGCAGAAGCCGCTTGTCGAGCGCCTGGGCGAGCGGGTCGAACGGCGCGATCAGAGGCGCGAAGGCGGCGATCAGCAGCAGCAGGACGATGATGGCGAGGCCCGCCACCGCCATCGGGTTGCGCTTGAAGGCGAGCCATTGCCGGTAGAGCTGGCCGAGGCGGGCCTGACGACGCGACTCAGGCGAGTCGCTGATCAGCCAGGCATGCAGGCCCGCGGAGGAGGTATCGCTCATAAATCCATCTCCTCAGCGCACGCGCGGATCGGCGAGGCGGCCGATGATGTCGGTCAGGAGATTGACCGCGATGAAGACGACGCCGACCACCAGCGTGCCACCGAGCACCGCGTTCATGTCGGCGTTGAGCAGCGCATTGGTGAGATAGCGGCCAAGCCCCGGCCAGGCGAAGATCGTCTCGGTCAGCACCGAGCCCTCCAGCAGATGCATGTAGGAGAGCGCGATCACGGTGAAGAGCGGCACGGCGGCGTTGCGCAAGGCGTGGCGCCAGATCACCGCGGTCTCGGAGACACCCTTCACGCGGGCGGCGATGACATATTGCTGCTGCAGCTCGGTGATCATGAAACTGCGCGTCATGCGGCTGATATAGGCGACCGAGAGCAGGCCGAGCACCAGCGCAGGCAGGATCAGATGCGAGAAGGCGTCCCAGAACGCCTCCCATTCGCCCTCCAGCGCGGCGTCGATCATGATGATGCCGGTGCGGGTGGTGACGATGTCCTGCCAGACGACAGAGATGCGACCCGGGCCGGAGACCCAGCCGAGCTTGGCGTAGAACAGCAGCAGCGCCATCAGGCCGATCCAGAAGACCGGGACGGAATAGCCGACGAGGCCGACGACGCGGGCGACCTGGTCCTGCCAGCGGCCCTGGTTGACGGCGGCGAGGATGCCCAGCGGCACGCCGATGAGGACGCCGATCAGCGTGCCGAGCGTGGCGAGCTCCAGCGTCGCCGGGAAGACGCGCTTGATGTCCTCGGTGACCGGGTTCGAGGTCAGCACGGAGGTGCCGAGATTCCCGGTGAAGACCTTGCCGATATAGATGGCGAATTGCTGCCAGAGCGGCTTGTCGAGGCCGAGCTCGATGCGCGCCGCCTCATAGGTCTCGGGCTTGGCGTTGTCGCCGACGACGGCGAGCACCGGGTCGATCGGGATGACGCGGGCGATGAAGAAGGTGACCAGCAGCAGGCCGAACATGGTGATGACCACGGTCGTCAACTCGCGCGAGAGCGCACGGCCCCAGCGGCCGAGCCTTCCCGACGACGCCGCCTTGGCTGGGGGAGCTTGTGTCACGGCTGTCATGACCCGCCTCCGTTTCTTTGGCCTGATGCTCAGGCGGACCAATCTTGCGTCGTTCCGGGCAAGCCGCGAAAGCGGCGCCGATCCGGAATCCATCATAAGGCGCTGAGCTCTACGACGGATTCCGGGTCAAGCCCGGAATGACGGTCTATCGAAATGAGGGAAGCCCGCCGCGGCTTTTCACGGTCGCGGCGGGCGTTCGAGGCTGAGGCCTCAGTTCTTGACGATGGTGGCGTAGCGATTGGTGTCCGAGGTCGGCCCGATCGCCCAGCCGTTGACGTTCTTGCGCTCGGCCGAAACCTCGACCTGCTGGAACATGATGACGAAGGGCGAGACCTTCTGGTGCTCGCGCTGCAGAGCCTCATAGGTGGTCTTGCGCTTGTTGGCGTCTGATTCCAGCACGGCGCTCTGGGTGACCTTGGTCATGTCCGGGATGTCCCAGGCATTGCGCCAGGCCAGCGTCTTCGACTTCGCGTCCTCGCCATTGTCCTCGTTGATGGCGAAGGTCTCGGCGTTGGTGTGCGGGTCGAGATAGTCCGGGCCCCACTGGCCGATATAGATGTCGTGGGTGCGGGCACGGTACTTGGTCAGGGTCTGCTTGCCGTCGCCGGGGATGATCTCCAGCTTAACGCCGGCCTGGGCCCAGGTCGCCTGGATCGCCTGCGCGATGTCGGTGATCGGCGCGACCGAGCGGGTGTCCATGGTCACGGTGAAGCCGTTGGCGAGACCGGCCTTGGCGAGCAGCTCCTTCGCCTTGGCGACGTTGAGCGCATAGGGCTTGTCCGAGATCGCGCCGAGGAAGCCCTGCGGCAGGAAGGCCTCGTGACCCTTGTAGGTGCCCTCGAGGATGTTCTTCTCGATCGAGCCGTAATCGACCAGCAGCTTCAGCGCCTCGCGGACTTCGGGCTTGGCGAGGTTCGGGTTCTTCTGGTTCAGGCCGAGATAGAGGATGTAGCCCTTGTCGCCCTGGACGATCTTGATCGCGTCGTTCTTCTTGACGGCCTCGAGCTGGTCCTTCGAGAGGTTGCGGGCGATGTCGACGTCGCCCTTCTCGACGAGGAGGCGCTGCGAAGCGGGCTCCGCGACATGGCGCACGACGATGCGCTTGCTCTTCGGCGCGCCCTTGTACCAGTTTTCGTTGGCGTCGAGCGTGTACTGCTCGTTCGGACGGTAGCTGCGGACCTTGTAGGCGCCGGATCCGGCCGAGTTCAGCTTCAGCCAGCCATTGCCCCAGTCGCCGTCCTTCTCATTGGCCTTGACCAGCTTCGAGTCGACGATCGCGGCGACGCCGGAGGTCAGGCAGTTATAGAAGAAGGTCGGGGCGTAGGGCTTGGAAACCGTAATCTGGACGGTGTTCTCGTCGACCGCCTTGACCTTGTCGAGCACGTTCTCGGCGACGAAACCGAACTGGCGCAGGATGAAGCCCGGCGACTTGTTGAGGGTGACGGCGCGCTGGAAGGAATAGACCACGTCGGCCGCGGTCAGCGGGTTGCCGGAGTGGAACTTGACGCCCTTGCGCAGCTTGAAGGTGTAGGTCAGGCCGTCGGAGCCGACGCTCCAGCTCTCGGCAAGATCCGGGATCAGCTCGTTGTTCTTGGTGATATCGACGTTGATCAGCTTGTCGTAGACATTGGCGCCGACCTCGACGCCGGAAAATTCGAAGGCCTCGGCCGGATCGAGCGTGATGATGTCGTCGATCTGCTTGGCCATCACGATCGTGTCCTTCGGCGTCTGCGCGAAGGCGGCGGTGGTCGACATCAGGGCCGCAAAGGCCGAAACCGCCATCAACTTGGCTACGTGACGCATCGATTTCCCCATTGTTGGTGTTTCGCGGACGCTAGCCGCCCGTTGGGCGCTATCTGCAACCACTCGGCCTTGGCTGTCCAGTCGACCAACGGCGATGGAAAGGGCGCAACGGTGCATTTTGCACATCTCTTGAGCAGAGCTGCCCCGTCCAGCACCGTCACGGCCCTGACGGCGCCTTGCGCATGCCGGCTGCCCCGCTAACCTGACGTTCCGGCGGCTTCCGCCGGCGAAAAGGGATGACGAAACTTGGCCATCATCGCCGCGCTGAACCATCTCACCCATTACCGCTACGACCGGCCGGTCACGCTCGGGCCGCAGATCGTGCGCCTGCGGCCGGCGCCGCATTGCCGCGCCGCGATCCAGAGCTATTCGCTGAAGGTGACGCCGGCGCAGCATTTCGTGAACTGGCAGCAGGACCCCGCCGGCAACTGGCTGGCGCGCTTTGTCTTCCCAGAGCCGGTGACCGAATTCCGCATCGAGGTCGATGTCGTCACCGAATTGTCGATCATCAACCCGTTCGACTTCTTCGTCGAGGCGCAGGCCGATACCTTCCCATTTGCCTATACGCCGGAGCAGACCGAGGAGCTTGCGCCCTATCTGGTGAAGGAACCGGCCGGGCCGTTGCTTACGGCCTTCCTCGCCGAATTGCCGCGCGAGCCGATGAACACGGTCAACTTCATCGTTGACCTCAACGCCCGCCTGCAGCAGCGCATCGCCTATGGCATCCGCATGGAGCCCGGCGTGCAGGAGCCGGAGCATACGCTTTCGATCGGCTCGGGCTCCTGCCGCGACACGAGCTGGCTGCTGGTCCAGGCGCTCCGGCATCTCGGCCTCGCCGCGCGCTTCGTCTCCGGCTACCTGATCCAGATGAAGGCGGATATCGATCCGCTCGAAGGCCCGCGCGGCACGGACAAGGACTTCACCGACCTGCATGCCTGGGCCGAGGTCTATATCCCCGGCGCCGGCTGGGTCGGGCTCGATCCGACCTCGGGCCTGCTTACCGGCGAGGGCCACCTGCCGCTGGCGGCCACCGCGCATTACCGCGCGGCCGCGCCGGTCTCGGGCGTGGCGAGCTATGCCGAGACGAGCTTCGACTTCCAGATGAGCGTGACGCGCGTGCATGAGGTGCCGCGCATCACCCTGCCCTTCTCCGATGCGTCCTGGGCCGAGCTCGATGCGCTCGGCGAGAAGGTCGAGGCCGATCTCAAGGCGCAGGATGTCCGACTCACCATGGGCGGCGAGCCGACCTTCGTCTCGATCGACGACCAGACAGGCGAGGAATGGAACATCGCTGCCGTCGGACCGACCAAGCGCCAGCGCGCCGACACGCTGATCCGGCGGCTGCGCCAGCGTTTCGCGCCGGGCGGAATGCTGCATTACGGCCAGGGCAAATGGTATCCGGGCGAAACCCTGCCGCGCTGGGCCTTCGCCTTGTACTGGCGCCGCGACGGCCAGCCGATCTGGCGTAATGCCGATCTCATCGCCCGCGAACCGGAAGCCCAGACCGGCGGCGACCGCGAGCTGGAGATCGCCGCGACCATCCGCGACGCCGAGGCGCTGGCGCAAGGGCTCTCCGAGAAGCTCGGCCTCGGCGCCGATTACGTCGTGCCGGCCTATGAGGATACCGGCGTCTGGCTGCTCAAGGAGGCGCAGCTTCCCGACAATGTCGACCCGCTCGATTCGCGCCTCTCCGATCCGGAGGAGCGCTCGCGAATGGCGCGGGTCTTCGAGCTCGGTCTCGGCAATCCGCGCGGCTATGTCATCCCGGTGCAGCGCTGGCAGGCCGGTGCGAGCGACCGCCGCTGGCGCTCGGAGAAATGGAAGCTGCGTCGCGGCAAGCTCTTCCTCGTGCCGGGCGATTCACCGGTCGGCTACCGCCTGCCATTGGGCTCGCTGCCGGTCGTACCCAAGGCCGAGTATCCGCATATCCATCCGCAGGACCCGCTGGAGCCGCGCCCGCCATTGGCGGCGGCCGGGCCGGCCGGAGCGAGCTGGACCGATCATCCCGAAGCGCGGCCGGCCGAACCGGCTTCCGAGGAGGAGCGGCCCGGCCCGGCGCAGATGAGCATCGGGGCCTCGGCCGCATCAGGCCCCGTCCAGGACCGGCGCGAGCAGGAGATCGGCGGCGATCATGTCCGCACCGCGCTCAGCCTCGAAATCCGCGACAACGTGCTCTGCGTCTTCCTGCCCCCGGTCGAACGGCTGGAGGATTATCTCGACCTCGTCGCCTCCGTCGAAGCCGTGGCGGAAGAGCTCGGCCAGCCCGTGCATATCGAGGGCTATGCGCCGCCCTTCGACCCGCGCCTCGACGTCATCAAGGTGACGCCCGATCCCGGCGTGATCGAGGTCAATATCCATCCGGCGACCGACTGGCGCGAGGCTGCGGCCATCACGCAGGGCGTCTATGAGGAGGCGCGGCTGGCGCGGCTCTGCGCGGAGAAGTTCATGGTCGACGGCCGCCATACCGGTACCGGCGGCGGCAACCATGTCGTGCTCGGCGGCGTGACGCCGGCCGACTCGCCCTTCCTGCGCCGGCCGGACCTGCTGAAGAGCATCATCCTCTACTGGAATCGGCACCCGTCGCTGTCCTACCTATTCTCCGGGCTGTTCATCGGCCCGACCAGCCAGGCACCGCGTATCGACGAAGCCCGGCAGGATGGGCTCTACGAACTGGAGATCGCGCTGGCGCAGGTGCCGAAGCCCGGCGAGAAGCCGATCCCGCTCTGGCTGGTCGATCGCCTGTTCCGCAACCTCCTGGTCGACGTCTCCGGCAACACGCACCGCACCGAAATCTGCATCGACAAGCTCTACTCGCCTGACGGGCCGACCGGCCGGCTCGGGCTCGTCGAGTTCCGCGGCTTCGAGATGCCGCCGGATGCGCGGATGTCGCTCGCCCAGCAATTGCTGCTGCGGGCGCTGATCGCCTGGTTCTGGCGCGAGCCGCTGGAGGGCAAGCTGGTCCGGTGGGGCACGGCCCTGCATGACCGCTTCATGCTGCCGGAGATGGTGTGGCAGGATTTCAAGGACGTTCTCGGCGATCTCCAGCGCGCCGGCTACGCTTTCGATCCCGTCTGGTTCGAGGCGCAGGCCGAGTTCCGCTTCCCCTTCTTCGGCAAGGTTGCGCATGGCGGCGTCGAGATCGAGATCCGGCAGGCGCTCGAACCCTGGCATGTCATGGGCGAGGAAGGCGCGATCGGCGGCACGGTGCGCTATGTCGACAGCTCGATCGAACGCCTGCAGGTCAAGGCCACCGGCCTGGTGCCGGGCCGCCATCTCGTCACCTGCAACGGCCGGCGCCTGCCGATGACGCAGACCGGCACATCCGGCGAGGCCGTCGCGGCGGTGCGCTTCAAGGCGTGGCAGCCGGCGTCCGGCCTGCATCCGACCATCCCGGTCCATGCGCCCCTGACCTTCGACATCGTCGATCTCTGGTCAGGCCGCTCGCTCGGCGGCTGCGTCTATCATGTCGCCCATCCCGGGGGTCGCAATTACGAGACACCCCCGGTCAATTCCTACGAGGCGGAGGCAAGACGGCTCGCACGTTTCGAGTCGATCGGTCATAGTCCCGGCCCTCTGGCGATTCCGCCGGAGGAACGCAGCGCCGAATTCCCGCTCACGCTGGACTTGAGGCGCCCGACAGGGATTTAGAGCGAAGCATGCCGGTGCAGGGCCGCACCCGATCGGGACGCAGCAGGGCCGAGCGACGCGCGGCGCTGCTTGCCGGCTATCGCCCGCTGCCCGGCGTGTTCGACGAGTTCATCGACGGCAGCGGCAATGTACGCCCGCATTGGGAGCCGTTCCTGTCGGGATGGTGCGCGTTGTCGCCCTCCGAATTGACCCAGCGCTTCGGGCTCGCCGACCGGCATGTCCGCGATACCGGCGTCTCCTATCGCGTCCATGGCGATATCGACGAGCGCGATCCCGGCGTCGGCGAACGGGCCTGGCCGCTCTCGCATGTGCCGCTCGTCATACCCGAGGCGGAATGGCAGGTGATCGCGGCCGGCGTGACGCAGCGCGCCGAACTGCTCTCCACCGTGCTCGACGACATCTACGGGCCGGGCGAATTGATCGCGGAAGGCCATTTGCCGGCCGCCGTCGTCACCGGCAGCCCGGATTACCTGCGCCCGCTGCACGGCATCGCGGGCGGTGGCACGCTCCAGCTATATGCCGCCGATCTCGGCCGTGGCCCGGACGGGCGCTGGTGGGTGCTGCAGGATCGCACACAGGCGCCGTCCGGCACCGGCTATGCGCTGGAGAACCGGCTGGCGCTGGCGCGCGCCTTTCCGGACATGTTCCGCAGCATGAATATCGAGCGGCTGGCGGCCTTCTTCCAGAGCTTCCGGGCCGGGCTGGTCGCGCGCTCCAAGCGCGTCGAGCCGCGCATCGCGCTGCTGACGCCGGGTGCGCTCAACGAAAGCTATTTCGAGCAGGCCTATCTCGCACGCTATCTCGGCTTCCTGCTCGTCGAGGGCGGCGACCTGCTAATGCGCGACGGCCGGGTGCATGTGCGCACCATCGCCGGCCTGAAACGGGCCGACGTGATCTGGCGGCGCATCGACGGCGATTTCGCCGATCCGCTGGAGCTCAACTCGCGCTCGGCGCTCGGCGTCGCCGGGCTGGTCGAGGCCGTCAGGCAGGGCCAGGTCCGTGTCGCCAACGGGCTCGGCTCCGGCGTCGTCGAGGCGCGCGCCCTGATGGGCTTCCTGCCGGCGCTCGCCCGGCATGTGCTGGGCCGGGACCTGATCCTGCCGAATATCGCGACCTGGTGGTGCGGGCAGCCACGGGAACGCCGGACCGTGCTCGACCGGCTCGGCGAGATGAGCATCGCGCCAGCCTTCCGCGGCGCCGGCAACGGCGCGGATTCGACGCAGGTCGTCGCTGGGGAACTGCCGGAGACGGAGCGGGCGGCCCTGCGGGAACGCATCGAGGCGCGCGGCATGGACTATGTCGGGCAGGAGGTCGTCCGGCTCTCGACCATGCCGGTCTTCCAGAACGGGCGGCTCGAACCGCATCCGATGACGCTGCGCGTCTTCGCCGCCGCGACGCCGGACGGCTGGAAGGTGATGCCGGGCGGGTTCTGCCGCATTTCCGACGAGCCCGATGCCCGCGCCGTCAGCATGCGCAACGGCGTGCGTTCCAGCGACGTCTGGGTCACCTCGGAGGAGCCCGTCGCCCAGGTCAGCCTGCTGCCGACGCCGGACCGGGTCAGCATCCGCCGCGTCACCGGCACGCTGCCGAGCCGGGCCGCCGACAACCTGTTCTGGCTCGGGCGCTATCTGGAGCGCGGCGAGGCGACCTTGCGTCTCGTGCGTGCGCTGCTCGGCCGGCAGATCGATCCCGATCCGGCGCCGGGGCGCAACGACACGGTGCGCCAGCTCGCCGGCATGCTCGTCGCCTCCGGCGCCGCCCCGGGCGGGCAGGAGAAGCGGACGCCGGCAGCGCAGGCCTATGCCGCGATCTACAGCCTCGACGATTACGGCTCGGCCGCCGCTTCGCTGCGCGAAGCCCGGCGCACGGCGTCGGTCATCCGCGAGCGCCTCTCCGTCGATGCTTGGCGGCTGTTCGGCGATCTCCAGCACCAGCTCGACCCCGAGGACGGCCGCAAGCCGAGCGAGGGCGAGACCTACGAGATCGCCGACCGGGCGCTGAAATCGCTCGCCGCCTTTTCCGGCCTCGGCCAGGAGAACATGGTGCGCGGCAATGGCTGGCGCTTCCTCGATATCGGCCGGCGCCTGGAGCGCGGCATCGCGACCTGCCGCTTCGCCCGGCAACTTGCGGACAGCAACGCCTCCGGCGACAATCTGGACGCCTTGCTCGACCTGACGGATTCGCAGATCACCTACCGCTCGCGCTACCTGCTCGGCGCCAGCCTGCAGCCGGTGCTCGATCTCGTGATGCTCGATCCCTACAATCCGCGCTCGGTCGCCTTCCAGGTCGAGCGGTTGGACACCGAGATCGCGAACCTGCCGGCGCTTGCCGATGACGGCATGCTGGAAGCGCCCCGCCGGTTGGTGCTGCGGCTCGCGGCCGATTGCCGGACGATGGAGGCGAGCCGACTCGACCGGACCAGCATCCTGCTGTTCGAGCAATTGCTGATGGGGCTCTCGGGCGCGATCGCCGATCGCTATTTCCTGCAGAACAGCGGCCCCGAAGGCTCGCGGATGACGAGCATCGCGTGATCTACGAGCTGCGCCACATCACCACCTACGGCTATAGCCGGCCGGTGCCCTTTTCCCGCTGCATCCTGCGATTGCTGCCGCGCGACGGCAACGGCCAGCGCGTGCTGAAGAGCGAATTGCTGATCACGCCCCGCCCGGCCGAGCGCAATAACGGCATCTGCTTCTTCGGCAACCAGATGACCACGATCACCATCACCAAGCCGCATCGCGAGCTGAAGCTCGAGATGCGGGCGCGGATCGAGGTCGACCGCCCGCTGCCGCCCCATGCCGGGCTGACGCGGAACTGGGAGGATGTCGCGGCGCTGGCCCTCGATTCCCGGAGCCTCGCGCCGGATTCGCCGGCGCATCATCTCTATCCCAGCCGGCTCGTGCCGCAGGTTCCGGTCGTGGTCGACTATGCGCGTTCGAGCTTCGAGGCGGGACGCCCCGTGCTGGAAGCGGCCTGCGAGCTGATGGCCCGGATCAGGCGCGATTTCACCTATGACCCCGAGGCGACGGAGGTGACGACGCCGCTGGCCGAGGCCTTCGAGCAGCGCCACGGCGTCTGCCAGGATTTCGCGCATATCATGATCGCCGGCCTGCGCGGCCTCGGCCTGCCGGCGGCCTATGTCTCCGGCTATATCCGCACCATCCCCCCACCAGGCCAGAAGCGGCTCGAAGGCGCCGATGCCAGCCATGCCTGGGCGATGCTGTGGTGCGGGCCGGAGATCGGCTGGGTCGGGCTCGATCCGACCAATGATCTGATCGTCGCCGACGACCATATCGTCACCGCCTTCGGCCGCGACTATGCCGATGTCGCCCCGCTCGACGGCGTGGTGATCGGGCCGGGCACGCAGAAGGTCGGCGTCGCCGTGGACGTCGTCCCGGTCGGCTGAGCCTTCAGGCCGCCGCTTCGGCCGCCTGAGGCTGCGGCGCGCGGGCATGCGCCTCGCCCCAGCTCTTCAGCGCCATGATCACCGGCTCCAGCGTCCGGCCCTTCGTCGACAGGCTGTATTCCACCCGCGGCGGCACTTCCGGATAGACGACGCGCACGATCAGGCCGTCCGCCTCCAGCTCGCGCAACTGCGTCGTCAGCATGCGCTGGGTGACGCCGGGAATGCGCCGGCGGATCTCGTTGAAGCGCAAGGTGCCGCCCATCAGGTGATAGAGCGCGATGCCCTTCCACTTGCCGCCGATCAGGCCGAGCGCCGCCTCGACGGGGCAGCCGGCCGAACAATAGGGCTCCTGGAAGCGCGGCGGCATGACGGTATCCTTTTCGACACTATAGGCTGAAATTGTGCGTTCTTGCGTGTTTTCAATGTTATGCGCATCTCGGCTGTATCGCAATGCAGGAGGGACGCCATGCGCGCCGTCGGATATCGCCAATCGCAACCCATCACCGCCGAGACCAGCCTGATCGCTCTAGACCTGCCCGAGCCGAAGGCGGCCGGACGCGACCTCTTGGTCGAGGTCAAGGCGATCTCGGTCAATCCGGTCGACACCAAGATCCGCGTCCGCAGCCAGCCGGCGGAAGGCCAGACCAGCGTGCTCGGCTGGGATGCGGCGGGCATCGTCAAGGCGGTTGGGCCGGAGGTGACCGGCTTCAAGCCGGGTGATGCCGTGTTCTATGCCGGGGCGATCGACCGACCGGGCTCGAATGCGGAATTCCATCTCGTCGACGAGCGCATCGTCGGGCCGAAGCCGAAGAGCCTCGGCTTCGCCGAAGCCGCCGCCCTGCCGCTGACCGCGATCACCGCCTGGGAAATGCTGTTCGACCGGCTCGACATCCGCAAGCCCGTGCCCGGCGGGGCGCATGCCCTGCTCATCATCGGCGGCGCGGGCGGCGTCGGCTCGATCGCGATCCAGCTCGCGCGCCAGCTCACCGATGTGACAGTGATCGCCACCGCCTCACGGCCTGAAACCCGCGCCTGGGCGCAGGAACTCGGCGCGCATCATGTCATCGACCACAGCAAGCCGTTGCCGGCGCAGGTCGCGGCGCTCGGCATCGGCGCGCCGGCCTTCGTCTTCTCGACGACGCATAGCGACACCCATCTGGAGGGCATCGTCGAACTGATGGCGCCGCAGGGAAGGTTCGGCCTGATCGACGACCCGAAGACGCTCGATGTCAATCCGCTGAAGCGCAAGAGCCTGTCGCTGCACTGGGAGCTGATGTTCACGCGCTCGCTGTTCAAGACCGCGGACATGGGCGAGCAGGGCAAGCTCCTGGCCGAGGTCTCGCGGCTGGTCGATGAAGGCCAGATCCGCACGACGCTGGCCGAGCATTTCGGCACGATCAACGCGAGCAATCTCAAGCGGGCGCATGCCCTGATCGAGAGCAACCGCGCCAAGGGCAAGATCGTTCTGGAAGGCTTCTGAACGAGAAGGGCCGCGCCTCGCGGCGCGGCCCTCGAATCGTCATCGGTTCCGAACCGATCAGGCCAGCGTGTAGGCCGTCTTGACCGTGGTGTAGAACTCCTTGGCGTAGGCGCCCTGCTCGCGCGGGCCGTAGCTGGAACCCTTCCGGCCACCGAACGGGACGTGATAATCGACGCCCGCCGTCGGCAGGTTGACCATCACCATGCCGGCCTCGCTGTTGCGCTTGAAATGCGTCGCATGCTTCAGCGAGGTCGTGCAGATGCCGGAGGAGAGGCCGAACTCGGTATCGTTGGCGACGGCCAGCGCCTCGTCATAATCCTTGACGCGGACGATGTTGGCGACCGGTCCGAAGACCTCCTCGCGCGAGATGCGCATGGCATTGGTGGTCTCGGTGAACAGCGCCGGCTGGAGGTAGAAGCCGGGGGTGTCGCGCTTCAGCAGCTCGCCGCCGAAGACCAGCTTGCCGCCCTCGTCCTTGGCGATCTGGATGTATTTCAGGTCCTGGTCGAGCTGGCTCTGGTCGACCACCGGGCCGATATGCGTGCCGGCCTTGAGCGCATCGTCGACGACGACGGTCTTGAGGCGCTCGATGCAGGCCTCGACGAATTTGTCGTGGATGCCGGCCTGGACGATCAGGCGCGAGGAGGCCGTGCAGCGCTGGCCGGTCGAGAAGAAGGCGCCGTTGACGGCGACCTCGACGGCGACCTTCAGATCGGCATCGTCGAGCACGACGAGCGGATTCTTGCCGCCCATCTCGAGCTGGACCTTCTTCATCGGGTTCGAGGCGATACAGGCAGCCGCGACCTTGCGGCCGGTCCCGACCGAGCCGGTGAAGGAGATGGCGGTGACGTCCTTGTGCTCCAGCAGCGCCTGGCCGACGACCGAGCCGCGGCCCATGACGAGATTGAGCGCGCCCTTGGGCAGGCCGGCGCGCTGGAGGATGTCGACCAGCGCCCAGGCCGAGCCCGGCACGAGATCGGCCGGCTTGATGACGACGCAATTGCCCCAGGCCAGAGCCGGCGCGATCTTCCAGGCCGGGATCGCGATCGGGAAATTCCAGGGCGTGATCATGCCGACGATGCCGACCGCCTCGCGGGTGATCTCGACGCCGACGCCGGGACGCACCGACGGAACCATCTCGCCGCCGAGGCGCAGGCACTCACCGGCGAAGAAAGCGAAGACCTGGCCGGCGCGGGTCGCCTCGCCGATGCCTTCGGCCAGCGTCTTGCCCTCCTCGCGCGCGAGCAGGCGGCCGAGCTCATCCTTGCGGGCGAGGATCTCGTCGGAGGCCTTCTTCAGGATGTCGTAGCGCTCCTGCGGGGTGGAGCGGCTCCAGGCCGGGAAGGCCGCCTTGGCGGCGGCGACCGCGTTGTTCAGGTCTTCGACCGAGCCTTGCGTGTACTCGCCGACCACGTCGTTCGTGTTCGAGGGGTTGATGTTGCGGGAGGCATTGGACCCGCCGGCCCATTCGCCGGCGATCAGGTTCTTGAAGGGCGCGTTCATCTGGTTCTCCCACGACACAGGTTCGTGGTTCGGGTGTTAGCGCCTTTGGGCCGGCAAGGCCAATACCCTACGGGCAGCCGGCTCCCCCGCGAGAGCATCGCAAGCTGCGGCGGAGCTATTTTTCCTTGATCGACAGCCCGTTCTTGCCGACCGAGATCTCGACGCCATCCGGCTGCTTCTTCTCCTGGTAGAGCGAATAGCCGGTCACCGCGAGCGCAGCGACGAGCACGAGGACGAGCACGACCAGAAGATTGCGCGAAGCGAGCATGAAGTATCCTTGTCGAAGGCGGACGAACCGCGAGCCCGATCTCAACGCCGACCGGGCCGCGATGTTCCGCAGCGCGCCGGGAACGATGCAATCCGCCCGGCGTTGGCATGGCGCACGGATCGGTTCCATGCGAGGCTTGGCCGTGACAGGATCGCACCGGCAGGAGGTTGCCATGCCCGACACCGAACTGCAGGAGCGCATCTGGTCGGCCCTCGCCGCCCATCCCGTCTACATGGTTTCGCTCGTCGCCGACGGCGATATCAAGACCCGGCCGATGTCGGGCCAGCTCGACCGCGACCACCACCGCCTGCTCTTCATCACGCACCGGCATACCGGCATCATCGGCGCGGCGCTGCGTTCGCCTTCCGTCAACGTGGCGATCAGCCATGAGGACCGCAATTTCTACGCCGCGATTTCCTGCTCGGCCTCCGAGGTGCCGGGCCGCGAGACGCTGCGCGCCGTCTGGACGCCGATGGCGAGCGCCTGGTTCCCGAACGGCCCCGACGACCCCGACGCGACCCTGCTCGCGCTCACGCCGACCTCGGCCGAGATCTGGGACGGCCCGTCGAGCAGCGTGCTCGTCGCCTTCAAGCTGGCGACGGCCAAGATCCTCGGCCGCACGCCCGATCTCGGCGTCAACGCCACGATCGACATGCGCTGAGCCCGGTCACGCTGGGTCGGAAGCCACCATCCTGCGGCCGAGCCAGGCCGTCGCGACGCCCGACCAGACGATGCCGAGGCACCAGCCGCCGAGGACGTCGGTCGGCCAGTGCACGCCGAGATAGATGCGGCTGAGGCCGATCAGGCCGGTCAAGATCACGGCCATCGCCATGCAGAAGCGGGCAATATCGGTTCGGCGCGAGGCAAGGCCGACGAAGCTCGCGATGGTCAGCAACGTCGCGGCCGAAAGGAAGGCATGGCCGCTGGGGAAACTCGCCGTGAAGGTCAAGGCCGCGTGCTCGACGATATCGGGCCGTTGCCGGGCGATCGTGATTTTCAGGACGGTGCTCGCCAGGAAGGCGGCGACGAGGCTGACGACGAGCCCGATCGCCAGATGGCGGTAGCCGCAGAGCCAGAGCGCGAGTGTCGCCGTCAGCGCCATGAAGAACAGGCCGACGAAGCTGCCGAGCGCGGTCATGTCGCGGACGGCTTCATGGAACCAGGCCGGGCCGAGCGGAACCGCGGGATTGGCGGCATCGCGGAACAGCATGATCAGCGTGGTGTCGAAGGAGAATTTGTGCCCCGAGACGATCAGCAGCGCGAGGCCCAGGAAGACCAGGGCGGCGGCGGGAACCAGGATGCGAGGCTCGGGCAACGAAGGCGATCTCCGACAGGTGTCGAGCTTGAGGTTAGCGGACGGCAGGCGATGTCGAAAAGACGGCGTTCTGCCGCTCCTGCGGCACCCGACTGTCAGGCCTGCGCCGGGCGGGCGGAAATCACCCGCAGCGCCTTGGGCAGCAGGCCGTAGCTCAACGGCCCCACCTTGCGCTCGACCTCGCCATCGAAGGTGATGTGCCCGCGCCGTTTGTCGCGCCGCATCAGCGTCACCGCATCGCCGGTGAAGGAGGTCAGGTTGTGCGAGTCGCGCCAACGGCCCGAGACCACCGACAGCGCCGCCTTGCTGCGCGAGTAGAGACCGCCGGCATTGAGGACATGGACCTCGAAAATGCCGTCGTCGAGCCGGGGCCGCCGCCAGTCGGCGCCCTCGAAGCGATTGACCGTGACGAGCACGGCATCGGCCTCAACGATGCTGTGATCCGTGCCGACCTTAATGTCGAGCGTGACCGGCCGGGTGAACAGGATCGAGCGCGTCGCGGCGACACTGAACGCGGCGCTTCGGCTGAAGGGAAAGCGCCGGCGCGCATATTCGCGCTCGCGCGCCATCAGGCTGAAGAAGCCCATGCCGGAAAGCGAGTGGAACAGCCGGTCGTTGACGCGGCCGACATCCATCTCGACCGGCTCGCCCCGGCAGAGCGCCGCGATCTGCTGCTCCAGCGTGCCGGAGATTCCGAGGTCGCGGCCGAGCACGTTCACCGTGCCCATCGGCAGGATGCCGATCGGACGGTCAGCCTGGATCAGGACCGGCAAGGCGCCGTTGATCGTGCCGTCGCCGCCGGCAAGGACCGGCATCGCGTGGCGATCCGAGATCGCCAGCGAAAGCGCATCGTCGATCTCGCGCGGAGGCACGAGGCGGATCTCCGTGCCGCAGCCATGGTTGGCGAAAGCTGCTTTAAGCCGCGCGACGAAAGCATCCGCGCCGGCCTCGAGGACGGTTCCGGCGCGGGCATTGACGACGATCGTGTAGCGCATGGTGCTGGGGTAGATGGGTGGCGTTCGACCACGCGCAAGGGCGCTTACGCGGCGGCCGGGCGGGCGTCGAACTGTTCCGACATCGCCGGCACCAGAGGCATCGACACGTCCTCCACCTCCTCGGTAACGACCTCGAAACGCTGCAGCGTATGGGTACCGAAGGAGCTGATCATGGCGACATCGGTGGCGTCGCGGCCGCGAGCGATGACCACGCGGCCGATGCGCGGCTCGTTATGGCGGGCATCGAATGTGTACCAGCGCCCGCCGAGGAAGACCTCGAACCATGCGTTGAAATCCATCGGCGCCGGATCGGGCGCCACGCCGATATCGCCGAGATAGCCGTTGCAGTAGCGCGCCGGGATGTTCATGCAGCGGCAGAGCGCGACGGCGAGATGCGCGAAGTCGCGGCAGACGCCGATACGCTCCTCGAAAGCCTCGGCGGCCGTGCGGGTATTTCGGGCGAAATGATAGCCGAAGGTCAGGTGATTGTGGACGAAGTCGACGATTGCCTGCACGCGCGGCCAGCCCGGCTGAACAAGCCCGAACAGGCTCCAGGCCTGGTCGTAGAGCTTGTCCGTTTCGCAATAGCGGCTGCCGAGCAGATACATGAGGGCTGCATCGGGGAGACGCGACGGCGATATTTCGCGGGCCGCCGGATTGACGACATCGGGCTCGCCGGAATCGTGGACGATGCCCTGCGATTCCAGGCGGATGCCACCAGGGGGCGCGACCATGCGGCGGCGAATGTTGCCGAAGGCGTCGAGATCCTGCGTCATCGCGATCGGCAAGGAGGGATCGGCGAGCGCGGTCAGCTTCATCTCATCCGGCGTCGTCAGATCGTGGCGGCGCGACGGGTGAACATCGAGCAGCGTGATCAACGGCATGTCATGGGCACAGACCAACTCGATCCGATAGCCGTAACGGATGCGCATCTCGCCTTCTCCTGATTGAGGGCCGGACCGCTTCGCTCAGGGGCTGCTGCGGATCATCGGGCGTCGTCTTCCCCCAGCGGCTAGACGCACGAAGAGGTGCTGCTGTTCCCAGAGGGCGGTGAAAAATACGCGATCCGCCGCAAATTCAGGCGTTTTGCGAAGAGCACCAAAAAGAAGATGCGGGCCTTTCGGCCCGCATCCCGCCGCCACGACGGTTCGGCTGGGGGGATAGCAACCGCCGCGACCTGCGCCTGGATCGATTCCGCCTTTCCTCAAAAAGCGGAATCGATTCAAATCCAGATTTGTCGCGTCTTCGCTGGCGGGAGTTTGGGCTCGTCTCGCGAACCGATATCCGCTTCGCGCGAAAACGCGCGGCTGCTACATCATCCAGTAGGGCATCGTGCCGTAGTAGTCGTGGACACGCTTGCCGTAAGCCTTGTCCTCCCAGTCGGGCTCGCCTTCGCTATCGTACATCGGCGCGGCCTCGAGCTGTTCCTTGGTCAGCGGAACGACATAGCCGCCGCGCTGCGTGTCGTAGTCGAGCACGCTCCAGGGGATCGGGTGATACTTCTCGCCCAACCCGAGGAAACCGCCGAAGGACATGATGGCGTAGGCGACCTTGCCCGTCAGCTTGTCGAGCATCACGTCGTAGATCTCGCCGAGATGATCGCCGCCCGCATTGTAGACATCCGTACCGGCGACGCGGGCACCCGCAATGAGCGGATTGGCGGTCGCAGCAGCGGCTGTCGAGCTGGCAGTCATGGGAACATCTGTCATCGTCTTCCCCCTTGTGTCGCAATGGGATGCCGGAGAAAGCGCCCTCCGGCGGGACTTGCCTCTTCAACCGATGCTGCGGCGATAGGTTCCGGCAGGCCGGCGAATTTTCGCGGCCCTCGTGCCGACACAATGCCCGCCTCCCCAATGATGACCGGGCCAAAGCGGCGATGGTCTCCCGCCCTACGGCGGAACTTAAGCCGTCGGGGGCTGTTTGGTGCTTCGAGCGACTCGTTATCTCATGGAGGAGGAGAGGTCATGATCATCAAGAAGCTAATGCTCGTCGCGGCGTTGGGTGCCGCTCTCGGCGCCTGTACCGCCCGCGAACAGAATGCCGGCACGGGCGCGCTGGTCGGCGCGGGCGCCGGCGCCATCATCGGCGGAGCAGCCACCGGACGCGCCGGCGGCGCCCTGGCCGGTGCCGCGATTGGCGGCGCGAGCGGCGCGATCATCGGCGGCGCGGCAACGCCGCAGCGCTGTTACGGGCGCGACGAATGGGGCCGCCGCTACGTCTACGACTGCTGAGGCAGCATCACCTAAAACGAAGGCCCGCCCGACCGGCGGGCCTTTTCTTTTGCGGAGAGCGTGAGGCGCGCTGCTCTCAGGCGGCCCCATACGGTCCGAAGCGCCCGACGAAGCGGTGGCGGAAGCCCGGATAGAGCAGGCGCACCGCCGTCACCGGATGCGACTGGTTCCAGGTCCGCCGCTCGACCAGCAGGCAGGGCTCGCCGACCGCGATGTCGAGCAATGCCGCCTGCTCCTCCCCTGCCCCGATCGCACTAATCGCATGCTCGGCCTGCGACCAGAGGCTATGCTGCAGCAGCCAGTCGCCCGGCGGCGTCTCGGCGAAGTTCTCATCCGCCAGTCCGGTCACGCCGGCAGCATGGATGACGCGCTCCTCCAGAACATGCGGCTTGCCGTCAGCCCGGTGCAGCACGATGAGATGCGCCACCTTGTCGGAGCGCTTCAGGCCGAACAGCTCGGCGACCTCCGGCGAAGGCCGGCCGTCGGTGCGCGCCAGCACCTCATACGCGTAAGCTTGGCCGAGCTGGCGCACCTCTTCCGGGATCGAGAGGATGTCGAGCATGGCGTGGCTCGCCGGCGGCGTCGCGACCACGGTTCCCGAGCGGCGGCGGCGGGTAATCAGCCCCTCGCGGGCAAGCTGTACCAGAGCGCGATGCACGGTCATGCGCGATGCGCCAAGCTGCTCCATCAGCGCATGCTCCGGCGGCACGCTCGTGCCGGGCTGCCATTCCCCGCTGACGACGAGATCGCGGATCGCCCGCCGGATCTGGTCATAGACCGGCCCGGCACCGTCCAGTTTCACCGCGTCGAGCCGGGTTTCCGTCATCGTCGTCCCTGGTTACTCCGCTGCGAGCAGGCGCCGCATCACGCTGGCGAAGCGCGCGCGCACCGAATCGCGGGCGAGATGGCGCCCCTCGGCCACCACCCTCCTGCCACCGACGACGACATCGCGCAAAGGCATGGCGTTGGCGGCGAAGATCGCGCTGTCGACCGCCTCGGCGCCGGAGCGGCCGACGAGGGCCGGATGATCGGTATCGAGCGTGATGAAATCGGCGCGGTGGCCGGGCGCGATGGCGCCGATGGCACGGCCGCAGGCCCGCGCGCCGCCGGCACAAGCGGCCTGCCAGAGCGCGAGACCGGTCGAAGCCTTCTCCTCGGCGAAGAGCGCGCGGCGACGATCCCGCAGGCGCTGCGAGTATTCGAGCTGGCGCAGTTCCGAGCCGGCATCGATCTGGATGTTGGAATCGCTGCCGACGCCATAGGCGCCGCCCGCTTGGGCATAGCGAATGCCATCGAAGATGCCGTCGCCGAGGCTGGACTCGGTGATCGGGCACAGCCCAGCCACTGCGCCGCTGCGCGCGATGCCGTTCCGCTCGGAATCGCTCAGATGCGTCGCGTGGATCAGGCACCAGCGCTTGTCGAGCGGGATCGTGTCCATCAGCAGTTCGACCGGGCGCTTGCCGGTGATCTTCAGGCTGGCCTCGACCTCCGGCACCTGCTCGGCGACATGGATATGTACGGGATCGTTCGGGCGCAGCGAGGAGACCCAATCGAGATCGTCGAGCGCGACCGCGCGCAGTGAATGCGGGGCGACGCCGAGCCGCGCGTCCGGCAGGTCGCGGATCGCGGTGGCGCTGCCTTCGAGCAGGCGCTGATAGGCGTCGCGCTCGTTGACGAAGCGGCGCTGGCCGTGGACCGAGGGCGCCTGCCCGAAATTGCCGAAGCGATAGAGCACCGGCAGAAGCGTGAGGCCGAGGCCGGTTTCCTGCGCGGCCGAGGCGATCGCCTGCCCCATCGTCGCGATATTGGCGTAGGCGCCCCCGTCCTTGTCGTGATGGAGATAGTGGAACTCGGCGAGCGCAGTGAAGCCGCCTTCCAGCATCTCGACGAAGGCCTGCGCGGCAATGGCCTGCACGTCATCGGGATCGAGCCGGTCGAGGAAGCGGTACATCACCTCGCGCCAGGTCCAGAAGGAATCCTCCGGCGCGCCGCGGCGCTCGGACAAGCCGGCCATGCCGCGCTGGAAGGCATGGCTGTGCAGGTTCGGCATGCCGGGCAGAGCGATCCCTGAGAAGCTGTGCTGATCCCCTGCTGGCTTCACCCCTGTCTCAACGGACGCGATCGTGCCCTCGACAATGGTCAGCTTCACATCGCTGGCAAAACCTTCGGGCAGAAGAGCCTCGGCCAGATGCAGGGTCTCGGTCACCGTTTCGCTCCGTCGCTCGCTGGCGCTCAATTGCATATGCAAATACCACTTGCCAATTGCATATGCAATTGGATAGCATGGCCTGATATCAAAGAGTAGCGGGAGGACGCACGGTGGCGAAAGCGCCTGGTGAAGCGATTGTCTGCGACAAGCTCTGGACGAATGCGCGGCTGGCGACGATGTCGGCCGCGATCGATGCGCCCTATGGTGCGATCGAGGACGGCGTCATCGCCGCCCGCGACGGACGCATCGTCTATGCCGGGCCGCGCAGCGCGGCGCCCTCCTTCCAGGCGGCCGAGACCATCGACTGCGCGGGACGCTGGATCACGCCCGGCCTGATCGATTGCCACACCCATCTCGTCTATGGCGGCGACCGGGCGCACGAGTTCGAACTGCGCCTGCAGGGCGCGACCTATGAGGAGATCGCGCGGGCCGGCGGCGGCATCCTCTCCACCGTCAAGGCGACGCGCGAGGCGAGCGAGGATGCGCTCTTCGCCTCCGCCGACCGGCGCCTCGCCGCGCTGATGGCCGAGGGCGTCACCACCGTCGAGATCAAGTCCGGCTACGGGCTGGAGCAGCAGGCGGAGCTCAAGCAACTGCGCGTCGCCCGCCGGATCGGCCGCGAGCGCCCTGTCACCGTCCGCACCACCTTCCTCGGCGCCCATGCCGTGCCGCCGGAATACAAGGGGCGGTCGGGCGACTACACCGCGCTCGTCGCCGGGCCGCTGCTCGATGCCGTCGCGACCGAGGGTCTGGCGGATGCGGTCGACGTCTTCTGCGAGGGCATCGCCTTCTCGCCCCACGAGACCAAGGCAGTATTCGAGGCCGCCAAGGCCAAGGGCCTCGCGATCAAGATCCATGCCGAGCAGCTCTCCAACCTGCATGGCGCCAAGCTCGCAGCCGAGATGGGCGCACTCTCCGCCGACCACCTCGAATATCTCGACGAGGACGGCGTCATCGCCATGGCCAAGGCCGGTACGGTCGCGGTCGTGCTGCCGGGCGCCTTCTACTTCCTGCGCGAGACGCAGAAGCCGCCGATCGAACTGATGCGCAAGCATGGCGCGGCGATCGCACTCGCGACCGACGCCAATCCCGGCTCCTCGCCGCTGACCTCCCCGCTGCTGGTGCTCAACATGGCCTGCACGCTCTTCCGCATGACACCGGAAGAGGCTCTTGCCGGCCTCACCCGCAACGCCGCGACCGCGCTCGGCCTGCAGGACGAAATCGGCACGCTCGAATCCGGCAAGCGCTGCGATCTCGCGATCTGGGAGATCGAGCGCCCGGCCGAACTCGCCTACCGCATCGGTTTCAATCCCCTTCACACCCGCATCTGGAACGGACAATGATCACGGTTTCGCTGAACCCGGGCGCAGCACATCTCACCGATTGGCGCGCGATCCTCGACGGCGCCGTCGCCTCGCTCAGTGGTGAGAGCGCGAAGAACATCGCCTCCGGCCAGAAGATCGTCGAGGAGATCGTCGCTGCCGGCACCGTGACCTATGGCGTCAATACCGGCTTCGGCAAGCTCGCCAGCGTGCGCATCGCCGATGCCGATCTCGCCAAGCTCCAGAGCAACCTGATCCTCTCGCATGCGGTCGGCACCGGCCCGGCCCTGCCCGACGGTGTCGTCCGCCTGCTGCTGGCGATGAAGGCGGCGAGCCTGGCGCGCGGCGCCTCCGGCGTGCGCCCCGTCGTTATCGAAGCGCTGACTAACGCGCTCAAGGCCGACGCCCTGCCGGTGATCCCGGCCAAGGGCTCGGTGGGCGCCTCCGGCGACCTCGCGCCGCTCGCCCATATGACCGCAGCCCTGATGGGCTACGGCGAGATCCGCCTGAAGGGCGAGACGCTTCCGGCGGCAGATGCCCTCAAGCGTGCGGGCCTCGCCACGCTGGCACTCGGCGCCAAGGAAGGCCTCGCGCTGATCAACGGCACGCAGGTCTCGACCACGCTGGCGCTCACGGGCTTGGCCGCCATCGCCCGCGTCTTCGACGCCGCGCTCGTCGCCGGCGCGCTCTCGGTCGATGCGCTCAAGGGCTCCGATACTCCGTTCGACCCGCGCATCCAGACTCTGCGCGGTCAGCCCGGCCAGATCAAGGTCGCCAAGATCCTGCTCGACCTGATCGCCGGCAGCGCGATCCGCGAGAGCCATCGCCATGGCGATACGAAGGTGCAGGACCCCTATTCGCTCCGCTGCCAGCCGCAGGTGATGGGCGCGGTTCATGGGCTGCTGGCGAATGTCGCCGCGACACTCTCCATCGAGGCCAACGCGGTCACCGACAATCCGCTGGTGCTCGGCCCCGGCGAGATTGTCTCGGGCGGCAATTTCCACGCCGAGCCGGTCGCCTTCGCCGCCGATATCCTGGCGATGGCCGTCTGCGAGATCGGCAACCTCTCGGAGCGCCGCATGGCGCTGCTGGTCGACCCCGTGATGAGCGGCCTGCCGCCCTTCCTCGCCCGCGATGCCGGCCTGAACTCGGGCTTCATGATCGCGCAGGTCACCGCTGCCGCGCTCGCCTCCGAGAACAAGCAGAAGGCTTATCCGGCTTCGGTCGACACCATCCCGACCTCGGCCAACCAGGAAGACCATGTCTCGATGGCGACGCATGGCGCCTTCCGCTTGATCGACATGGCGAAGAACGCGGCCAGCATCATCGGCGTCGAACTGATGGCGGCGGCGGAGGCGATCGAGCATCACCGCCCGCTCAAGACCAGCGCGCGCCTGGAGCCGGTGCTCGCGCTGCTGCGCAGCAAGATCGCGCCGCTCACCGAGGACCGCTATCTCGCCCCCGACCTCGCGGCCGCGACCGAGTTCGTGCTCTCCGGCGCCGTCGGCAAGGCAGCCGGCCTCGACAGCTTCGCCGAGTGCAGCGCATGAGCGCCGAGACCGTCACGGTCACGCGGGGCTCGTCCCCGCTGATCCTCTCGATGCCGCATCCCGGCACCGGCCTTCCGCCGGAGGTCGCGGCGCAGCTCAACGAACGCGGAAAGCTGGTCGAGGATACTGACTGGCATATGCGCCAGCTCTACGGCTTCGCCGCGCCGTTCGAGCCCACAATCGTCGAGGCGCAGCTCTCGCGCTTCGTCATCGACCTCAACCGCGACCCGTCCGGCGTCTCGCTCTATCCGGGCCAGGCGACGACCGAGCTCGTTCCGAGCACGACCTTCGACGGCGCGCCGATCTGGCAGAAGGCTCCGGACGCGAACGAGATCGAGCGGCGCAAGGCAGCTTATTTCCAGCCCTATCACACGGCGCTGGCCGCCGAGATCGAACGGGTGAAGGCCGAGCACGGCTATTGCGTGCTGTGGGACTGCCACTCGATCAAGTCGGTGATCCCGCGCCTGTTTCCGGGCACGCTGCCGATACTGAACCTCGGCACCAATTCCGGCCAGAGCTGCGCCGGGAGCGTCGAGGCCGCCGCCGTCACCGCGATGGCCGGCCATCCCCTGACCCAGATCGCCAATGGTCGCTTCAAGGGCGGCTGGATCACGCGCCATTACGGGCGCCCCTCCGAGCGCGTTCACGCGCTCCAGATGGAAATCGCGCTCTCGGCCTATCTGACCGACGAGACCGCGCCCTGGACCTTCGACGCGCCGAAGGCCGCCGCCTTGCAAACCGCCTTGTCAGCCATCATCGCCGCCGCCCTCGACGCGGCCAAGGAACTCGAACGGAGCCGTTCATGACCCGCCTGGACAATACCCGCGTCATCCGCCCCGCCACCGGCACCGAACTCAGCGCCAAGAGCTGGCTGACCGAGGCACCGCTGCGCATGCTGATGAACAACCTGCATCCCGATGTCGCCGAGAACCCGCAGGAGCTCGTGGTCTATGGCGGCATCGGCCGCGCCGCCCGCTCCTGGGAGGATTACGACCGCATCGTCGCGACCTTGCGCCAGCTCGAGGCCGACGAGACCCTGCTCGTCCAGTCCGGCAAGCCGGTTGGCGTGTTCCGCACCCACAAGGACGCGCCGCGCGTCCTGATCGCCAATTCGAACCTCGTGCCGCATTGGGCCAACTGGGATCATTTCAACGAGCTCGATAAGAAGGGGCTCGCGATGTACGGCCAGATGACGGCCGGTTCCTGGATCTATATCGGCACGCAAGGGATCGTGCAGGGCACCTACGAGACCTTCGTCGAGGCCGGGCGCCAGCATTATGGCGGCAATCTCAAGGGAAAATGGGTCCTGACCGGCGGCCTCGGCGGTATGGGCGGCGCCCAGCCGCTGGCCGCGGTGATGGCCGGCGCCTCCTGCCTCGCCGTCGAGTGCAATCCCGATTCGATCGATTTCCGCCTGCGCACCCGCTATCTCGACGAGAAGGCCGGGACGCTCGACGAGGCGCTGGAGATGATCGCCCGCTGGACCAAAAACGGCGAGGCGAAGTCGGTCGGACTGCTCGGCAACTGCGCCGAGATCCTGCCCGAGATGGTCCGCCGCGGCATCCGCCCGGACATGGTCACCGACCAGACCTCGGCGCATGACCCGATCAACGGCTACCTGCCGAAGGGCTGGACCATGGGCCAGTGGAAGCAGGCGCGCGAAGCCAATCCGAAGTCGGTCGAGACCGCGGCCCGCGCCTCGATGCGCGAGCATGTCGAGGCGATGATCGCCTTCCAGGACATGGGCATCCCGACCTTCGACTATGGCAACAACATCCGCCAGGTCGCCAAGGACGAGGGGCTGGAGAACGCCTTCGCCTTCCCGGGCTTCGTGCCGGCCTATATCCGCCCGCTGTTCTGCCGCGGCATCGGCCCGTTCCGCTGGGCGGCCCTCTCGGGCGATCCGGAGGACATCTACAAGACCGACGCCAAGGTGAAGGAACTGCTGCCCGACAACAAGCACCTGCACAACTGGCTCGACATGGCGCGCGAGCGCATCGCGTTCCAGGGCGTGCCGGCGCGCATCTGCTGGGTCGGCCTCGGCGATCGCCACCGCCTCGGGCTCGCCTTCAACGAGATGGTCAGGACCGGCGAGCTCAAGGCGCCGGTCGTGATCGGCCGCGACCATCTCGATTCCGGCTCGGTCGCCTCGCCGAACCGCGAGACCGAAGCGATGAAGGACGGCTCGGATGCCGTCTCCGACTGGCCGCTGCTCAACGCCCTGCTCAACACGGCCTCGGGCGCGACCTGGGTCTCGCTGCACCATGGCGGCGGCGTCGGTATGGGCTTCTCGCAGCATGCGGGCGTGGTGATCTGCGCCGACGGCACCGACGATGCGGCCGCCCGCCTCTCGCGCGTGCTCTGGAACGACCCGGCGACGGGCGTGATGCGTCATGCCGATGCCGGCTACGACATCGCGCTGGACTGCGCCCGCGAGAAGGGGCTCAACCTGCCGGGGATTTTGGGCTGAGGAACCTCCTTGTCATTCCGGACGCCCAAAGGGCGAACCCGGAAGCCACGACTGGGTGTGACGCCTTGACCAGGGCGGCCTCGCCCGGTCGTGGGTTCCGGGTTCTCCGCTGCGCGGAGCCCCGGAATGACAAGTGTTCCGCTTGAATTCGAAGGAGTCTGCCATGCGCATCATCCGCGCCGCCGATTGCAAGGTCATGCCGTGGAAGAACGGCGGCGGCACCACGACCGAAATCGCGGCGGCGCCTGAAGGCGCCTCGCTCGGCGATTTCGATTGGCGGATATCGATGGCCCATGTGGGCGCCGACGGACCGTTCTCGTCCTTTCCCGGCATCGACCGAACGCTGTCCGTGCTGACCGGCAATGGCATCCGGCTGGCCTTTGGCGATGGCGAGACGGTTTCGCTCGACCGCGCGACCGCACCGTTCTTCTTCGCCGCCGACCGGGCGGTGGACGGGGTGCTGGTCGATGGAGCGATCGACGACCTCAATGTGATGAGCCGCCGCGGGGCGTGGAGCCATAGCGTCGAGCGCCTGAGCGGCGGATCGCATGAGATCGCGGTTGAGCGTGGCGTGCTGGTCCTGGTGGCTCGGCATGGAGAGTGGCAGGTGAATGGAGCTGCTCTGGCGGCTGGAGATAGCGCTGTCTTAGAAGCGCCCGTCACCGCAAAGCTCGCTGCCCAGAATGGCGGCGAGCTGTTCGTCGTGAAGCTAACCTCACAAGCCTGAACTCCGTCATTCCGGCCAAGCCGCGCCAGCGGCGCAGAGCCGAAATCCATCGTAGAGCACATCGCCCTTCGATGGATTCCGGGTCTCCCTTTGGTCGCCCGGAATGACGCGCGAGTGGGCGGCTCAGGCCGCCTGGCGCGGCTGCGGGCCGACATAGACCGATTGCGGGCGGATCAGACGGCCGCCGGCGATCTGCTCCTTGGCATGGGCGAGCCAGCCCATCGTCCGGCCCAACGCGAAGACACAAGTGAAAGAGTCCGGCGTGAAACCGAGCGCCTCCAGCAGCAGCGCCGTGTAGAACTCGACATTGGTCTCCAGCGTCCGGTTGGGCTTGCGCTCGCGCAGGATGGCGAGCGCCGCCTGCTCCACCGCCTCGGCCAATGCGAGGCGCCCGCTATCGGCGCCGAGCCGGCGGATCGCGCCCTTCAACGCATCCGCGCGCGGATCGCGCACACGATAGATGCGGTGACCGAAGCCCATAAGGCGATCGCCGCGATCGAGCGCCGTCTCCAGCCAGTTCCGGGCATTGGCGGGCGAGCCGATCGCATCGAGCATCTCGATGACCGGGCCGGGCGCGCCGCCATGGAGCGGGCCTTTGAGCGCGCCGATGCCGGCGAGCACCGCCGAAACCAGCCCGGCGCGGGTCGAGGCGACAACGCGCGACGCGAAGGTCGAGGCGTTGAGGCCGTGATCGGCGACAGTCACCAGATAGGTGTCGAGCGCCGCCGCCTGCTGCTTCGTCGGCGCCTTGCCCGTCAGCATGCGCAATGTGTCGGCCGCCTGCGACAGCGACGGATCAGGCGCGATCGGCGCGAGACCTTGCCGCAGACGCAGGGACGCAGCCGTGAACACGGCCGGCGCCGCCAGCAGCCGCAGGACCGTGCCGGCATCCTCACCATCGGGAATCAGCGCTGTCATCGCGCGGATCATCTCGACCGGGGCGAGCGTGAGAGGGACGACAGCTTTCCGCACCACGGACTCGAACAGCTCCTGCCGCGCCGCGCCGAGCGCTGCGGCTAAGTCCTTCATGGCGGGCAGGTCCGGCACGAAGCCGTCAAGCATCAGCGCGGCCATCTCCTCGAAGGAGGTATGGCCCGCGAGCTCATCGAGGCTGTGGCCGCGCATCACCAGCCGGCCCGCCGCTCCATCGACTTCCGAGAGCACGGTATGGGCGGCAACGACATCTTCAAGGCCATCGGACATGGCGGTTCTCCTCAACATCTGAGGCCTTGAAGATTGATAGCCTCGCCGATAGAATCAATCTTGAACAATATAATCAATATATTTTCCCATGACCGACTGGCTGACAGCGCAACAGGTGATGCAGCGGCTCGGGCTGAAGCCGCAGACGCTCTACGCCTATGTCAGCCGCGGGCTGATCGAGGCGCGCGGCGATGCGGGCGACTCGCGCCGCCGGCTCTACCGGGCCGAGGATGTGGCGCGGCTGGAGCATCGCAAGGCGCGGGGGCGGAAACCGGCAGCCATCGCAGAGGATGCGATCGCCTTCGGCGAGCCGATCCTGGCCTCCGGCATCGCCACGATCCAGCGCGGCAAGCTCTGGTATCGCGGACAGGATGCCGAAAAGCTGGCCGAGACGGCGAAGCTGGAGGATGTCGCGCGGCTGCTCTGGGATTGCGGCTCGCAGCGCTTTCCGCCGCTATTCACGATCGTGCCGGAGGCGCCGGCCCGACAGCGCATGTTCGCGGTGATCGCCGCGCGCGCCGCCAGCGACCCCGCCATGGCCGGCCGCACCAAGAAGGCGCTCTATCTGGAAGCCGCCTCCGTCATCGACTCGCTCGTCGACGCCATCGCCGGGCGGCCGGGCCAGGGGCCGATCCATCACCGGCTGGCGCAGGCCTGGGGCTGCGACGAACGCGGTGCCGACCTGATCCGCCGCGCTCTGGTGCTGCTCGCCGACCATGAGCTCAACGCCTCGACCTTCGCGGTCAGGGTCGCGGCCTCGACACGCGCCTCGCTCGCGGCCTGCATCCTGGCCGGGCTCGCGACGCTGTCGGGACCGCTGCATGGCGGGATGACCCCGCGGGTGCTCGGGCTGATGCGCGAGATCGCCAGTGAGGGCGTCGAGATGGCGGTCTCTGCCCGGCTGGCGACCGGCATGCCCCTGCCCGGTTTCGGCCATCCGCTCTATCCGGACGGCGATGCGCGGGCACGGGCGCTACTCACGGCCTTCTCGCTACCACCGGCCTATGAGGAGACGCGCCGGGCTGTGACGGCGCTGACCGGCGAGGAGCCGAATATCGACTTCGTGCTGACGGCAATCGCGACTGAACTCGGGCTTGCGCCGGATGTGCCGTTCCAACTCTTCGCCGCGGCACGCTGCGCCGGCTGGATCGCGCATGCGCTGGAGCAAGGTGAGACCGGACGCCTGATCCGGCCTCGCGCCCGCTATGTCGGGCCGGAGCCGGCCTAGGCCGGCTCGAAGACTTTGTCATTCCGGGGCTTCGCGGAGCGAAGAACCCGGAATGACAAAGGTGGTGCTGTTAGAAGCCGCCATCTAAGCCGGCTCGGCGACCTTCGCTTGCGTCGCCTTCCGTCCAAGCTCGGCCTCACGCTCCGCGATATAGCCGCGCGTGATCGGCAGGCCGTCGAGCTTCTTGGCGAGCTGGAACTGGAACACCACCAGATCGTCATGTCGGAAGCTCGCCTCGCAGGCGGCGAGATAGAACTCCCACATCCGGGCGAAGCGCTCGTCATACATCGCCACCGCCTCGTCGCGCCGGGCGAGGAAGTTCTCGCGCCACACCTTCAGCGTCTCGGCATAATGCAAGCGCAGCACCTCGACATCGGTGATGACGAGCCCCTCCTGCTCGACCGCCGCTGCAACCTCCGACATGGCGGGGATATAGCCGCCCGGAAAGATGTATTTGGCGATGAAGGGATTGGTCGCGCCGGGCGGGGTCGAGCGGCCGATCGTATGGACCAGCGCGACGCCATCGTCGCTCAGCAATTCCCGGATCTTGCGGAAATAGTCGCGGTAATAGCCGACGCCGACATGCTCGAACATGCCGACCGAGACGATGCGGTCGAAGGGCTCGTTCAGGTGGCGGTAATCCTGCAGGCGGAATTCGACCGGCAGGCCGGATTCGGCGCCACGCTGCCGGGCGATGGCGAGTTGCTCCTCGGAAAGCGTGATACCGGTGACCGAGGCGCCGGTCTCGCCGGCGATCGAGAGCGCCATGCCGCCCCAGCCGCAGCCGATATCGAGCACGCGCTGGCCGGGCTTGAGATCGAGCTTACCCATGATGTGGCGCTTCTTGGCGACCTGTGCTTCGGCCAGCGTCATATCGGGCTCTGCAAAATAGGCGCAGGAATACTGCATGTCCGGATCGAGGAAGAGCCGGAAGAAGTCGCTCTTGAGATCGTAGTGATGCGCGACATTGCGCCGGGCGAGCGCTGGCGTGTTGTGCTGGTGAAAGCGGCGCACCGCGGTGCGCAGCCCCTCCAGGACCTTGCCCCAGCCCTTAGGGCGGGCGCGGTGCACGGCGGCGACGAGCGCATCGAGCAGGTCGTAGAGCGAGCCCTGCTCGACCACGACGCGGCCGTCCATCACGGCCTCGCCGAGGGCGAGCTCGGGATTGAGCGCGAGTTTCAGTTCCGTCGGCGAATCCACGATGCGCATGCGCAATCGGGGCGCGGCGCCCTGCCCGACGGATTGCAATGTCCCGTCGGGAAATACGACATCGATACGTGGCTCGATCGCGAGCCGAGACAACATTCTGGCGATCAGCGAATGCATTGGCCCTACCTTCGGCAGCGCCCCTTTCGCTCAAGATGGCAATTTGCCACGCAGCCGTAACGGCCTTTAAGCGCAAGGCAGCCCTTCGCCTGCGACATGACAACGCAGGCAAGGTCACCCGGTTCCGCTACGGAAGCATGGCGGGCCGTCCGGTTAGTGATCCGCCGCGATCACCTCCGCGCGTATCTCCTCGACCAGCCGCTCCTTCAGGGCGACGAATTCCGGGGTCGTCTTGATGGTGTAGGGCCGCGGATGCGGCAGATCCACCGCGATATCGGCCTTGATCCGCCCCGGGCGCTTGCTCATCACCACGACTCGAGAGCCGACGAAGATCGCCTCTTCGATGTCATGGGTGACGAAGAGCACGGTCTTCTGCTCGCGCTCCCAGATGCCGAGCAGCATTTCCTGCATCAGGGCGCGGGTCTGGTTGTCGAGCGCGCCGAAGGGCTCGTCAAGCAAGAGGATTTTCGGGTCGTTGGCCAGCGCGCGGGCGATCGCCGTGCGCTGCTGCATGCCGCCGGAAAGCTGTTTCGGAAAATGGTCGACGAAGCTGCCCAGACCGACGCGCACCGCCCAGTCCCGCGCGATCTTCAGGCGCTCGGCTTCGGCCAAGCCCTTCTCGCGCAGGCCAAAGGCGATGTTCTGCTGCACCGTCAGCCAAGGAAAGAGCGTGTAGCTCTGGAAGACGAAGCCGCGATCGGCGCCTGGCCCCACGACGGCAGAGCCGTCGAGCAGAACGCGCCCCTCGCTCGCCGTCTCCAGCCCGCCGATGATGCGCAGCAAGGTCGACTTGCCGCAGCCGGAGGGGCCGAGGATGGTGATGAAGTCGTTGTCGGCGACAGTGAGCGAGGTCGGCATCAGGGCGCGCGTCGGCTCAGCCCCGCGCTGCCCTGCGAAGACCTTGCCGACATTCTCGATGACAAGCTTGCTCATGCGCGCGCCCACGGAAACAGGCGCTGGTTGACCGCCTTGAAGAGGAAATCGGAGACGAGGCCGATCAGGCCGATGACGATGATGCCGAAGATGATCTGCCCGGTGTTCAGCAGCGCCTGGCTGTCGGTGATCATGTGCCCAATGCCGGAGGACGAACCGATCAGCTCGGCGACGATGACATAGGTCCAGGCCCAGCCGAGGACGAGGCGGAAGATTTCGGCGATCTCGGGCGCGGCGTTCGGCAGCATCACGCGGCGCACCACGGAGCTGTCGGTCGCGCCCAGCGTGTAGGCGGCGTCGACGAGGTCGCGCCGGATCGAGCCGACCGAGACCGCAATCATCAGGATGAGCTGGAAGACCGAGCCGATGAAGATGACGAGCAGCTTCTGCGTCTCGCCGATGCCGGCCCAGAGGATCAGCAGCGGGATGAAGGCCGAGGCTGGCAGATAGCGCGCGAAGGAGACGAAGGGCTCCAGGAAGGCCTCGACCGGCTTGTAGGCGCCCATCAGGATGCCGATCGGCAGGGCGACCATGACGGCGATGACGAAGCCGCCGACGACGCGCCAGATCGTCATCAGAATGTCGAAGCTGAAGCCGTAGCGGACCATCAGGTTGTAGCCTTCGCCGACCATGGTCAGCGGATCGGCCAGGAAGAGGCGCTGGACATAGCCGCCGAAGGTCGCGACCGACCAGAGCGCGACGAAGAGCGCGAAGAAGGCCAGGCCATAGCCGATACGGGCCGAGGCCGAGACGGGTTGCAAGGGTCTCATCGCGATTGGATTCCGGTCATGGCCATGGCCAGTTGCTTCCAGGGTTCGATCGACCAGAAGCCGGCGGCGGCGCCGGAGGTCGAGGGCAGGATGTAGATGTCGGCGTCGGCCAGTCTGTGCGCCTGCGGCCCGTAGGCGAGCCGGCCCTCGCGGATGCCGAGAGCGGCCTGCGCCGCACGCTTGCCGTTGAAGGCGAGGATGCGGGGCCGATTCGCAGCGATCCGCTCGACGAAGCCGGCCACGTCGAAATGGTCGCCGCGCAGCGCGGAATCCGGGCCCGAGCTGCGCTTGGCGACATCGGTCAGGCCGATGCCGTAGCGCAGGATGGTCCGGAACTCCTCCGGCCGAAGCCTCTCCGGTACAAGCCCGATCTCATGAAGCACCGGCCAGAACTTGTTGCCCGGCCCGGCATAATAGGCGCCGAGCCTGGCCGAGGCGGCGCCGGCCTGCGTGCCGCAGAAAACGACATGCAGGCCGGGCTCCAGAACATCCGGGAGGATGTCGCCGTTTACGCGATCAAGATCCGCTGTCATCCCGCAGCCTTCATCCTGAGGAGCCGCGAAGCGGCGTCTCGAAGGATGCTCCAGATGGTTCCCGAACCTCCTGAAACATCCTTCGAGACGGCCCTTGCGGGCCTCCTCAGGATGAGGACTTGCGGAGATCTCAAGCAGCCCCGGGCCTCACTTGCCGGCGACGAAGCGCGTATCGACCAGCGAAGCGAAATCAGGCTTCGTCTTGATCAGGCCGACCTCCAGCAGCACATCGGCCGCCTTGGCGTTGAAGGCCTGCCACTCGCCTGAGAAGAAGGTCTTGTTGCCCTCGGCATCCGACCAGCGCAGATAGCCGGCCGACTTGCCGAACTGCTCGCCGGTCTGCTTCACGTCGGCGCCCATGATCTCATAGGCCTTGGCCTGCTCCGCCTTGATCATGGCGAGCGCATCGAAATAGCTCTTGGTCAGCGCAGCCGCCGCCTTCTCGTCGACGAGGAAGGCGGGCGTGCAGCCGAACGTGTCCATCACCATCGGATAGTCGAGCGTGGTGGCGATGATCTTGCCGGCATCCGGCTTCTCGCGCACCGTCGAGAGATAGGGCTCATAGGTCAGCGCCGCGTCGTTCTGGCCGGCGATGAAGGCCTGCGCAGCCGGGCCGGGCTCCATGTTGACGACCTTGACGTCCTTCACCGAGAGGCCGTTCTCCTTGAGCATCCAGGCCAGGGCGAAATAGGGCGAGGTGCCGGGCGCGGAAGCCGCAACGGTCTTGCCCTTCAGATCCTTGATCGAGGCGATGTCCTTGCGCACGACCATGCCGTCGGCGCCGTAGCTCTTGTCGAGCTGGAAGATCTGCTTGGTCTTGATGCCGGCGGCATCCCAGACCAGCCAGGTCTCGACCGTGGTCGCGGCGCACTGGACGTCGCCCGAGGCGATGGCGAGGTGGCGGTCCTTCTGCGGGATCTTCTTGATGGTGACGTCGAGACCATTCTTGGCGAAGATGCCGGCTTCCTTGGCCAGCACCAGCGGCGCGAAGCCTGTCCAGCCGGAAATGCCGATATTGACCTTGGTCTGCGCCTGGGCGCCGCCTGCCGCGAGAAGCGCCGCAAGGCCAAAACCGACCGCCGCGCCGGTGCGCTTGAAAACTGCCATGATTGAAACCCTTCCCCTGCTTTTGGGCTGACGCCTCACTGCGACGCCTAGACGTCATTCGTGCTGCGATGCAACCTTCGTTCCAAGACAACCTAATTGCATATGCAAACACGTCAAGCGGCCGATCAGCGCCGCTTGGGGAAGTCATGACATTCTCTCGTTTGACAGGGCAGAGGGAATTTCCTCCTCTTCCGCCCGCCGGCGCGTAGACGCCCTTATTTCTTTCGAGTCGAGGTTTTCCAATGAACGGCGCCGACCGCCTTTGCGACACGCTTCTGATCAACGGCGTCGATACCTGCTTCGCCAATCCCGGAACCTCCGAGATGCATTTCGTCGCGGCGCTCGACCGCAAGCCGGAGATGCGCTGCGTGCTCGGCCTGTTCGAGGGCGTGGTGACCGGTGCGGCCGACGGCTATGCCCGCATGGCCGACAAGCCGGCGGCGACGCTGCTGCATTGCGGCCCCGGCATGGCGAACGCGCTCGCCAACATGCACAATGCCCGGCGCGCCCGCACGCCGATGATCAATGTCGTCGGCGATCACGCGACCTATCACCTCCAGCATGACGCGCCGCTGACCAGCGATATCGAGAGCCTGGCCGAGCCGATGTCGCATTTCGTCCGCCGCATCGCGACGCCGGAGGATGTCGGCCCGGCGATCGGCGAAGCCTATGTCGCCTCGCTGACCCTACCCGGCGTCACCACCGTGATCCTGCCGGCGGACTGCGCCTGGGGCAGCGTCGAGCCCGCCACGCTGAAGCCGACCGAGTTGCCGGCGCTGAAGAACGTCGATGGCGCGACGATCCGCGAGGTCGCGGCCGGCCTGCGCAAGCACGGCAAGCGCGGCGCGATCATGCTGACCGGCCTCGCGCTCCGCGAAAAGCCGATGGAGATGGCCGCCCGCATCTGCGCCGTGACCGGCGCCCAGATCTTCAGCCAGATGTCGAACGGGCGCATCCAGCGCGGCGCCGGCCGCGTCGCCATGCCCAAGGTGTTCTATCCGATCGACAAGGCGCTCGAGCAGCTCAAGGACGTCGATTATCTCGTGCTTGTCGGCGCGCAGGTTCCGGTCGGCTTCTTCGCCTATCCCGGCAAGCCCGGCCGCCTGATCCATGACGGCTGCGAGGTCGCCAAGCTCGCGATCTCCGGCGACGACCTGCCGGCCGCGATCACCGCGCTCGCCGAGGAGATGGGCGCGACCAAGACGGCGCCGCTCTACATCGCCCCGGCGCGCAAGGAGCAGCCCGGCCTGCCGACCGGCAAGCTCGATGCCGACAAGGCCTGCGCCATCGTCTCGGCCCTGCTGCCGGAGAACTGCATCGTCTGCGACGAGTCGGTCTCGTCCGGCCGCAGCTTTTACTACGACTGCCACAGCGCGCCGCAGCACGACTATATCCAGCTCACCGGCGGCGCGATCGGCGAAGGCATTCCGCTCGCCATCGGCGCCGCCGTCGCCTGCCCCGACCGCAAGGTCATCGGCATGCAAGCCGACGGTTCGGGCATGTACACGGTGCAGGGCCTGTGGACGCAGGCGCGTGAGAACCTCGACATCGTCACCGTCGTCTTCGCCAACCGGACCTACCAGATCCTGCATGGCGAGATGCGCGCCGTCGGCGTCAACGATTTCGGCCGCAACGCCACGCTGATGCTGAACATCGACGAGCCGGCGCTGGACTGGGTGATGATGGCCAAGGGCATGGGCGTCGAAGCGGCGCGGGCCACAACCGCCGAGGAGTTCACCAGCCTGTTCAAGGCGGCGCTGAGCCGGAAGGGGCCGTTCCTGATCGAAGCGGCGATCTGAGCTGCATCGAGCAGCACTGAAGGGCGTCATCCCGCACGCGCCGCGGCACGTCAGTGCTGCGGCGCAGATGCGGGATCATTCCCCGGAAAGGCGCCTTCTCGTCGCGCGGTCCCGTGTCTGCGCAGCGGCATTTCATGCCGCAGCGCGCACGGGATGACAGCGGTAATCCCAGAAAAGACAGGCGCTACTTGAACCCGCCCAGGAACGCGTCGAGGCAATCGCCGATCGCCTCCATGGCGTATCCGCCCTCCTGCACCACCAGCGTCGGCAGGTCGAAACCCTTCACCTGCCGACCGATCGTGCCGAAGTCCGAAGCCTCCAGCTTCAAGACGCCGATCGGGTCGTCCTTGTGGGCATCGTAGCCGAGCGCGATCACCACGACCTCGGCGCCGAAATTGCGGATCGCCTTGCCGGCCTCGGCGACGGCGGCCTCCATCGCGGCGCCGCCGGCACCATGCGCCAGCGGCAGGTTGAGGTTGAAGCCCTCGCCAGGGCCGTTGCCGCGCTCGTCGGCATAGCCGGTGAAGAACGGGTAGTAGTTGGCTGGGTCGGCATGGACCGAAATCGTCAGCACGTCGTTGCGGCGATAGAAGATCTGCTGCGTGCCGTCGCCGTGATGGGCATCGACGTCGAGGATTGCAACCTTGCCGAATTTCGAGCGCAGGCGCTGGGCCGCGATCGCGGTGTTGTTGAGATAGCAGAAGCCGGTGGCGCGATCGGCGCGGGCATGGTGGCCGGACGGGCGGCAGAGCGAGTAGACGGCGCGCTCGCCGGCCAGAATCGCATCGGCTGCGGAGACCGCCGTCTCCGACGAGCGCAACGTCGAGTGCCAGCAATGCTCGCCGATCGGCACCGAGAGATCACCGAGATACCAGCCGAGCTGGCCGATGAAGCCGGTCGGGCGGCAAGGCGGGCGGACATCCTCGTCCGGGCGCCCGCTCCAATACGGGAAGGTGCTCGGCCAGACCTCCGGGCCGCGCTCGGCCGGCAGGTCCTGCCAGTGCGCCCAGGCGGTTTCGAGGAATGTGACGAAGCCGGAATCGTGGATCGCCAGGACCGGCTCCTTGCCATGCGCCGCCGGCTTCTCCGGCGCGATACCGTGTTTCCCGAGCGCGCCAAGCAGGCGCTCCGTCCGCTCCGGCAGGTCCTTGGGGGCCACGACCTTGCCGAAGCGCATGTACTGCTGGGGATCGTGAAGGGCTTGGTCGGGGTGATAGAAGGCGCGCATCAGGCGAAGAATCCTCGTCAGATCGCGAGGCGACCGTCAGCCCCGCGCCGGGGATGCTAGCAATCGCCGGAGCATCGGTCAGCCATGGCGATGCCGCCCGCCCCTGCGTGGAAGGCGGGACTACCGGTCAATGCGGCGAGAGCAGCGCCACGAATTCGCGCGCCAGCGCGTCGATCGCATGGCGCTCCGGCCGGTACCAATCGGTCGAGCCGTTGAGCGCGCCGAGGAGGAAGAGCCTGAGCACATCCGGCGAATTGCCGGCCGGCATGCCGCCAGCTTCCTGCCATTCGGCGATCAGGCGGCGCCAGACATCCTCATAGGCGCGGCGCACGGCCCGCACGCTTTCCGGCACCGGCGCCGCACCGAAGGTGAAGACCTTGATGCTGGCCGAGGTGTAATCGCCATGGCCGTGCAGGGCGCAGAGATGCGCGCGGATCGCCGCCTCCAGCCGCACGCGCGGCGAGGCATCCTCCTCCGCGGCGAGCGCAGCGACGACCGCCTCATGGACGAAGCGCACGCCATCGTTGACGACCGCCTCGACGATCTCCTCCTTCGAGCCAAAATGGTAATAGAGGCTCGCCTTGCGGATGCCGACCGCCTCGGCGATCTCGCGCAAGGTGGTCTGGTGGTAGCCGCCGCCGCGCAGCAGCCGCGCGGCATGGTCGAGGATCAGCCGGCGCGAGCCGCCTTCGGCGGCTGGCCGGGTGGTTGGCGCGTCATTCATAGAGTGTCATCCCGTGCGCGCTGCGGCGCGCAGTGCCGCTGCGCAGACACGGGACCGCGTGACGAGAAGGCGCCTTCTCCGGGAGACGGTCCCGTGTCTGCGCAGCAGCGTTTCACGCTGCGGCGCGCACGGGATGACAGGCGCCTCTGGTTCACAGCCGCTTCGCCACTTCCTCGAGCATCACCTCGGTCGCGCCGCCGCCGATCGCCTGGACGCGGGCGTCGCGGGTCATGCGCTCGATCGCGCTTTCGCGCATGTAGCCCATGCCGCCATGGAACTGCAGGCAATCGTACATCACTTCGTTGACCAGCTCGCCGCAATAGGCCTTGGCCATCGAGACCTCGCGGGTGGCGTCGAAGCCCTGCGCATCGAGCCAAGCGGCGTGATAGACGAGCTGGCGCCCGGCCTCGACCTTACCCGCAAGCTCGGCCAGACGCTGGCGGATCGCCTGCTTCTCCCAGAGTGGCGCGCCGAAGGCTTTTCGGGTCTTCACATAGTCCAGCGTGAAATCGATCGCGGCCTGCGCCTCGCCCATCGCCATGGCGCCGATCACGGTGCGCTCGTTCTGGAAATTGCTCATGATCGCGTAGAAGCCGCGCCCCTCCTGCCCGAGCAGGTTCTCGGCCGGCACCTTGCAATCGACGAAGGAGAGCTCGGCCGTATCGGACGAGCGCCAGCCATGCTTGTCGAGCGCGCGCGAGACCGAGAAGCCCGGCGTGCCCTTCTCGACGACGAAGATCGAGACCGATTGCGAGGGCCGCCCCTGCGGGTCGGTCTTGGCGGCGACGCAGTAGAGATCCGCATGGACGCCGTTGGTGATGAACATCTTGGCGCCGTTGAGGACGTAATGGTCGCCCTCGCGCCGCGCCGTGGTGCGGATGCCCTTCACGTCCGAGCCCGCATCAGGCTCGGTGACGGCGACCGCGACGATCTTCTCGCCGGCGATGATGCCGGGCAGGTATTTGTCCTTCTGCGCCTGATTGCCGGCATTGGCGATATGGACCGAGGCCATGTCGGTATGGACCAGCGCGGTGATCGCGACGCCGGAGAAGGTCGAGCGGCCCAGTTCCTCGGCCAGCACGACGGTCGCCATCATATCCATCTCGGAACCGCCGTAGTCGGCGGGATAGCGGATGCCGAAGAAGCCGAGCTCGCCCATCCTGCGCAGCACGGCGCGCGGGACGAAACCATCCTCCTCCCATTGCAGGGCATGCGGCTTGATCTCGGTCTCGACGAAGCGGCGGACCTGGTCGCGCAGCGCCTCATGCTCCTCGGTGAAGTAAGGCGAACGGCGCGCGCCCTCCGCGACAAGCTTTCCGCCTGATGACATCGCCTTCTCCCGTTCCTGCATCGCATCACCGCGCAGCTACCTGCCGGACGGTAGGTGAACGAGATGCCAAGATCAAGCTAACGGCATTCCCAGGCGATGTCAGGCAACGTCATCCCAATGCGCGACCATGCTGCGGCCCTTGCCGGCGCGCTTGGCGCCATAGAGCGCCTGGTCGGCGGCGCGCGTGAGCACCTCGACCGTCCAATGCCCGGCATCCTGCTCCGACTTGACGGAGACCCCGACGCTGGCGCCGACCGAGACCAGTTGACCAGCCAGCATGAACGGCGCCTTGACGACCGAGACCGCCCGTTCGGCAACCTCCGAGAGCGCGACCGCATCGGCAACGCCGCGCACGACAAGAGCGAACTCGTCGCCGCCGAGCCGCGCCACGCTGTCGCCGGGGCGGACGACGCCCTTCAGCCGCATCGCGACCTGTTGCAGCAGCTCGTCGCCGGCCTGGTGGCCATGGCGATCGTTGATCAGCTTAAAGCCGTCGAGATCGAGCAGCAGGAGGCCGAGCGCCTCGCCGCTCTCGCCGGCCTCGCGCAGCACACGGTCGAGCCCCCGGCGATTCACGAGCCCGGTCAACGGGTCGTGGCTCGCGGCGAAGTCGAGCTCCCGACGCACCATCAGCAACTCCTCGAACTGGCCGATGATGTGATCGGAACTCTCGTAGATCGAATAGAGATAGACGAGGAGAAGCACGCTGAGCGCCTGATAGAGCGGATCGCCCGAGACGAGGAAGGCGACGACCAGCGTACCGATCGCGATCGTCGAGAGCACGGCGCAGATCCAGTAGCGCAAGGTGCGCAGATAGGATCCGGCCGTCAGCGCCATGGTCAGTCCGAGGCTGAGCACGAAGCCGCCGGCATGGTCCACGGCCGCGGCGGTCAGAGTCAGCGCGGCGATAACGAGCGTGAAGGCGAAGGCGGTATAGGCGTAGCCCGCCTCCCAGCGCCGGGCCTCGGCAAGCGTGAGCTTGCGCGCGGGGTCGCGCCGCTTGAAGCCGACGATATTGGCGATGCGCGCCAACGTCGTCGCGACGCCGGCTGCCGTCAGCCACCAGAAGACCGCCTCGCCCGTCTGCACGGCCATGATGGCGGAGCCGACGATCAGCCCGGCCGCGATGCAGAGAATCTGAGGCAGGGCCGCGAAGAGACGCGAGATGATCTCGATCTCGATATCCGCGGGCAACTGCGCGGCGCGTTTGCGGGGCCTCATCAGCAGATGCATGGCGCATGGCTCTACGCGCGAGGCTCTAAGAACCCGTCAGCCCGATCCCGGGCATTTTAGGGATCGCCCGGCGCGATGCGATCCCTACGCAAAAAAGAGGGGCCGGCGCGTGCCAGCCCCATTCCAAGTTTCATGTGGGGATGTCGGAAACGCGGCGTCAGTTGCAGCCGCAGCCATGGCCGAGACCGCCAAGCAGGCCGCCGACGAGGCCGTTCTTGCTGACGATCGCCTTCACCGGCGCGACGATGCCGATCTTGTTGCCGTTGGCGATGCCGTTGCCGCTAAGGACGCTGACATTGTTGAGCGCATTGATCTTGACGCCCGACACCGCGGTGGTCACCGGGGCGACGATACCGCCGATCAGCGAGCCGCCACGCCCACCGGCCATGGCCGGAGAAACGGCGAAAGCTGCAACCGTAGCGAGAACAATCACGTATTTCATCTTGCTTCTCCCTGTCTTCGCCTCCGGGCCGGAAGCGACAACACTCGTATAAGTTGCAACAACTAGATAAGACAACTTTGTCTCCACATTAACCATACCGGGTAAAGTTAACCCGCATCTCGGGACATACTTACAGCAACTCGGCGAATTCAATACGCAGCGAACTGAATAACACAAACTGCAATTTACAGTAATAATTAAGATATTTCCAATTCATTAACCAATATCATCGCATGATCACGACAGAATTGGTGAGACTATGGCGGTAGCGACGCGCATCATCATCCTTTCAGCCCTAGCCCTGCATTCGCCATCTGCGCTGGCGACCGAGGCATCCGGCGAAGAGAGGGAAAGCTCGATCGCCGTCATCGGGCTTCGCGGCGGCTTCGACAGCAATCCGGCCGGCATCCAGGGCGCAAAGGGCACTCCCGTCGTCACGACCTATGCAACCTGGGATTATCTTCACGGTACGTTGCAGGACGGCTACGGGCTGAACCTCTCGCTGGTCGAGACGCAGTACGACCCGCGCGCGCTCGCCTCGGCCCGCGCCCATTCGCTGACGCTGAAGCACGGTTTCAGCCTGGGCGATGCGAGCGCGCTCCAATCCTCCTTGTCAGTCAATAACGAGCAGAGCTGGTCGCGCCGGAAGAGCAGCCTGGCCTGGCGCGAGCGCCTCGACCATGGCATCGGCCCGTTCCGCCTCTTTGCCAGCGGGGAGGCGCGCCTCACCGCACTGAACGAGCGCAATGTCTTCAATCTCGGCGACTTCCTGCCACGCGACGAAAATTTCGGCACGCTCGGGCTGACGGCCGGCGCGGCCTGGCGCTCGGGCGAGACCGAGATCGGCCTCTCCTTCAGCGCCTCGCGCGTCCATTACATCGAAGGCGTCGACTATCTCGGCTTCCGGCGCGACCATAACCGGCTGCAGCCCAACCTGTTCTTCTCGACGGTGCTGGGCGGGGCCGCGATCGAAGGCTCGCTGTCGCCGTTCCGGGCCTATTTCCCGGAGAAGGAATTCGATGCGGTCGAGAGCCTGCTCTACACGGCAAAGCTGCGCCTGCCCTATGAGCGCTTCACGCTCGATCTCGGCTCGGCCCGCACGGTGGAGGACACCACCCTACCTTTCTCCGTCATCAATGTGACGACGGCGCATGAGGCGAAGCTGACGGCCCGGATCGACGACGACAATGCCATCAGCCTTTCCGCTCGCCGCAAGACCGACGATTATGTCGGGCTCGATGCCCGCTCGGACCAGAAGGGCATCGGCATTGATTACCAGCGCAGCTTAAGCAAGGGCTTCACCGCCACGGCCTCCGGCGCCTGGCGCAAGACCAAGGAGACCGGGCTCACGCCGGTGACCTCGTTCAGCGTCATGCTCGGCCTGCAGAAGCAGCTCGACTTGAGCCGCATCGGCAAGCCGGAGAAGAGCGGCGGGTAGACCGCTCCGCCTCAATAGCGGCGCGTGCTCTCCGTCCCGAGATAGCAGATGCCTTCGCCGGGCTTGGCCTTGGGATTGGGGAAGATGATGAAGCCGTCGCGCGGCATCGCCACGACCGTGCCATCCGCGCGGCGGGCAATCGGCGTGCCCTTGGCGACGCGGTCGCCAGTCTTCCAAGTGCCCTCGACGCGGTCGCCCTCGGCCTCGCAGATGACGAGATCGTCCATGTGGACGACGACGCGCTTTTCGGGAGCCGGTGGCGCCTCGTCGGTCAGCCCGAGATGGGCCAGCACGTTGCGGATCGCCTTGTAGCCGACATCGACGGAGGCCGGGTCCTCGTGGCGGCCGCATTCGAGCGTCACGCCATAGCCACCGGCGAAGCGCATGAATTCCGTCGTGCCGAAGCCTTCGGTGACGGCGAGCCGCGGCAGGTTCAGTCGCTCGCGCGCCGCGATCAGCCGGACATAGATGTCGAGCCAGCCATGGATCATCAGGTCGACGCCGAGGCAGGCGGCGAAGGCGGCCTCGGCCGCGCCATGGCGGAAGGGTTCGAGCGTGCCGCGATTGTCGTCCGGGCCGAAGAAGACGAAGGGCACGCCCTCCCCGGTGAAGGAGTGGACGTCGAGCAGCATGTCGTGCTGGCGCAGGATGGCGGAGAGGCGGTTGCCGATCCGGTCCTCGTTGTCCTCTGGCTGCGGCCGCTCGCGCAGGTCGCGATTGAGGTTGCGGTCACCCTCGCGGGTGTTCTGCCTGTAGGCCTTGGGATTGGCGACGGGCAGGAAGGTGACCTCGCCACGCTGGACCACGACGCGGCCGGCGCGGCAATCCTCGATCACGCGGGCGATGGCGTTCGGGCCGCAGGTCTCGTTGCCGTGGACGGCGCCGGAAACGAGGAGCTTCGGCCCCGCCTTCAACCCGTGGAAGCGAATGGTTTCGAGCGGCGGATCGATCAGGTCTTCGGGCGTTTCTTGGGTCGTCATCGGTCTGTCTGTCAGGCTTTGCGAAGCTGGGAGTGAGGGTCGAGAATGTCGCGCAGGCCGTCACCCAGCAGGTTGAGGCCGAGCACGGTGAGGAAGATCGCAAGCCCGGGGAAGATCGAGATCCAGGGCGCGGTTGAGATCTGGTCGCGCGCATCGGAGAGCATCGAGCCCCAGCTCGGGAAGGGCGGGCGGATGCCGAGGCCGAGGAAGGAGAGCGAGGCCTCCGCCAGCACGGCGCCGCCCATGCCGAGCGTGCCGATGACGATGATCGGGCCGGCGATATTGGGCAGGATCTGCGTCAGCATGATGCGGAAGGTGCCATAGCCGAGCGAGCGCGCCGCCTCGACATAGCCGAGTTGCTTGACCGAGAGCGTCGCGGCACGGGTCAGGCGACAGGTGAAGGACCAGTTGGTCAGCCCGAGCGCGATCAGCAAGCTGGTCAGGCCGGGATTGAGGATCGCCATGATCGCCAGCGCGAAGACCAGCGAGGGAATGGCGAGCATCATGTTGGTGAGGCCGTTGACGAAATCGTCCCACCAGCCGCCCCAATAGGCGGCCGAGAGGCCGAGCGCCACGCCGATGCAGGTGTTGATCAATTGCGAGACGATGCCGACCGTCAGCGAGATGCGCGCGCCGTAGAGCACGCGGCTATAGATGTCGCGGCCCTGCGCATCGGTGCCGAACCAGAATTCCGAGCCCGGCGGGATCTCGGCGTTCATGAGGTTGGCGTCCATGACCGGGTCGGTATGGGCAAGCCAGGGCGCGAAGATGCCGCCGGCGACGACGAGCGCGAAGCAGGCGCCGCCGATCCAGAGATTGGCACGGAACTTCATGGGCGCGTGCCTCTCAGCTGTACTTGATGCGTGGATCGACGATCGCGCAGAGCACGTCGACGGCGATGTTCACGACGAGGAAGAAGAGCACGATCGTCAGGATGCAGCCCTGCACCACCGGGATGTCGCGCCAGGTGACGCTGTCGACCAGAAGCGAGCCGAGGCCCGGCCAGGCGAAGAGCTTCTCGACGACCACAGCCTGGCCGAGCACCGAGCCGAATTGCAGGCCAAGCGTGGTCAGGATGATGACGAGCGCGTTGCGGGCGACATGCCAGCGCATGACGCGATAGCCGCTCGCGCCCTTGGCGCGCGCGGTCCGGACGAAATCGGCATGCATGATCTCGAGCACAGCTGCGCGCGAGGTGCGCGCCAGCAAGGCCAGCGGCGAGACGCCGAGCGCGATCGCCGGCAGCACGATGTAGCGCGGATTGCCGTCACCATAGCCGAAGCTGGGGAACCAGCCGAGCGTGAGCGCAAAGCCGTACATCAGGAGCAGGCCGAGCCAGAACATCGGCAGCGACAGGCCCGAGACCGCGAAGACCATCGAGAGCATATCGACCCAACTGCCTGGCTTCAGCGCCGCGAAGAAGCCGAGCGGCACGCCGATGACGATGGCGAAGAGCATGGCAGCCAGCGCGAGCTGAAGGCTCGGCCAGAGCCGCTCGCCGATCAGGTGGGTCACCGGCTGGCGGGTGCGGAAGGAATCGCCGAGGTCGAAGGTCGCGAGGCCGCCGACATATTTGGCGAAGCGCAGCGGCAGCGGGTCGTTCAGCCCGAACTGCTCGTTCATGCGCGCGATCGTCGCGGCGTCGATATTGCTGCGCCCGTCGGCCATCTGGCTGGTGGCGAAATTGCCGGGGATGACACTGAACATCACGAAGATCAGCGCCGCGACCGCCAGCAGGATCGGTATCGCCTGCAGCAGGCGGCGCAAGACATAGGGCAACATGGCGAGAACTCCTGACCGCCGCTGTGCGGGGGCGCCGTTCGATCCCGGCAGACGCCGAAAAAGCGGATCAAACCCGACCCATGACACATGGTGACCGCGGAAAACCGGATCGACATTCCGGGCTTGACCCGGAATCCATCGCAGAGCGCGACGCCCTTCGATGGATTCAGGATCAGCGCCGCTGACGCGGCTTGTCCGGAATGACGGAGATGCTTCCGCCATCCGGGCCGGTAGCCCGGATGGCAAGATTCAACCGCGCTTACTTCGCCGCGGGCGAGGAAGCGTCGACCCAGAGGTCCTCGTAGCGCTGCAGCGCTAGCTCGGTCGCGTTCGGCTGCAGGCCGTGCAGCCAGGGCTGATAGGCCAGGACCGCCTTGTTGTAGTTGAAGAACCAGACCGGGGCTTCTTCCTGCAGCAGGTTGTTGGCCTTCTTCAGCAGGTCGAGCTGCTTGGCGGCATCGGTCTCGGCCGAAGCGTCGTCGATCAGCTTGTCGAAGGCCGCGTTCTTGAAGGTGGTATAGTTGCAGGACGAACGCGGCGTCGACGAGTGGAAGCATTTCAGCGCCGTCAGCGAGTCGGGGCCCGAGGTGTTCGACCAGATATAGGACTGGAAGTCACCGCCGACGACGACGCCGCCGAGCGCCGAGGTCTCGACCGGCTTGACCTTCACCTTGATGCCGACCTTGGCGAGCATCGGGATCGTCGCCTCGACGATCGGAACGCCCCAGCTCTCGTTCGGAGTGGCCGTCCATTCGAACTCGAAGCCGTCGGGATAGCCGGCCTCGGCCAGGAGCTTCTTGGCCTTCTCGGGATCGAAGGCGTAGGGCTTGGCGTCCTTGTCGAAAGCCGGCGAGGAGAGCGGCAGCCAGCTCACCGCGCGATAGGCCTTGTCGCGGACGAGGCGCTTGATGATCAGCTCACTGTCGATCGCATAGTTGATCGCCTGGCGGACGCGCTTGTCGGAGAAGGGCTTGAAGGACGGGTTCATGCCCATGTTGCGGGTGAAGACCTCGGCGACTTCGAGGATGCCCTTCGAGAGGTTCGCGTCGGCCTTGTAAGCGACATACTGGGTCGAGCCCAGGATCGAGACGTCGATCTCCTTGTTGCGGAAGGCGACGTCGCGCGCCGCAGCCTCGCCCATCGGCGAGATCACCAGCTTGTCGGCATAGGGCTTGCCGGCCTGGTAGTATTTCTCCCAGCGCTCGAAGACCATGCGCGAGCCGGGGACGTGCTCGACGAACTTGAACGGGCCGAGGCCGATCGGCTTGTTGAAGAAGTCCGGCGCCTGCGCCTCCTTGGCCGGCATGATCGCCGTGGTCGCGCTGAACAGGAAATAGCCGGGATCGGCCTTGTCGGTCAGCGTCATCTCCAGGGTGTAATCGTCGATCTTCTTGAGACCGGAGATTTCCTTGGCCTGGCCCTTCTGGACATCGGTCGCGCCGACGACGCGGGCGATATAGCGCGCGCCGGGATAGTTTTTCGCGCCGTCCATCAGGCGGGTATAGGACCAGATGATGTCGTCGGCCGTCATCTTGCGGCCGTTATGGAAGAGCGCGTCGTCGCGCAGCTTGTAGGTATAGGTCTTGCCGTCGGGCGAGACCGTCACGCTCTTGGCGAGGTCGAGCGCCGGCTTGCCGGCCTGCGCATCCCATTTGTAGAGCATGCTGTGCAGCGCATAGCCGTAGATCTCGTCCTGGATCTGGTTCGAGACGTGGCTGTCATTGCTGACGAAGGACGCGCCATAGGGCGCCGTGAAGCGGATCGTCCCGCCGCGGCGCGGCTCCTGGGCCTGCGCCGAGATGGTAAAGGCCGCCAGCGTCAGCGCGGTCGCAAAGGCCAATTTCTTCAACAACACGATCATTCCTCCCGTTTATCCGCTCCGGCTGATCCGGAGTTGTTTGCTTTCAAGTGAAACCATAACGGCTTTGCCGCGCTTGTCTTCCCCCACGCCGTCAAATCTCCGGAGCAGCTCCGCAATTCAGAAGGGCGCGGGTCTGCTCCGAATTTTTTTCGCATTTTCTTCACGAAAACCGATCGTCTCCGCTCGAAAATGCCCTCGCTCAAGCCCGCTCGTAGACGACTTCGCCACCGAGGATGGTGAGATCGCAGCTTGTGTCCTTGAGGATATCGGCCGGCGCGGCGGTGAGCAGGTCGCGCGAGAACACAGCGACATCGGCCAGGAAGCCCGGCGCGAGCTTGCCCTTCACCTTTTCCTGCTTCTGGGAGAAGGCGCCGAACTCGGTATAGGCCTGCAGCGCTTCCTCGATCGAGACGCGCTGGGCCGCATCCATCACCGTGCCCTTCCAGGTCTCGCGCGTCAGCATGGTGTGGAAGTTCGGGAAGGGGTTGGGGTCGCAGACCGGCGCGTCGCTGCCCGTCGCCGGCTTCAGGCCGAGGTCGAACCAGGTGCGGAACGGATAGCTCGGCAGAGCACGCTCGGGGCCCAGTACCTTCACATAGGCATCGCCGAAATCATGGATGAAGACCTGCTGCGGGCAGGGATAGATGCCGGCCTTGACCATGCGCTCGTGCTGGGCCGGGGTAGAGAAGCCGCAATGCTCGATGCGGTGGCGCCGGTCCGGATCGGGATAGGCGGCGAGCGCCTTCTCATAGGCCGTGATCAACTGCTCGATCGCGGCATCGCCGATGGCGTGGCAGGCGAGCTGATAGCCCTTCTTGTGGGCGTCGAGCACCATGCGTTCGAGCTCGGCATCCTCCCACATCCAGACGCCGGTGGTCTTGTCCTCGCCGAGATAGGGCTCGGTCATCCAGGCGGTGCGGCCACCGGCCGAGCCGTCCAGGAAGAGCTTGACCGCGCCGATCATCAGCATCTCGTCGCCGGTGCCGGAGATCAGGCCGGCGTCGTAGCAATCAGGCACGATCGAGCGGCCATCGTCACCCAGCAGCGTCAGCCAGGTGCGGACCGGCAGGCGCCCGTCGCGCTTGGCCCGATGATAGGCCGCGATCTCGCGGAAACCGCCCTTCTGGCCGACGGCAGCATCCATGCAACTGGTGATGCCGAGCGAGAGCAGATACTGCCCGCCTCGCTCGATGCCGGCGATGATGTCTTCTTCCGTCGCGGCGGGAATCGCCGCCTGGACCGGCGCGCGTGCGTTCTCGGCAAGCAGTCCGGTGAGCCGCCCGTTCTGCTGTTCGATCAGGCCGCCCTGCGGCGTCGGCGATTGCTCGTCGATGCCGCCGAGGCGCAGCGCCTCCGAGTTGCAGATCGCGATATGGCCGCAGGCGCGCACCAGCATCACCGGATTGTTCGGCGCCGCGCGGTCGAGCTCCTCGCGATAGGGATGGCGGCCGGTGTCGAGCTTGGTCTGGTCGTAGCCGCGCGAGAGGATCCATTCGCCGGGCTTGGACTGGGCGGCGCGGGCTGCGATCGCGCCGAGCAGCGCTTCGAGCGTCGGCGCGGCCTCCGGCTTGGAATCGACCCAGCCCATGGTCATGCCGAGCGAGACCAGATGCAGATGCGAGTCGTTGAGGCCCGGCGTCGCCAGCCGGCCCTTGAGATCGATGACGCGGGTCTTCGGCCCGATCAGCGGCTTGATCTCGGCATCGCTGCCGGCTGCCAGCACTTTGTCGCGGAAGATCGCCAGCGCCTCGACGACGCCCTCCTCGCGCCCGCACCAGATCGGCCCGTTGCGCAATACGATATCGGCCTGAATCGCCATGGTGTTCTCCTCAAGTCCAGTCGTCGCGGCTCCTGAGAGCGGCGGTCAGATATCGTCGAGCGGGAAGATCGGGCGGCGCACCTTCTTGTAGGGCCGCTCCTTGAAATTGCGCGTCGAGAGCGCGCCGGTATCGACCTCCAGTACCTCGCGCGCGATCGGCTCGAAGGCGGCGCGGAAATGCTGCATCGACTTGACGATCACCGTCGATTTCCGGGTCGGGTCGACGCCGAGCGAGGTGAACTGCGCGAGGTCCGTCGCCTGGCCGTTATGGGTGATGACGATGATCTCGACATCGTCGACGCGCAGCAGGGCCGAGAGCCCGTAATTGCGCCAGACGCCGCCGGCCATCGGGCCATGGCAGAGGAAATAACCGTCCGTTATGGCGACGACATGGGCGTCGAGATCGAGCGGGCCGCCGCCCATGCTCGGATCGACCTTGCCTCCGAGCTTGATCCGGCCGCGCTTGCCGACGCCGATCGCCTGCGCGGCGAGCACGGCCTCGGGGTCGTTGATCGCGTGGAAGCCGACATTCTTCAATCCGGCATCGAGCACCGCGCGCAGCAGGTTGGTCGCATCGCCATAGGCGCCGGAGCCGGGATTGTCTGAATAGTCCGAGATCACGACCGGCTTGTAGCCGGGCTTGCCCGTATCGGCCTCGCCGGCCTTGGCGCGGGCCATGGCCTCGGCCAGCGGCGTGAAATGGATCGAGGAGAAGCGGCGCTGCTCCCAGGCATAGTCCATCAGCTCTTCGGCGATCGTCTGAGCCTTGCCGCGATCATCGGCGGTAACTGCGATCGAGGGGCCGATATCGTGGACGTCGGCCGAGGAGAAGCCAGCCTGGACACTGACGACGAGCGCATCGCCGGAGGCTTCCAGCACATCGCCACGGCGCAGCAATTCGAGGAAGGGCGGCGAGGTCGTGCGCCCGCCATCGAGCGCGTAGAGGATCGGGCGCCGGGCGAGCGCGACCTTGGGCTTGATCTCGCCCTTCATCGCGCGCTGCAGCAGTTCGGCCGCCTGCCAGGTCCGCTCGTATTGGTCGATATGGGGATAGGTGCGGTAGGAGATCAGCGCATTGGCATTGTCGGCCATGAGCTGCGTGACCGTGGCGTGCAGATCGAGCACCGCGACGACGGGAACATCAGGTCCGATGCGCTTGCGCAGGCGCGCCAACAATTCGCCCTCGCCGTCATCCGAGCTTTCCGTCGCCATGGCGCCGTGGAGATGCAGCAGCACGCCGTCGACGCCCGAGGCGGCATCGACGATCTGGCCGGCGAAGAGGTCGAAGGCGTGGTCGGTGACGCGGCCGGACGGGTTGGCACCGGTCACCAGCGGGTGGACAAGGCTCCAGCCGAATTTGTCTTCTGCCTCGAACGCTGCACCCATCGAAGTGCGCGTGCCACGGAAGGCGCCGGGGATCTCGTTGTCCCTGAAAGCGCCATGCGCCCTGAAGGTAGCTTCGTCCGTGAGCTGAACACTGAAGGTGTTCGTCTCATGCATGAACTCGGCGATCAAAACGCGCGGCACTATCGTCTCCCCAAATAAATCGTTCAATTTTTTTGACAGTTTGGGCGAGCCACCTGTGATCTGGCCACTGATTTTCGCGCATACGTCCCCAGAAGCCGGCGCGCTTGTCGAAGCGTGGTGAATATGCTCGACTGAACGGAACCAATTGGACGATGGCGCCGTTTTCGCAGCGGACCCCTGCGAGCGCCGCCCATGCCGGTTTCCTCCGACGCTAAACGCCCTTCCTCGACGACGCGACTGCGCCGCGTTTCGTCAGACGAACTCACGATCCGCCGCATCCGCCACGGCCGCTCCTTCGGCTATCGCGATGCGGAAGGCCGCAAGATCAGCGACGAGGAGACGCTGGCCCGCATTCGCTCGCTGGCGATCCCGCCGGCCTATCAGGACGTCCGTATCGCAGCCGATCCGCGGGCTCATCTGCAGGCGATCGGCCATGACGAGGCCGGCCGCATCCAGCATCGCTACCATCCCGATTGGGAGAAGGTGCGCGAGCGGCGCAAGCTCAAGCGGCTCGCCCGCCTGATCGAAGCCCTGCCGAAGCTGCGCGCCCGCATCGCTGCCGACGTCAAGGCGCGAACGCTATCACGCGACAAGGCGCTGGCCTGCGCCGCCGCCATCATCGACCGCGGCCATCTGCGCGTCGGCAACGAAACCTATGCCAGGAAGAATGGCAGCCACGGCACCTCGACCCTGCTCAAACGCCATGTCTCGCTGACGGGCACGCGGGTCGCGCTGCATTTCCGCGGCAAGAGCGGCAAGGAGATTTCCTGCGTGATCGACGATGCGCCGCTGGCGCGTGCGATCGCGCGGATCACCACCCTGCCCGGCCGGCGCCTGCTGCAACATCGGAGCGAAGACGGCTCCGTCGCGCCAATCCATGCGTCCGAGATCAACGCCTATCTCAAACGCGCCTGCGGCTTGCCGGTCAGCAGCAAGGACCTGCGCATGCTCGCCGCCAATGCAGCCGCAGCCGAACTGCTGCTCGCCGGCGAGGCGGTGGCGAGCGAAGCCGGACGCAAGCGCCAGCTCGCCGATATCATGCGCTCGATCTCGGAGAAGCTGGTCAACACGCCGGCCGTCGTCCGAAAGAGCTATGTCCACGCGATCGTCATCGACGCCTATGCCAGCGGCCGCCTGCAGAAGACCTATGCGAAGGCGCGCGCCAAGCCCGGCTGTTCGCGCATCGAGCGCGCGCTTGGGCTGCTGGCAGCCTGACATCGCGGGAACAATGCCGCCGCTGAGAGCTTGCTCCTGAAACCCTTCAAAGGAGAGCCGCTATGGCCCAGATCGACAAAAAGAGCGAAAATCCCGCACGGCTCGAAGACGTGCCCACGCCTATCGATGCCAGCCAGAGCGTCCTCGACGCCGACCTCGCCGAGAGCCGTCGCGTCAGCGACCGCACCAATGTCCATGATGCCGGCAGCGACGCCAACGACACGCCGGACGGGCTGACGGAATCGGAAGAGGCCGTGCGGCAGGCAGCCGAGGACGTGCCGGTGGGCCGGCCGCTGCGCGGCAACACCGAGTCGATCCCGGTTTTCGATCGCGGCTCGCTGCCGCCGAAGATCTGAGCCCGGGGAAGGCAGCCCGATGACTGGCGATTGGGGCTTCGTCGTCTGGATCCTGCTGATCGGCGTTCCGATCGGGATCGTACTGTCGACTATGTGGGCGCGCTCGCGCGATGCGGGAGGCGCCATGCTCGACAAGCCTGGTGCCGACGATCCGCGCGATCCCATCTAGCCGCGGGCGGAGCCGTCGCTGCCCGGCCGACCCACTGCCGTCGCGCAACACATTCCCATTGTTCGGCTTTTCCTTTTTCGACTTTTATCCGGGAACCGGGAGGCCCGATTCGGCGTTCCGTCGCCGCTGAATCTTCGCGGCGGAGGCGGATATGGACGAAGAGAGGATCACGCGGATCGCGCGGGCGATGTGCCGGGCGGCACGGCTCGACCCCGACAAGCCGGCCGGCAATGCCGGCCCCTACACGATGTCGATGCGGGAGCCGGGCCACGAGACGCCGCAGCCCGCCTGGATGCTGTTTCGCCGCGAGGCGGCCCTGTTCGCGACGCGCCATCGCGACGTCGCCGTCCGGCTCTGAGACAATTTCGGAAGCGGCCACTCGCCTGCATGCGACGGTGGCTATCACGAGGCCCGGCCCTCCCTGCGGAGGCCGGGCTTCTTATTGTGCCGCTCGACTACAGCGACTTGAAGCTCGGATAATGACTGCGATAGCTCTTTTCGAGGATCGCAACGCCGCCCCGTTCCTTCAGAGTCTGCGCGACAGAGAGGCCGAGCTGGCGCGCCTGATCCGGCGGCGCGCTCTGATCAGCGACGACGCGCTCCGTGCCTTCGATCGAGGTCACCTGCGCGTGCAGCGTCAGGCGACCATCCTGCCAGGTCGCGCAGGCGCCGACCGGCAGGCTGCAGCCAGCCCCCAGCGCATGCATCATCTCGCGCTCGGCCTCGGCCTCTGCGCGGGCCTTCGGACATTCGATCGCCTTCAGCACCTCGATCACCGCCGTATCCTCGGCGCGGGCTTCGAGCCCGAGCGCGCCCTGTCCCACCGCATAGGGGAAGAGCGAAGGCGCGAGCACCTCCGAGGATGCGCCGTCCATACCAAGCCGGCGCAGGCCGGCATGGGCGAGAATGACGGCATCGAGCGCGTCCTCGCCACCGATCTTGGCGAGGCGCGGCCCGACATTGCCGCGGATCGGGACGACGGTGACGTCCGGCCGCAGGTTCAGGATCTGGGCGCGGCGGCGCAGCGAGCCCGTGCCGACGCGCGCACCCTGGCGCAGCGAGTCCATGGTCGCGCCGCAGAGCGCATCGCGCGGGTCCTCGCGCGGCGGCACCGAGGCGAGCACGAGGCCCTCATGCAAGGTGGTCGGCAGGTCCTTCAGCGAATGGACGACGAAATCGACCTCGCGCTTGACCAATTGCTGCTCGTGCTCGACGGCGAAGACGCCGACCATGCCGAACTGGTGGAACTCGGAAACGCGGTCGCGATCGGCGATCGTGGCGATCTGGCAAAGGGTGAATTCCGTCTGCGGAAACTTCTCCCGGATCAGACCCATGACGTGGTTGGTCTGGGCCATCGCCAGCGGGCTGCGGCGCGTGCCGATCCTCAGATGCATGATCTCAAAACTTTCGGGTCCTGTCCGGCCGGGCCGGTTATTGCGGCGGTCTATAACAGGGGGGCGCCGGGCTGACGAGTGCGGCGCAAGCCCAAGCTGCGCTGGATCAATCGCGGGCGGCTGCCGGCCGGCCCTGCTGCCGCATCGTCGCCATCGCCTGCCTCAGCACCTCGATGACGCGCGGGTCGCGCGACTGGGCGACGTTGAAGCGCATGAAGCTGCCGGCCGTCTGGGCGACGCTGAAGACATTGCCGGGCGCCAGCACCACGCCCTGCATCACGGCGAGTTGCGCCAGTTCGGCGGAATCGATGCCTTCAGGCAAGCGGCACCAGAGATAGAAGCCGCCGCGCGGCATCAGCCAGGGGCGAATCCCGAGCGTTTCAAGCCTTGCGGCGACCTCGCGCCGCGCCTGGGCGAGGCGGCGGTGCAGCTCTTCCATATGCTTGCGGTAGCTTCCGCCGGCGAGAACACCCGCCAGCAATTCCGTCGAGACCGGACTGGGGCCGCCGAAATTGGTCGCGACCTGCAGGTCGACGAGCCCTTCGATCCAGTCGGAGCGCGCAGCGATATAGCCGCAGCGCGTGGCGGCCGATAGCGTCTTCGAAAAGCTGCCGATCCGGATGACACGCTCCAGCCCGTCGAGCGCCGCCAATCGCGACGACGATTCCGGCTCGAAATCGGCGAAGATGTCGTCCTCGACGATGATCATGTCGTTGGCAGCGGCGGCGCTGAGAACGCGAAAGGCGGCCTGCGGCGACAGGCCGGCGCCGGTCGGGTTGTGCAATCCGGAATTGGTCAGGTAGAGGCGCGGGCGCTCGGCCGCCACGACGGTCTCGAACGCCGTGATGTCCGGACCCGAGGGCGTATAGGGCACGCTCAGCACACGCACCTGATGCGCTCGCAGCAACGCCTGGAAGTTGAAGTAGCAGGGATCGTCGACGAGGACGGCGTCGCCCGGCCGCAGCAGGAAACGGCAGATCAGGTCGAGCGCCTGCGTGCCCGAGCCGGTCAGCATGAGCTGTTCCGGCGCAACCGCGAGCCCGGCCTCGGCGAAGCGCCCGAGCAGGAGCCGGCGCAGGACGGAAGCGCCGCGCGTGCCGCCGTAATCGGTGAGGATCGCGCCATCGGCACGGGCCAGCGCCCGGAAGCCGCGGCGCAAGGCCTCGTCCGGCATCCAGTCGGGCGGGAGCCAGCCGCAGCCCGGCTTCAGCGCACCGGGCTCGGCATCGAGCGACTGGCGCGAGACCCAGAACGGATCGACGGCGAGTTCCTGCGGCGAAGCGGCCTGCGTCAGCGCCAATGGCGGCAGGCCACCGCCGGTGACATAGAAGCCCGAGCCCTGGCGCGCGCGGATCAGCCCCTCGGCGGCGAGACGGTCATAGGCCTCGACGACGGTGGAGGGCGAGACCTTCATCGTGGTGGCGAAGCGGCGGATCGAGGGCAAGCGATCGCCAGGCGCCAGCGCCCGTGCCGCCAACCGGCCGCGGATCGCGGCCATCACAGCGTCGGTGCGCGTCGATACGGCTCCGCTCCCAAAGAGTGTATGGTCATTCATAGCCATACAGTTTGCCATGAATGTATCGTTCTGTCGCTGGCTTCGTCAGGCCCTCACGCCTAGAGCACGGCTTCCCGCGAAAGGGCAGGACAGGTCACATGATGAAGGATTGGGGCGGCAAGGGCTGGGGCAGCGGGCTCATCGGCGTGCTGATCTTCAGCGGCTCGCTGCCGGCGACGCGCGTCGCGGTTGCCGGGTTCTCGCCGCTGTTCCTGACCGGCGCCCGCGCCGGGATCGCAGCCCTGCTGGGCGCGGCTTGTCTCATGCTGCTGCGCCAGCAATGGCCAAGCCGGGCGGATATCCGCCCCCTGGCGATCGTCGCCATCGGCGTCGTTCTCGGCTTCCCGCTGCTGACGGCGCTTGCCCTGCAGCATATCCCCTCGGCGCGCTCCATCGTCTTCATCGGCCTCCTGCCGCTCGCGACGGCGCTGTTCGGCGTGCTGCGCGGCGGCGAGCGGCCGAAGCCGGTGTTCTGGCTGTTCTCCGGGATCGGCAGCGCCACCGTCGCGGGCTTCGCGCTCGCCAACAGCGACAGCGGCGCGCTGACGGGGGACCTGCTGATGGTCGCGGCCGTCCTGCTCTGCGGGCTCGGCTATGCCGAAGGCGCGACGCTGTCGCGCCGGCTCGGCGGCTGGCAGGTGATCTCCTGGGCGCTCCTGCTGTCGCTGCCGGCGATGGCCGTGATCGCCCTGCTGTTCTGGCCTCCGACCTGGCAAGGCATCGGCACGCCGGCCTGGATCGGCCTCGCTTACGTCTCGGTCTTCAGCATGCTGGTCGGCTTCGTGTTCTGGTATCGCGGCCTGGCGCTCGGCGGCATCGCCAGCGTTGGCCAGCTCCAGCTGCTGCAACCGTTCTTCGGGCTCACTCTGGCGGGCTGGCTGCTCGGCGAGCCGATCGCCTGGACGATGATCGCGGCAACCGCCGTGGTCGTGCTTTGCGTGGCCGGGGCGAAGCGTTTCGCCTGAACGCGGCTGCCCCGCGCCAGGCCAGAGCTCTTGGATTCCGCACCTGCCAAGGCCATCTTATGGCTATCGGAGGTTGCGTCATGGCAAGCGGATGGGCTCCCGACGGAGCGGTTCAGGACCAGATCGACGGCTCGATCACGGATGCGGTGCGTCTCGCGCGCTCGCGGCTGCCGAGCGGTCCGGGCGAGATCCATTGCAGGGAATGCGGGGATGAAATCCCCGCAGCGCGGCGCCTCGCGATGCCCGGCGCCCGCCTTTGTGTTGCCTGCCAATCCGGCCATGACCGCTCGGCGGCGCAATCCAGCTACAACCGGCGTGGCAGCAAGGACAGCCAGCTGAAGTAGGCGGGATTGCGCGCTGCCGGGGCCCTGCCCTCGTCAAGGCCAGATCGGCGCGCCATCCAGCCCCGCGGTTTCCGGCAGCCCGCAGATCAGGTTCGCATTCTGCACGGCCTGCCCGGCGGCTCCCTTGCCGAGATTGTCGACCACGCCCATCGCGATCACCAGATTGCGTTCCGGATCGGCCGCGTAACTGACGAAAGAGAGGTTCGAGCCGGTGGCCCATTTGGTCTGCGGCGGCTTGTCGGTCACACGGACGAAAGCCCGCCCGGCATAGAAGCGCCGCGCCGCGTCCAGGCACTGCTCCGTCGTGGCGCGGCCGCGGCAATATATCGTAGCGAGCAGGCCGCGGGTCATCGGCACCAGATGCGGCGTGAACACCAGCCCGGCCGCGCTGCCCCCGCTCAGCCGCTCGATCGTCCTGGCCATCTCGGGCATGTGGACATGCTTGAGCAGCCCGTAGGGCACCAAGTTCTCGTTGCTCTCGGCATAGCCGAACTTGCTGTCGCCGCCGCCACGGCCGGCACCGGAAATGCCCGTCTTTGCGTCGATCACGATATTGCCGGGCTCGATCAGCCCATTGGCCAGAAGCGGCGCCAGAGCCGTCAGCGTCGCCGCCGGGAAACAGCCGGGATTGGCGATACGGGTCTGCCCTGCGATCTCGGCGGGCCAGATGTCCGCCAAGCCATAGGCCCAGCCCTCGACATAGCGGTGGTCGCCGCCGATATCGACGATCTTCACGTCCTTGGGGACACGCGCCAGCGCCTCCGCAGAGGTGCCCGTGGGCAGCGACGCGAACAACAGGTCGAGCTTCGGCAGGGCCGCAGGGTCCCATTTCTCGATCACCAGCCCCGTGAGCTTGGCCGGTACACCCGGAAAGCGGTCCACCAGACGGCTGCCGGCGCTCCCCTCGCCCGCGGCGTAGACGAGTTCGAAGGAGGGGTGGCCGGCGATCAGGCGCATCGCCTCGCCGCCGCCGAAACCGCTGATGCCGACAATGCCGACGCGAATGCTCATGGGAGTGTCCTTCCTGGGTTCGGGCAGATTCTGGGGTTCAGGCAAAAGAAAACCCCCGAAGCCGAGGGCTGCGGGGGTTCAGGAACGCGGGTCGGGCCGTTCCGGGGGGCCTATGATGAGGCCATCACCCGTGGAAGGACGCCGATCGACGCGCAGCCGGAAGAGCCGCCGCTTGGAGGCAGCGACGTCGGCGTCGATCGCAAAGGGTCCGGTTCCTGAGCATGAGCCCGCGACACTGTCGCGCGCCCTCATCATCGTCAAGCGGAATGTCGCCCTAGCCTACGGCTCCACCGAGAGGCGCCGGCTCCCGCGCGATCTTGTCAAGCGAGGGGACCAGCGAGAGCAGCTCCCGCGTATAGGGATGGCTCGGCGCGGCGAAAAGCTCCTCGGTCGGCGCCTGCTCGACGATCTCGCCGCTCTTCATCACGGCGATGCGGTCGCACATCTGCCGGACCACCGCGAGGTCGTGGCTGATGAACAGGATCGATAGGCCCGCGAGATCGCGCAGGTCCTTGAGCAGGTTGAGGATCTGCGCCTGGACGGAGACGTCGAGCGAGGAGGTCGGCTCGTCGCAGACGAGGAAGCGCGGCCGGGGCGCCAAGGCGCGCGCGATGGCGATACGCTGGCGCTGGCCGCCCGAGAAGGCGTGCGGAAAGCGCGCCCCGGCCGCACGGTCGAGCCCGACCGCCTCGAGCAGCAGCGCCGCATCCTCCGCGGCTTCAACCTTGGTGGCGGCGAGATGGTAGAAGGCGATCGGCTCGGCGATGGCAGTCGCGACGCGCAGGCGCGGATTGAGCGCCGAATACGGATCCTGAAACACCATCTGCAACACCTTGCGCGCCAGCCCTCCCTGCTTGGCGCCGATCGGCAATCCGCCGAGCGTGACCGAGCCGGAGGTCGGCTTCGCGAGGCCGGCGATGGTGTTGGCGACGGTCGTCTTGCCGCAGCCGGATTCACCGACGAGGCCGAAAATCTCGCCGGGCTCGACCGTGAAGGAGACGCCCTTCACCGCCCGGAACACACGCGAGCCGCCGCCGAACAGCCCGCCGCGCGTGCCGTATTCGACGACGAGGTTGTCGACCGACAGCACGCCCGCCTTGGCCTCATCGCCGCCGCCCATGCGGGCGCGGACCTGCTCGCGCGCCGCGGCGGTGCCGGGGCTCTCCTGCGCCGGCACGGGCAGGCGCGGCAGCTTGACGTCGACGCGCGGGACGGCACCGATCAGCGCCTTGGCATAAGGGTGCTGCGGCGCGCCGAGCACCTGCGCCACCGGGCCGCTCTCGACCACCTGCCCCTTCAGCATGATGGTGACGCGATCCGCGACCTCGGCGACGACGCCCATATTGTGCGTGACCAGCAGGATGCCGACGCCGCGCTCGTCGGCGAGGCCGCGGATCAGCTTGAGGATCTGCGCCTGCACGGAGACGTCGAGCGCCGTGGTCGGCTCGTCGGCAATGATCAGCTTGGGGTCGCAGCACAGGGCGGCAGCGATCACCACGCGCTGGCGCTGCCCGCCGGAGAGCTGGTGCGGGTAGGATTTCAGCCGCCGCTCCGGCTCAGGGATACCGACGGCACGCAACAACTCCAGCGAGCGCTGGCGCGCCTCGGCGCGGCTGAGGCCGAGATGATGGCGCATCGTCTCGCCGAGCTGGCTCTCCACCGTGAAGAGCGGGTTCAGCGAGGTCATCGGGTCCTGGAAGATGGCGCCGACATCCTTGCCCTGCACGATACCCTCGGTGCGGCCGGTGCGGATGTCGACCGGCTTGCCGCCGATCTCGATCCGTCCCTTGGCGACGCGCCCGGGCGCCTGCAGCAGGCCCATCAGCGCATTGCCGATCGTGGTCTTGCCGGCGCCGGATTCGCCCACCAGCGCGTGGATCTCGCCGGGCGCGACCTCGAGGTTCACGCCGCTGACGGCGGTGATGACCGAGCCGTCGGCAAGCGGGTAGTCGACGGTGAGATCGGTGATGGAGAGGGCGGCGGATTTCATCAGCGCCCCTTCAGCTTCGGGTTGAAGCGATCGCGCAGCCAGTCGCCGACGACATTGACCGCAAGCACGAGCACCACCAGCGTGACCGCCGGGAAGACCGCTATCCACCAGATGCCCGAGAAGACGAACTCGTTGCCGATACGAATCAGGGTGCCGAGCGAGGGATAGGTCGGCGGCATGCCGACGCCGAGGAAGGACAGGGTCGCCTCGGTCAGCACGGCGGCGGCGAGGTTGATCGTCGCGATCACCATCACCGGGCTCATCACGTTCGGCAGGATATGGCGGACCATGATGTGCAGCGGCGGCAGGCCGATGACGCGCGCGGCGCGGACATAATCCTTCGAGGCCTCGACCATGGTCGCGGCGCGCACGGTGCGGGCATATTGCACCCATTCATGGATGGCGATGGCGCCGATCAGGATCACCGGCGCCCATTGCGCCGTCCCGGCCTCCGGGAAGACGGCGCGCGCGATGCCGCTGACCAGCAGCGCGAGCAGGATGGTCGGCAGGCTGAGGATGACGTCGCCGACGCGCATGATGACGATGTCGACCCAACCGCCGAAATAGCCGGCGAGCAGGCCGAGCACGACGCCGAGGCTGGCCGCGACCAGCACCGCACCGCCGCCGATCGCGATCGAGACGCGCATGCCGTAGAGGATCGCTGAGAACAGGTCGCGGCCCTGGTTGTCGGTGCCGAGCCAGTGCGCCGGGTCGCCATCCGGCATGAAGGCCGGCGGCAGCTCGGCGCTCATCAGGTCGAAGCTCGCGACATTGGTCGGGTCGGTCGGCGCGATCCAGGGCGCGAGCAGCGCGACGGCGAGCATCAGCACGACAACGGCGAGCCCGATCATCACGGAGACCGGCATCTGCAGGCGGCGTCGGCGCGTGGCCGGCAGCTTGGGGGCGGCGAGGCTCATGCGCGGCGCGTCCTCAGGCGCGGATCGATCAGGGTATAGGTGAGGTCGACGACCATGTTGATGACGACGAAGAGAAAGCCGACGAAGAGCAGATAGGCCGCCATCACCGGCACGTCGGCGAAGCTGACGGCCTGGATAAAGAGCAGGCCCATGCCGGGCCACTGGAACACCGTCTCGGTGACGATGGCGAAGGCGATCAGCGAGCCGATCTGCAGGCCGGTCACCGTCACCACCGGCATCAGCGCATTGCGCAGGGCCAGGCGGAAATTGATGTAGCGCGGCGGCAGGCCCCGCGCCTTGGCGAAGCGGATATAGTCCGAGGAGAGCACGTCGATCATCTCGGCGCGCACCAGCCGCATGATCAGCGTCAGTTGGTAGAGCGCCAGCGTGATCGAGGGCAGCAGCAGCGAGGCCCAGCCCGAGCGGGTCAGGAAGCCGGTCGACCAGCCGCCGATCTGCACGACATCGCCGCGCCCGAAGGACGGCAGCCAGCGCAGCGTCACCGCGAAGATCAGGATCAGCCCGATGCCGGTGACGAAGGTCGGCATCGAGATGCCGACCAGCGAAATCGTCTGGATGGCGCGGGTCAACGCGCCATCCGGTTTGAGCGCGCAATAGACCCCGACGGGGACCCCGACCGCGAGCGACAGGATCGTCGCCACGATCACCAGCTCCAGCGTCGCCGGCAGGCGCTCGGCCAGCAGATCGACCACCGGGCGCTGATTGCGGAAGGAGATGCCGAGATCGCCCTTCAGCGTGCGGCCGAGAAACTCGCCGTACTGGACGATCGCCGGCCGGTCGAGCCCGAGCGAGGCGCGCAATTCCGCCTTCTCGGCCGGGCTTGCATCCTCGCGCGACATCATCGCGACGGGATCGCCGACATAGCGGAACATCACGAAGGCGATGGCCGTCACCGCGAGCATGACGAGGACGGCCTGTCCGAGGCGAGAACCGATGGAAGCGATCACGGCGCGTCCCCCTCAGTTCACTTTGGCGAACCAGGGCCGGACGTATTCGTCCGGGAACTGCGGCATGTCGACATTGCTCCGCATCGCCCAGGCCAGCGGCTGCTGGTGCAGCGGGATGAAGAGGGCCTGATCCTTGGCGATCTTGAAGGCCTCGCCCATCATGGCGCGGCGCTTGCCCTCGTCGAGTTCGACCGCGGTCTTGCGGGCGAGATCGTCGAGCGCGGGGATCGCCATGCCGCCGGCATTGGAGCCGCCATAGCCGTCCTTGCGCGAGGCGAAGATGCCCGAGAGCACGCTGAAGCCGTCCATCTGCGGCAGCGTCGCCCAGCCCAGCATCCAGACGTCGAGCTCGCCCCGATCCTGGCGCGGGAAATAGGTCGCCTTGCTCTCGGTCTTCACGTCGACCTGGATGCCGGCCTTGGTCCACATGCCGGCAATGGCGAGGCAGAGCTGCTCGTCGGCGATGTAGCGGTCATTGGTGCAGGACAGGCCAGTCTTGAAGCCGTTGGGATAGCCGGCCTCGGTCAGGAGCTTCTTCGACAGCGCCGTATCATAGGCCAGCGGCTTGTCGATATCGGCGAGGTAGCCCGGCACCGGCGGCGCGACCATCGTGCCGGTGTTGCGCGACTTGCCGCGCATGATGCGCTTCTGGATGGCGTCGAGATCGACCGCATGCCAGAGCGCCTGGCGCACCTTGACGTCGAGCAGCGGGTTCTTCTTGCCGGGGTCGGCATAGAGCTCCGGCTTCCAGTTGAAGCCGAGGAAGATCAGCCGCAGCGACGGATCCTCTACGACCTTGAAGCCCTGCGTGCCGGTGACGCGCGCGACGTCCTGCAGCGGCACGGAGGAGATCATGTCGATCTCGCCGGAAAGCAGCGCGGCTACACGGGTCGCGTCAGACTTGATCGGGCGGAACTCGATGCGCTTGAGATTGTGCTCCGGCTTGTCCCACCAGCCTTCGTTGACCGTCATCACGGTCTTGGAATCCGGGGCGTAGCTCTCGAGCTTGAACGGCCCGGTGCCGTTGGCATGGGTCGAGGCGAAGGTGGTGACGCCGGTCGAGGTGTTGCCCGGCTTCATGGCATTGTTCTTCTCGAGCCAGGACTTGCTCATCACGAAGATGCCGGTGAGGTCGTTAAGCAGCAGCGGATAGGGGCCGCTCAGCACGATATCGACAGTCAGGTCGTCGACCTTCTCGGCCTTCACGACGGTCGCGAGATTGCCCTTGTTGCGGGAATCCGGATCGATGGTGCGCATCACGGTGGCGACGATGTCGTCGGCGGTGAAGGGCTCGCCGTCATGGAACTTGACGCCCGGGCGCAGCTTGAAGCGCCAGCGCGTCGGCTCGACGATCTGCCAGGAGGTCGCCAGACCCGGCTCGATCTCGAGCTTGCGGTTGCGGCGCACCAGCGTGTCGTAGACCATGAGCTGGATGTTCTGCGTGAAGCTGTCGAGCTGGGCGTTCGGATCGAAGGAGACCGCGTCCCCCGGAGCCGACCAGCGCAGCGTCTGCGCACCGGCGGATTGCGTCATCAGAATCGCAAGGGCGCCAGCAAGCGCCATCAAACCGCGTTTCATCGTTGTCCCCTCACTTTTCGTGAACGCCATATGCATACAGAAACAGGCAAATATTGTATACGATAATTTATTGATGAGTCATCGCAAATGCGGAAACGGCTAGCGACAACCTGACCGGCATAGGCGCAGCGAGATCGACACAGAGCGGCTTGGCGAAAGACCAGCAAGATCGCATACTGAACGCGCAAGATTTTGTATGCGATTTTCAACGCGAACGAAGAAGGCGAAAGGCCATGCCCGGTTGGTTAGCGATCGAGAATGGAACCGTGCTCCCGATGACGCAACGGGAGATCATCGCAAACGGGCATGTCCTGATTAAGGACGATCGCATCGTCGCGGTCGGGCCCGGCCCGGCGCCGGAGCGGGAGGGGCTCACCCGCCTAGATGCGCGCGGCGGCCTGATCCTGCCGGGGCTTGTCGACGCCCATGCCCATGCCGGCCACGGCCTGACCAAGGGGCTGGGCTCGGCATCGGGCGAGTGGATGACCATCGCCGGCCGAATCTATGCCCGGGCGACCGACGCGGCCTTCTGGCATGCCGAAGCCCGGCTCTCGGCGCTGGAGCGGCTGCTCTGCGGCACGACGACCGCCGCGCTGCTGATGGGCGGCGGCCCCGACATCATGCGCACGGAAACGCCGGAGGCGGCGGAGGCCCATCTCGACGGCGTCCGCTCGGTCGGCGTCGCCGAGGTCCTGGCCGTAGGCCCCAACAGGCCCGACGGGCCGGCGCATTACCTATCCTGGACCGGCACTGAAAGCCGCGAGATTCCCGTCTCGCCGCGCGAGCAGCTCACCGTGGCCCGCAAGCTGATCCAGGCCCATAACGGCGATGGCGGGAGCACGCTGCAGATCGCCGTCTCCCTGCCGGTATTTACCGGGACCGACCTCGCCATCGCGGGCGAGGATGCGCCGGCCGCGCTCAGCCGCGTCGCGCTGCGACTGGCCAAGGAGACGGGCGCCCTGCTGGTTCAGGACGGCCATCGCGACGGCAGCATGGCCGCCGCCGCCGCGACCGTGGGGCTCGGCCCCCGCCACGCGGTCTTCGCCCATTCGATCGACCTGACCGAAGCCGATCGCGCGGCGCTGCGGGCCTCAGGCGCGGCCATCGCTCATAATCCCAGCGCGCTCATGTCGGTGTTCGGCCGTTGCCCGGCGCCGGAGCTTGCGGCGGAGGGCGTCACGGTCGCGATCGGCTCGGACGCCCCGGCGCCGGACCGGCCCTTCGATCTGTTCCGCTGCATGTTCCACATGCACCGCTATCACGCGACGCATTTCCACGACGATTCGGTGCTCCCGCCCTGGCAGGTGCTGGAAATGGCGACGATCGAGGGCGCGAAGGCCCTGAATCTCGTCGACCAGATCGGCTCGCTCGAACCGGGCAAGCGCGCGGACGTGATCGTCGTCGACTGGGCGAAGCCGCATCTGTGGCCGCCCATCGAGCCTGTCCAGCGCCTGACCCGCTTCGCCAACGGCGCCGATGTCGCCAGCGTCGTCGTCGCCGGGCGGGTGCTGATGCAGGACCGCCGCGTCCTAAGCGTCGACCCCGCCGCCGTGCTGCGGGAAGCGGCCGGCGCCTATGCGACGATGGTCGCGCGCGCCGGTCTCAGCGAGCGCTTCCCCCTGCTCAGCGAAGGCCTGCCGCAATGACTGCCCTACTCCTCAAGAATGTGCGCCCGATGGGCGTCGATGCGACCGATATCCTGATCCTCGACGGACGTTTCGCCGATGCCGGCGAATCCATCCCGGCCGGCATCGAGACGATCGATGGCGACGGCGCGCTGATGCTGCCCGGTCTCGTCGAGGCCCATACCCATCTCGACAAGAACCTGATCGGCATGCCGTGGTGGCGCAACCAGAACGGGCCGCACCGCAGCGATCGCATCGAGACGGATCGGCGCGAGAAGAAGCGCCTCGGCATCGACCCCGCCCGCCAATCGGCGCGCCAGGCCGTGCAAACGCTGGCACTCGGCGTCACAGCGATCCGCAGCCATGTCGATGTCGACACCGAGATCGGCACCGCCAGCATCGCCGGCGTCATGGCGACCCGCGAGGCCTATCGCGACATGGTCGACATCCAGATCGTCGCCTTCCCGCAGAGCGGCATGCTGATCCGGGAAGGCACCGTCGCACTGATGGAGGAAGCCCTGCGGATGGGCGCCGACATCGTCGGCGGACTCGACCCGGCCGAGATCGATCGCGATCCGGTCCGCCATCTCGACGTGATCTTCGGCATGGCCGATCGCTTCGGCAAGCCGGTCGACATCCACCTGCATGAACTCGGCGAGCTCGGCGCCTTTTCGATGGAGCTGATCATCGAGCGCACGCGCGCGCTCGGCCTGCAAGGGCGCGTCCTGATCAGCCATGCCTACTGCCTCGGCATGATCGAGCCGGCCCGGCACGACTCGCTCGCCGCCGGCCTCGCCGAAGCCGGCATCGCGGTTATGACGGCTGGCCCCGCCGGGTTCCCGGCACCGCGGATCAAGCGGCTGCACGAGCTCGGCGTTCTCGTCTGCGGCGGCTGCGACGGCCCGCGCGGCACCTGGAGCCCCTATGGGCGGGGCGACATGCTGGAGCGCGCCGCGCTGATCGGCCAGCGCAACGGCTTTTCCCGCGACGAGGATCTGGAATTCGCGCTCGAAGCCTGCACCACGCTCGGTGCGAGGGCGCTCGGCCTGCCGGATTACGGCCTCGGTTCCGGCTGCAAGGCTGATCTCGTGCTGGTCGATGCCGAGACGGCCGCCGAGGCAGTCGCGGACGTGCCGATACGTCGGCTCGTGGTCAAAAGCGGCCGGGTCGTCGCCCGCGATGGCGCCCCCGTCGGCGTCTCGGCGCCATGACCGAATCTGGCTGAGAGGACGAAGCTGCCCCGAACGGTATGGCCCGCTGCCGACGTTCATGCCGCAGGCGGAGCGATTCGTGCTCAGGACATTCTTGGAAGCAAGGCTGCAGCAGGCTGCACATGAAACTGGTGCCGCTTGAGGGATTCGAACCCCCGACCCCCTCATTACGAATGAGGTGCTCTACCAGCTGAGCTAAAGCGGCAACGGGTGGCGCTGTACCAGCAGGCGGTGGGCTTGGCAAGCCAAACTCGACGCCATGCACAGCGCCTCCAGGGCGGCTTGGCCCGCCAGTCCGTCAATCCTTGCGCAGCTTCTCCGTCTCCGGCTTCTCCTGGCCGAGCGCGACGATGCCGCGGCGGATGGCGCGGGTGCGGGTGAAGTGCTTGTGCAACGTCTCGCCATCGCCGTAGCGGATGGCGCGGGTGAGGAGGGCGAGGTCCTCGTTGAAGCGGCCGAGCATTTCCAGCACCGCTTCCTTGTTGTGCAGGAAGACGTCGCGCCACATCGTGGGGTCGGAAGCCGCGATGCGGGTGAAGTCGCGGAAGCCGCCGGCGGAGAACTTGATCACCTCGGACTGCGTCACCGCCTCCAGATCCTCGGCCGTGCCGACGATGTTGTAGGCGATGAGATGCGGCAGGTGGCTGGTGACGGCGAGCACGAGGTCATGGTGCTGAGCGCTCATCACCTCGACCAGCGCACCCATCCCCTCCCAGAACTGGCGCGTCCTGGCGATGGCCGCCGCGTCGGTCCCTTCCGGCGGGGTCAGGATGCACCAGCGGTTGAGGAAGAGGCTCGGAAAGCCGGCATCGGGGCCGGAATTCTCGGTGCCCGCGACCGGATGGGCCGGCACGAAGGCGACACCCTCGGGCAGATGCGGCAGGACGGCGTCGACGACCGAGCCCTTGACCGAGCCGACATCGGAGACGATCGCGCCCGGCTTCAGCTCCGGCGCGATCTCGGCAGCGACCGGCCCGCAGGCACCGACCGGAACGCAGAGGATGATATGATCGGCGTCGCGAGCCGCCTCCGCTGCCGTATCCGTGACCGTGTCCCCGAGACCCAGCTCTCGCGCCCGCTTGCGGACGGGTTCGTCCCGGTCGGCCAGCACGATCGTGCCGGCGAGGTTCAGCTCCTTCGCCGCGCGCGCGATCGAGGAGCCGATCAGCCCGATTCCGATGATGGCGAGGCGGCCGAAGACCGGTGCGGGCCGGCGCGGCGCGAAGCTTTCCGCCATCTCGCTCATGCCTTGAGGAAATCGGCGAGCGCCGCGACGACGAGGCGGTTCGCCTCTTCGCTGCCGATGGTCATGCGCAGCGCGTCCGGCAGCCCGTAGCCGCCGACGGCGCGCAGGATGAGGCCACGCTGGGTCAGGAAGGCATCGGCGTCCTTCGCGGTCTTGCCGGGCGTCCTGGTGAAATGGATCAGCACGAAATTGCCGACCGAGGGCGTGACGGTCAGGCCGAGCTGCTCCAGCTCCGCCGTCGTCCATGCCAACCACTTCTCGTTGTGCTCAAGCGCGGCAGCAACGTGCGCCTCGTCGGCGACGGCCGCGGCGCCGGCTTCGATCGCGGCGCCGTTGACGTTGAAGGGGCCGCGGATACGTTCGAGCGCATCGATGATATGAGCCGGCGCATACATCCAGCCGATGCGCAGATTGGCAAGGCCGTAGATCTTCGAGAAGGTGCGGGTCATCACCACATTCTCGCTCTCGGCGACGAGCTCGATGCCGGAGGCGTAGTCGTTACGGCGGACATATTCCGCGTAAGCCGCGTCGAGCACGAGCAGGACATGCGGAGGCAGGCCGGCCTGGAGGCGCTTGACCTCGTCGAAGGGCAGATAGGTGCCGGTCGGGTTGTTGGGGTTGGCGAGGAAGACGATCTTCGTCTTCGGCGTCACCGCGGCCAGGATGCCGTCGACATCGGCCGTGTAGTTCTTCTCGGGCACGACGACCGGCTTGCCCCCCATGGCAAGGATGGCGATGCGGTAAACCAGGAAGCCGTACTGGCTGTAGATGCCCTCGTCGCCCGCGCCGAGATAGGCCTTGGTGACGAGCTCCAGCAGCTCATCCGAGCCGTTGCCGCAGATGATCCGCGCCGGGTCGAGACCGTAGCGGCCGGCGATCGCCTGCTTGAGCTTGGCCGACGTGCCGTCGGGATAGAGCTCCAGCTTGGCGGCGAGGCCCTCGAAGGCTGCGATCGCCTTCGGGCTCGGCCCGAGCGGGGTTTCGTTGGAGGAGAGCTTGTGCAGCTTCACGCCGGCGGGCGCGGCGGATTTGCCGGGAACATAGGCCTCGATATCGAGGACGCCGGGACGCGGGATGGGACGGGTCGCCATGACGATTGACCTTGCAGCAGGGAACGATGCGAGCCCGTTCAGCGGGCGGATTTGACGGAGAAGCGGGCGGCGTGGCTGCCGATCTCGGCGAAGTCGCTCAAGCCCGCCGGCACGAGCGCTTGCCGGATCGAGGCCTGATCGACCTCGCCGGAAGCCGCGACCAGCAGCGAGAGATGCGAGCCGTCGGCGGCCGAGGCGGAGACCTCGGCCAGATGCTCGGCGAGGCCATGACGCAAGCTTTCAGACCAGCGCTCGACCCGGGCGGCGTAGAGCACGATCTCGCGCACCGCGGCATCCGCCAGCGGCTTGGCGATGCAGTAGACCGGCGTTCCCGCAGGATGGTTCGGGCGCTCGACGAAAGGCAGCCGCGCGATGATCTTCGGCGCGTCGGCTCCGATCAGGTCGCGCCACCAGATGCCGGCGCTGGCGCCCTGGTCCATGCGGAAGATGCCGAGATCGCCGGCCGATTCCGCGACCGCGCGGATGACGGCGCGGGCGTCCTCATGCGGCACGAAGGGGACGGTGAAGCCGAAATGGAACCGGGCGGAATCGCGCATCGCCGGGTCACCGCCGGAGACGTCCGCATGGACGGAATAATTCGCCTGCACATAGGTGAAGGTGGCGATGATGATGCGCCAGACGCTCTCGACCGTGTCGAGAGGCAGCAGGCCCTTATGGCTCAGCGCGAGGCGCTTCATGATGTCGGCCTCGCGGCCGGGGCGGAAGGCGGAGCCGGATGCCTGCGTCTTCTTGATCGAGATCAGCGTCTCGATGACCTGCGAGCGCTCCATCAGCAGCGCATGCATCGCGCTGTCGATGCGGTCGATTTCACCGCGGAGATCGGCAAGGGTGGTCGGGGCGGCTTCGGTCATGGCAACGCGCTTTCCGGCAAGGCCACGCTCCTTAGCGCTCCCGCCGCGCCTTGGCAAAGCCGGCTGCGCAGTCCCGCGTTGACAGCGACGCCTCGACGCGGCATCGCTAGAGTTCGATTTTCCGAACGCCTGGACCGGCAAGACAAATCCTACTGCCGAAGCTGACGACATGAGCGATCTCTCCCCCAGCCTGGCCGATCCGCAGAAGGAGGCCAACGAGCCCTCCAGCCCGGTCGCGCGCTTTGGGCCCGATACGCCCTTGCTGATGGATTGCGGCGTGGTGCTCGACCACTGGCAGATCGCCTACCAGACCTATGGCACTTTAAACGCCGAGAAATCGAACGCGATCCTGGTTTGCCACGCCCTGACCGGCGACCAATATGTCGCGAGCCGCAACCCGATCACCGGCAAGGGCGGCTGGTGGACCGCGATGATCGGGCCGGGCAAGCCTGTCGATACAGACCGCTTCTTCGTGATCTGCGCCAATGTGATCGGCGGCTGCACCGGCACGACCGGCCCGGCCTCGACCAACCCGGCCACGGGCAAGCCCTGGGGCCTGTCCTTCCCGGTCGTCACCATCCGCGACATGGTGCGGGCGCAGGCCGCGCTGGTCGACTCCCTGGGCATCAAGACGCTGTTCTGCGTCGCCGGCGGTTCGATGGGCGGCATGCAGGTGCTGCAATGGGCGGCGAGCTATCCGAACCGCGTCTTTTCGGCGCTGCCGCTGGCGACGGGAGCTAAGCACTCGGCGCAGAACATCGCCTTCCACGAGGTCGGCCGGCAGGCGGTGATGGCTGATCCGGAATGGCGGCGCGGACGCTATCTCGAGGAGGGCACGCGCCCGGCCAAAGGGCTGTCGGTCGCGCGGATGGGCGCGCATATCACCTATCTCTCGGAGCAGGCGCTGCACCGCAAGTTCGGCCGCAAATTGCAGGACCGGGAGGCGCCGACCTTCTCATTCGATGCGGACTTCCAGGTCGAAAGCTATCTGCGCCATCAAGGGCTGAGCTTCGTCGAGCGCTTCGACGCCAATTCGTATCTCTACGTGACGCGGGCGATGGATTATTTCGACCTCGCCGCCGATCATGACGGCGTGCTGGCGCGAGCCTTCGCAGGCACGAAGACGCGCTTCTGCGTGGCGTCCTTCACCTCGGACTGGCTGTTCCCGACCACCGACTCGCGCGCGATCGTGCATGCGCTGAACGCGGCAGGCGCCTCTGTCTCCTTCGTCGAGTTGGAGAGCGACAAGGGCCACGACGCCTTCCTGCTGGAAGAGCCCAATCTCTTCGCCACGACGCGCGGCTTCATCGGCGCGGCGGCACGGGCACGGGGGCTCTAGGCCATGACCCTCCCGGACAACCAGACCAACCGCATCGACCTCAAGCTCGTCGCCGAGATGGTGCAGCCCGGCACGCGCGTGCTCGATGTCGGTTGCGGCGACGGCGCCCTGCTCGCGCTGCTGGCGGAGAGCCGCCAGGTCGATGCGCGCGGCATCGAATTGTCGCGCGAGGGCGTGGCCGATTGCGTCGCGCGCGGGCTCTCGGTGATCCAGGGCGACGCCGATACCGATCTCGCCGACTATCCGGACGACAGCTTCGACTACGTGATCCTCTCCCAGACGATCCAGGCGACGCGCAACCCCCGGCTCGTGCTGGAGCAGATGCTGCGCATCGGCCGGCACGCCATCGTCTCCTTCCCGAATTTCGGGCATTGGCGGATGCGCAGCCAGGTGTTCTTCCAGGGGCGGATGCCGGTGACGGATTCCCTGCCCTATGCCTGGTGGGACACGCCCAACATCCATTTCTGCACGATCCGCGACTTCGTGGCGCTCTGCGACCAGATCGGCGCCAAGAAGGAGCGCGCGGTCGCGCTCGACGCCGCAGGCGGCAAGGTCGGCGTCAAAGCGCCGTGGTGGTTCTGGAACCTGTTCGGTGCGCAGGCGGTGTTTCTGTTGAAGCGGGGGTGACGGGCGCGTCGCGCCCGTCATGCTCGGGCTCGACCCGAGCATCTCATGCCGGATAAGGCTCTCGCGCCCTTCCATCCAGAGATCCTCGGGTCAGCGCTGAGCGCCGCCCGAGGATGACGCAGCTCGAAAGCCGCCTCAGTTCAGCGCCACACCCGCCGGCCGCTTTTCCTTCACGGCCGGGACCGAACCCAGCATCAGCGAGCCCGGCCCGACGGTGATCGGCACGTCTTCGCCGTCGACGATCTCGCCGGCGAGGATCGCTTCCGCGAGGGGGTCCTGCACCGATTTCTGGATCACGCGCTTCAGCGGGCGCGCGCCATAGGCGGGGTCGTAGCCCTTGTCCGCCAGCCACTCGCGCGCCTCCTTCGAGAGCTCGAGCGTGATCTTGCGATCGGTCAGCAGCTTCGCCAGCCGGGCCATCTGGATGTCGACGATCGCGTCCATGTCCTTCCGCCGCAGGCGATGGAACAGGATGATGTCGTCGATCCGGTTCAGGAACTCGGGCCGGAAGGCGTGGCGGACCACGCCCATGACCTCGTCGCGAACCGCATCGCTATCCTGCCCCTCGGGCTGGTTCACCAGGAACTCCGAACCGAGATTCGAAGTCATGATGATCAGCACGTTGCGGAAATCGACGGTGCGGCCCTGGCCATCGGTCAGGCGGCCGTCATCGAGCACCTGCAGCAGGACGTTGAACACGTCCGGATGCGCCTTCTCGACCTCGTCGAAGAGCACGACCTGATACGGCCGGCGTCGCACGGCTTCAGTCAGCGCCCCGCCCTCCTCGTAGCCGACATAGCCGGGAGGCGCACCGATCAGCCGGGCGACCGAGTGCTTCTCCATGTACTCGGACATGTCGATGCGCACGAGCGCCGTATCGTCGTCGAACAGGAACGAGGCGAGCGCCTTGGTCAATTCGGTCTTGCCGACGCCGGTGGGGCCGAGGAACATGAAGGAGCCGATCGGGCGGTTCGGGTCCTGAAGGCCGGCGCGGGCGCGGCGGACCGCGGTCGAAACCGCCTCCACCGCCTCGCGCTGCCCGACGACGCGGGAGCCGAGAACCTCCTCCATGCGGAGCAGCTTCTCCTTCTCGCCCTGGAGCATCCGATCGACCGGCACGCCGGTCCAGCGGCTGACGACCTGCGCGACATGGTCCGGCGTCACGGCCTCCTCGACCATGCCGGCGCTGTCGCCCTTCTCCTCGATCTCGGCCAGCTTCTTCTCGAGCTGCGGAATCTCGCCATAGGCCAACTCGCCCGCGCGCTGGTACTCGCCCTTGCGCTGCGCCTGCGCCAGTTCGTTGCGGGCGTTGTCGAGCTTGGTCTTGATCTCCGCGGCGGCGCCCAGCTTGTCCTTCTCCGCCTTCCATTTGGCGGTGATGATGGCCGAGCGCGACTCCAGGTCGGCCAGCTCGGATTCGAGCCGCTTCAGCCGCTCCTTCGAGCCGGCGTCGCTCTCCTTCTTGAGCGCCTCCTGCTCGATCTTGAGACGGACGATCTCGCGGTCGATCGAGTCCAGCTCTTCCGGCTTGGAATCGACCTGCATGCGCAGGCGCGCCGAAGCCTCGTCGACAAGATCGATCGCCTTGTCCGGCAGGAATCGGTCGGTGATGTAGCGGTTCGACAGGGTCGCGGCCGAGACCAGCGCCGAATCCGTGATGCGGACGCGGTGATGCTGCTCGTATTTCTCCTTCAGGCCGCGCAGGATCGAGACGGTATCCTCGACCGTCGGCTCGTCGACGAAGACCGGCTGGAAGCGCCGCGCCAAGGCAGCGTCCTTCTCGACATATTTGCGGTACTCGTCGAGCGTGGTCGCGCCGACGCAGTGCAGTTCGCCACGCGCCAGTGCTGGCTTCAGCAGGTTGGAGGCATCCATCGCGCCATCGGTCTTGCCGGCGCCGACGAGGGTATGCATCTCGTCGATGAACAGGATGACGCCGCCATCCGAGGACGAGACCTCGGTCAGAACGGCCTTCAGCCGCTCCTCGAACTCGCCGCGATATTTCGCGCCGGCGATCAGCGAACCCATGTCAAGCGCGAGCAGTTCCTTGTCCTTCAGGCTCTCGGGCACGTCGCCATTGACGATGCGCAGGGCGAGGCCCTCGGCGATGGCGGTCTTGCCGACGCCGGGCTCGCCGATCAGGACGGGATTGTTCTTGGTCCGGCGCGACAGCACCTGGATGGTGCGGCGGATCTCCTCATCACGGCCGATGACCGGATCGAGCTTGCCCTCGCGCGCCGCAGCCGTGAGGTCGCGCGCATATTTCTTCAGCGCGTCATAGGCCTGCTCGGCGGACGCGGAATCGGCGGTGCGGCCCTTGCGGATCGCCTCGATCGCGGCATTGAGCGCCTGCGGCGTCACGCCGGCCTTGGAGAGAGCCTTGCCGGCCTCGCTGTCCTTCTCGATCGCGAGTGCAAGCAAGAGCCGCTCGACCGTGACGAAGCTGTCGCCAGCCTTTTCCGCGGCCTTCTCGGCGGTATCGAAGACGCGGGCGAGGCCAGGCGTCAGGTTAAGGCCGCCCGAGCCGCCCGAGACCTTCGGGAGCTTGGCCAGCGCCTGCTCCACAGTTTGCAAGGCGACGCGCGACTGGCCGCCGGCCCGGTCGATCAGACCGGCCGCCATGCCCTCGTTGTCGTCGAGCAAGGCCTTCAGAAGATGCTCGGGGGTGAACTGCTGGTTCCCCTCGCGCAAGGCGATCGTCTGCGCCGCCTGGAGGAAGCCCTTCGCCCGATCCGTATATTTCTCAATGTTCATGCAGATATCTCCGCCCACAGGCCGCGCCCCGTAGCGACGCGAACCCGCTGCCTTTCATCAGGATAGGGCGCCGCGATGGGCCGCCCTTCGCCTCTCAAGATAGTGTGGCTTTCACGCAACGGAAGAGGGCTGGCCCAGAATTGACCTGGCGCAAGCGGCAGGCGCAGATCGGGCATGGCCGGGACCAAGCGACAGCAGGCGATTCGTCGGGCGTTGAGAGCGCTGGCGCCCGGCATACCGCTGTCGGACGCCGAAGCCGTGGTCACGCTGGCGGAGCGGCGCCACATGAAGGACCTGCCGCCCTCGACCGCGCTCTGGCTCGCGCTCGGCAGCCATATCCGCCACGTCCATACCGATTACGAGCGCCTGCTCGGCGAGGGCTACGACCGCGACGCCGCCCGCTTCTTCGTCGCCGACGACACCGACGCCGTGCTCGCCGGCTGGGGCTGCCAGCGCTCGGTCAGCGATGGCGAGGACGACGCGTCCGATTGATCGAAACGGATACAAGATTTGATCTGTCAGGGCCGGCCGACAAGGCTATGGTCCGCGACCTCGCCTGAACGGACCCGACCATGCGCATCGAAACGCTCTACCGCTATCCCGTGAAGGGGCTCTCGCCGGAACGGCTCGAGCGCGCCGCGCTGCCGGCCGGCGGCTATTTCCCGGGCGACCGGCTCTTCGCCATCGAGAACGGCCCCTCCGGCTTCGATGCGGCCGAGCCCGTCCATCAGCCCAAGATCAAATACCTGATGCTGATGCGCAACGAGTCGCTCGCCCGGCTGAAGACCCGCTACGACGATGCCAGCGGCGATCTCGTCATCCATGAGAACGGGCAGGAAGTCCTGCGCGCGGCGACCGCCAATGACGAGGGCCATGCTGCGATCGCGCGCTTCTTCACCGGCTTCATGCCCGAGGAGTTGCGCGGCGAGCCCAAGCTGCTGACGGCACCGCCGACCTATCGCTTCACCGATTCCCGTTCGGGCTTCGTCTCGATCATCAACCTCGCCAGCGTCGCCGATCTCGAAGGGCGCCTCGGACAGCCGGTCGATCCCTTGCGCTTCCGCGGCAACCTGATGGTCAGCGGTCTCGCGCCCTGGGCCGAGAACGAGCTCGTCGACCGCGAGTTGACCGGCCCCGGCGGCCTGCGCCTGCAGGTGATCAAGCGGATCGAGCGCTGCGCGGCGACCAATGTCGATCCCGAGACCGGCGCGCGCGACATGCAGATCCCGAAGGCGCTGATGAAGAATTACGGACATGTCGATTGCGGCATCTATTGCCGCGTCCTTGCCGAGGGCACGCTGGCCGAAGGCGACAGCCTGACGGCCGCGGACGCGCCGGCCGAGCTCGGCATCGCCTGATACTCTGCAGGCAAAGAAAAAGGGCCCGATAGGGCCCTTTTCATATCAGATCTGCGATCCGGGAGCGGCTTACTCGGCCGAGCCTTCCGTGTCCGAGCCCAGCGCATCCATGACCTCGCGCGGCGAGCGGCGACGGCGGGTGCGCTTCGGTGTCGATTCCGCGGCCTCCTCGGCGGGCGCTGCGGCGGTAACCGGCTCAGCCGCGGGGGCCTCGACCGGCTCCGGCGCGGGGACACGCACGGGGTTGGTCAGGAAGGACGGCAGCGCGGCGGCGACATCATCGCCCGCATCGGCCTCGACCTCGCGCTCGCGGCGCGGACGACGCTCACGCTGGGGACGCTCGCTCCGCTCCGGACGCTCGAAGCGGCGCTGTTCGCTCTGGGCCTGCTCGGGAGCCGCCTCGACGGCACCACCTTCGCTGACCGGGATATCGGAACGCGGCGCATCGGGACGCGGGGCGTACCCGCCGGGAGCCCCCTGGCCGCCTTCGGCGTTGCGGTCGAAACGGCGCTCTCCACGCTCGGGGCGATCGAAGCGCCGCTCGTTGTTGCCGTTATTGCTGTTGTTATTGCGGTCGTTGTTGAAACGCTCGCGACGATTCGGGCGGTCGAAACGCTGGCCGCCCTGCTGCTGGCCCTCGCCGCCCTCGCCCTCGGCGCGCTGACCGCCGCCATGGCCGTTATAGCCATTGGGGTTGCCATAGCCGTTGCCGTTGGCACGCATATCCGGCTGCGGACCGGTGCCGGGTTGGAAGACCTGACCGTCCTCGTCGCCCTCTTCCTCTCCATCGTCCGCGTCTTCGACAAAGGCGCGATTCGGCGGGAAGGAATGGCCAAACTGCTGAGCCATCTGCTCCTGTGCCGCGAGCAGGATGCGATAATAGTGCTCGGCGTATTGGAAATAGCTCTCGGCAGCAACGGTGTCGCCCGAAGACTGGGCATCGCGCGCAAGCTGCAGGTACTTCTCGGCTACATTCTGCGCCGTACCGCGAACCTTTACATCCGGGCCGTTGGATTCGTAGCTACGCTGCAACGGATTCGGAGATTTGCGATTGCCGTTGTTGTTGCCGCCGCCGTTATTGTTACGGCCGCGCATACGCCGGTTCTGACCTGGTCTCATTCGCGTCTGTCTCGCGCTTCTGTGTTCAAAGCAACCGTGGCGCCGTCATGCGCGTTGCGAAGCACAGCGGGTTGCGACGCTGTGTCGGACTATGGTGACCTGAAGGGGCGATACGCCGTTCCTGGTCTTCACGCGCTCTTTTCCAAAAAAGGGGCTTCAACCCCATGAGCCGATCGGCGCCGCGCGCCTTCGGGGCTCCATCCGGCTTATCAGTTGCACCGTCTCGGGAACACGCCCGCAAACGATACCGAACTCGAGCAAATCCTGTACGATCGGGAATTGCCCAGAGGCCCGGCTCTGACGCCACCAGCTTCGGCTGGATGCTGCATAGCTGCTTTTAGCTGCTTCTCCAAGCGAAATCGACCAAAAGCCTGTGCACTATCAAGCGAGCGTGAAGATCAACGCCCGCTCGTGGCCTCCAAGATCATTGCGGCTGCCGCGGAATTCAAGGCCTCCTGCCCGCATCAGCGCGACGACATCCGGTCCCTGCCCCGCCCCGATCTCCAGGACGATGCTGCCGCCCGGCGCCAGCAAGGGCGGCAGCGACGATGCGAAGAGCCGGTAGGGTCCAAGCCCGTCTGCGCCGCCATCGAGCGCGAGCATGGGATCGTGCTCGCGCACCTCGACGGACAGCGTCGTGATCTCGGCCGAGGGGATATAGGGTGGGTTCGAGACGATGAGGTCGAACCGGCCGGCGAGCCCGTCGGTCCAGCTCCCCTGCCGGAACGTGGCCCGTCCGTTCAGGCCGTTGAGCTCAGCATTTCCGGCCGCAGTCCGGCGGGCTTCCTCCGACAGGTCGATGCCGAGACCGCGCGCTTGCGGCAATTCGCTGAGCAAGGCGAGCAGCAGGCAGCCGGTGCCGGTCCCGAGATCGAGCAGCGCCAACTCCTCCTCGCGGCGCCCGGCAAGCTGGGCGAGCGCTGCCTCGACGATCGTCTCGCTGTCGGGGCGCGGCTCCAGCGTCGCCGGGGACAAACGGAAGGTCAGCCCCCAGAATTCGCGCTCGCCGAGAATGCGCCAGACCGGCTCGCCCGCGCGTCGCCGAAGCAGGAAGCCGTCGAAGATCGCGGCGACATTCGCATCGAGCACACGATCTGGATCGAGATCGCGTATGTTCAGAGCTCCTTCGAGCAGCAGGCGCGCATCGAGCCCCGCCGTCTCGATACCGGCTTGGCGCAAGGTCTGAACGGCAAGGCGCCGCACCTCCCTCACGGTCGGCACGGCGCCCTCCCCTTTAACGTCCTCAGATGGATGACGGGGCTTACATCGTCCCGTTCATCTTCTTGTCCATGCACTGGCGCATCTTGATGTTGATCGAGCGCTTGCTTTCGCGCGCGCCGCTCATCTCCATGCGACATGCCTTGCGGGCCTGCGCCTGGGTCATCGAACCCTGCAGCGCCGCGGGCTGACCCGCGGTCATCTTGCGGAAGACCTTGCTTTCCTGAGCCTGCGACGGCGCCGTCATGGCGGTGGTCATCAGGCCGGCCACTGCAAGAGCAGAAAACAGCTTCATCATGGGAGAACCCCCCTTTCTCTGGTGTCGGTACGTCACCAACGTCCAGGATGCGATTTGGTTTCATCTCAGGCAATGCCCTCTTCGGACAGCAGTTTTGCCTGATGCTCGGCGGTCAGCGCATCGATGATCTCGTCGAGAACGAGGCCCTGCATCATCTCGTCGAGCTTGTAGAGGGTCAGGTTGATGCGGTGATCGGTGACGCGCCCTTGCGGGAAATTATAGGTGCGGATGCGCTCCGAGCGATCGCCCGAGCCAACCTGCGAACGCCGGTCTGCCGAGCGCTCTGCATCGATGCGCAGGCGCTCCATGTCGAAGAGTTTCGCGCGCAGCAATTCGTAGGCGCGCGCCTTGTTCTTGTGCTGGGAACGCTCGTCCTGGACCAGCACGACGGTGTTGGTCGGGATATGGGTGAGGCGCACCGCCGATTCCGTCTTGTTGACGTGCTGGCCGCCGGCGCCGCCCGAGCGCAGGGTATCGGTGCGAATATCGGCCTCGTTGAGGACGACATCGACATCGGTCGCGAGCGGCAATGTCGCCACCGTCGCCGCGGAGGTATGGATGCGCCCGCTCGCCTCGGTATCAGGCACGCGCTGGACACGGTGGACGCCGGATTCGAACTTGAGGCGGGCATAGACGCCGCGGCCGTTGATCTCGGCGACGACCTCCTTGTACCCCCCCATCGTCCCCTCGCTTTCGGAGAGGATATCGACGCTCCAGCCCTTCTGGGCGGCGTGGCGCTGATACATGCGCAGGAGATCGCCGGCGAAGAGCGAGGCCTCGTCGCCGCCGGTGCCGGCCCTGATTTCGAGGATGACGCCGCGCTCGTCGGCAGCGTCCTTCGGCAGCAGGGCGATGAGGATCTCGCGGGCACGCGCTTCGATCTCGGCGCGGGCGGCATCGCGCTCCTCATAGGCGAGGTCGCGGAACTCGGCATCGGTCGCGGGATCGGCGATCAGCGCCTCGGCTTCCTCCAGCGAGACCTGCGCCTGACGCCAGGAGGCGATCGCCGCGACCACGGGATCGAGCTCGGCCAGCTCCTTGGCGAGCTCGACGGTGCGCGCCGCCTCGGTCGCATGGTTTATCTCGTCGGTCGCCGCGGCATGGCGCGCCACGATGACGTCGAGACGATCCTGAGGAAGCTGGAGAGACATTCAGTGAACTCGTGAAACGACAGGAAAAGCGGCAGCGGATGCGGAGGCAGCGTCGCTAGACCGGGACCTTGAACTCGGCCGCGAAGGCCGCGAGCTGCGGGCGCAGATTGGTGCCGCCTTCCGGCGACGCCAGCATCCAGTCCATGCGCTCGCGCAATTTGCCGGCATCGAGCGCGCGCAGCATCGCCTTGACTGGCCCGATCGAGGCCGCCGACATCGAGAAGCCGCGATAGCCCAGCCCGATCAGCGCCATAGTCTCCAGCGGCTTGCCGCCCATCTCGCCGCAGACGGTGACCGGGCAGCCGGTTTCGGCCGCCGCCTCGACGATGCGCCGGAGAGCCCGGAGCGCACCGACGCCGAGCGGATCGAAACGGTCGGCGACGCGCTTGTTCTCGCGATCGGCGGCGAAGAGGAACTGCATGAGATCGTTGGTGCCGATCGAGAGGAAATCGGCCTCGCGCGCGATCTCCGGCAGTTCGAAGAGCAGCGAGGGCACCTCGACCATGACGCCGACACGCAGGTCCCGCGGCGGCGTCACGCCCTGCTTCTCCAGCATGACCTGCTCGCGGCGGATGATCATGCGGGCGCGGCGGAACTCCTCGGTGGTCGCGACCATCGGCAGCATGATCTTGAGGTCGCGGCCGGCGCCCGCCCGCAGCATCGCGCGCACCTGCGCGCGCAGCAGCCGCGGCTTATCGAGGCCGATGCGGATCGCGCGCCAGCCGAGCGCCGGGTTCTCCTCCTCGACCCGCTCCATATAGGGCAGCACCTTGTCGCCGCCGATATCGAGCGTGCGGAAGGTGACCGGCAGGTCCGCCGCGGCTTCCAGCACGGCCGCATAGAGCGCCTGCTGCTCGGCGGTGGTCGGCATGTGCTGCGCCACCATGAACTGCAATTCGGTGCGGAACAGGCCGATGCCGGCGGCAGCGGTCGCCTCGATATTCGGCATATCGACGATCAGGCCGGCATTGATCTGCAAGGTGATGTCGACGCCGTCGCGGGTGACCGCCGGAAGCTCCTTGAGCTTCTGGTATTGCTTCTGCTTGCGGGCACGCAGACGCGCCTTGTCCTTGTAGGCGTTCTCGACGTCGGGCTGCGGGCGGATCTGCACCTCGCCGGCCTGACCGTCGACGATGATGGCATCGCCCGCCTCGACCAAAGCCGTGGCGTTGACGACCTCGCCGACGGCGGGGATGCCGAGCGCGCGGGCGACGATGGCGATATGGCTGGTCGGCCCGCCCTCCTCCAGCACGAGCCCGCGCAGATGGGCGCGGTCATAGTCGAGCAGTGCCGCCGGCCCCATCGAGCGCGCGACGAGGATGGCATTCTCGGGCAGGTTCTCGCGGGCGACGCCGTTCGCCTTGCCGACCAGCGTGCGCAGCAGCCGGTTGGCGAGATCGTCGAGATCATGCAGCCGCTCGCGCAGATACGGGTCGGTCTGGCGCAGCATCTTGGCGCGGGTGTCGGACTGAACGCGCTCGACCGCCGCCTCGGCGGTGAGGCCGGTCATCACGACCTCGCGCATGCGCCGCAGCCAGCCCTGGTCATGAGCGAACATGCGGAAGGTCTCGAGCACGTCGCGGTGCTCGCCGGTATGGGCGACGTCGCCGCGCTCGACCAGCTCGTCGATCGAGGCGCGCATCTCGCCGATCGCCGCTTCGAGCCGGCCGACCTCGGCAGCCGGGTTCTCGGCGATGAGATTGGTGATCGCGACGCGCGGCTCGTGCAGCACGGCATGGCCGAGGCCGACGCCATCCGCCAGCGCCACGCCGACGCCATGGATCGGCCGATCGAGGCCGATCGAGGCGCCCGGCGCCGCCAGGGATTTCAGTCCGCCGGCCGCGATCATCTCCGCCATCAGCATGGCGGTGGTCTGGAGGCTCTCGACCTCTTCCTCGGAATAGAGCCGCGACGCCCGGTTCTGGATGACGAGCACACCCATGACGGCGCCGCCGCGCAGAATCGGCACGCCGAGGAAGGAGCGGTAGACCTCTTCGCCCGTTTCCGGACGGTAGGAGAAGGAGGGATGCGCCTGCGCGTCCGACAGGGCGAGCGGCTCGGCCTCGCTCGCGATCAGGCCGACGAGACCCTCGCCGGCGCGCATGGTGGTGAGGTGGACGGCCTCGCGGTTGAGGCCTTCGGTGGCGTAGAGTTCGAGCGAGCCGTCCTCGCGCAGGACGTAGACGGAGCAGACCTCGGCCACCAGATTGCCGGCGATCAGGACGACGAGGCGATCCAGCCGCTCCTGCGGGCTGATCGATGCCGCCATAACCTCGCGGAGACGGCGCAACAGAACGCCCGGTCCTCCGAGAGCGCCTCGCATCGATCTCAGCCCTCCGCCCGCCTCCTCAGCCATCGATGATACGATGCCTGTCCAGACCCTGAGTCGCCCACTCCGGTCATGCTGCCTTCTAGCGACCAAAGACCTTATTCGGCAAGGGCCGCGAAGGGGGCAGGCAGCATCCCCCCAAGATTTCGGCCGTTTTCCTGACCTAAGTGCAAAGTCTCAAGGTCGCACCAGGGCGAGATGAGATGCCTTGCCAGCGCTCCGCTTGCCGCGGGTTCCTGCCGACATCTTGCGTACAGCGACGTCCGCGGTCGCCGATGACGCGGCCGATGCCTCGCCCCGCCCGGCCCGTCGCACGCCCCGGCGCTGCTCGCCATGCGGTTCGCCTGCGGCCGAAATGTCTTTGGCAGCCCCCTCTCCCGCCAGTGCCGCAAGATACTGGCGGGTCCACCAGTCGATATCGGTGCCGGCAATCACCGCATAGAGCTTCTCGAAACGGCGGATGCGCTCCGTCTTGGGCATGGCCAGCGCCGTGCGGATCGCCTCCGCCACCTCATGGGAATCGAAGGGATTGACGATCAGCGCCTCGCCCATCTGCTGGGCGGCACCGGCGAAGCGCGAGAGCACGAGCACGCCGGGATCGGCCGGGTCCTGCGCCGCGATATATTCCTTGGCGACGAGATTCATGCCGTCGCGCATCGGCGTCACCAGCCCAACCTGGGCGCGGCGGTAGAAGCCGGCTAGCGCCTTGCGCGAATAGGCCTTCTTGACCACGCGGATCGGCGTCCAGTCGAATTCGCCGAGCTGGGCGTTGAGGCGCCCGGCGACCTCATCGGACTGGCGATCCAGCTCGGCGTATTCGGGCACGTCGCTGCGCGAGGGCGGCGCGATCTGGAGAAGGCTCACCCGGCCCCGCTCATCGGGATGATTGCGCAGGAACTCGCCGAAGGCCTCCAGCCGCTGCACGATGCCCTTGGAATAATCGAGCCGGTCGACGCCGATGACGAGCTTACGCTCGCCGAGCGATTCCTGCGTCGCCCGCAAAGGCGTCGTCGCCTTGCGGACGGACGCGGCGGCGAGCTTCCGGAAGCCCTCGACATCGATGCCAATCGGGAAGGCCTGGATTGCCGTCTCGCGGGCGCCCAGACGGACGCGCCTGCCATCCGAACGGGCACCGCAAAGCGAGACCAGCCCGCCGATCAGGTTGCGGGCGTCAACCTCCGTCTGCATGCCGACGAGATCATAGGCCGCCATGGTGCGGATCAAGGTCGCGCTGAAGGGCAAGGCACCGATGACCTCGGCCGCCGGCCAGGGGATATGATGGAAATAGCCGATGCGGTTGGTGACGCCGCGCCGGCGCAGCTCCGCCGCCAGAGGAATCAGATGGTAGTCGTGGATCCAGATGAGATCGTCGGGCTTGATCAGCGCGGCAAGCGCGCGGGCGAAACGGCGGTTGACGCCGAGATAGCCCATGTAATCGCTGCGCTGGAACTCGGTGAGGCCGAGCCGGTAATGCATCAGCGGCCAGAGCGCCCGGTTCGAGAAACCGAGATAGTAGCTCTGCCGCTCGTGCTCGCTGAGATCGGTAACGGCATAGGTGACATTGCCGTGCTCGACCTGCCGGACCTGCGCCGGCGACCCCTCGCTGACCGCCCCGCTCCAGCCGAACCACAAGCCGCCGCGCTGCTCCAGCGCCTCGCGCAGGGCGACGGCCAGCCCTCCTGCCATCACCTTTTCATGGCGATCGGGAATCGTGACCCGGTTGGAAACGATGACAAGACGCATGGACGAGCATTCTCCGGCAGGGGCCGCCCGCATTTCGCCATCGGCGGCAGGAACAGAACGCTTCCGAAAGCGTAATGTTTCCGTAGTGCGGACGCTGTCACATGGCCGCGCTGTGGCAGCCGTGCGGTGAAATCGCGGCGCCATGGTAGGCTTTCGACAGATCGAGGCAACCCCTCGCACGTTATTTTCGACAAGGCCGCCGCCGGTCGATAAGACAGAAAAGGATATCCTTGGCTGCACGGCCGCTCTTATGCCGCCTTCTCTGCCCAGATACGAGACGATGACGACATTGATCGAACCCGATAGCGCCGCAAGCTCTCACGAGATCGCTCCCGCAGATCGCGAAATCGCACTGTTTCTCGATTTCGACGGGACACTGGTGGAGATCGCCCCCTCGCCGAACGACGTTCACCTCGACCGGCGGGTGGCGCCGGCTCTGAGCGCGCTGCGCACGCAGCTCGGCGGCGCACTCGCGCTTGTCTCGGGCCGGCCGATCGCCTTCCTCGACGGCGTATTGGCGCCGCATCGCTTCGACATCGCCGGGCTGCATGGCGCGCAGATTCGCGTCGACGACGAGATTCGCTCGCAGGCCGATCCGCATGAGGGCATGCGAGGGGCGCTGCGCGACCTCGTCCGCTTCGCCAACAGCCATGTCGGCATCATCGTCGAGGACAAGCGCATTTCCGTCGCCCTGCACTGGCGCCTCGCCCCGGCGCTGGAGGACGAGGCGCTCGCGCTAATGCGTGGCCTCGCCAAGCGAATGGGGCCGGGCATACGCCTGCAGGAAGGCAAGTCCGTCGCGGAACTCGTTCCAGCCGGCGCCAGCAAGGGCAACGCCATCGCCTGGCTGATGGCGACCCCGACCTATGCCGGCCGGCTCCCGGTCTTCGTCGGCGACGACATCACCGACGAGGATGGGTTCGAGGCGGTCAACGCGATGGGCGGCATCTCCGTGCGCATCGGCGCAGACCGCGAGAGCCATGCAACCTGCCGGCTGGCCTCGCCGACAGTGCTCCGGCACATCCTTCTCGAAGCCGCCGAAAGCGGCCATCTTTCCGCTGCCAGCTTCAAGCAGGACTGACCGACCATGACCGTGACGACTTCGGCTGCGGGGCAGCACTCCGCCTCGCTCGACCTCGGCGTGATCGGCAATTGCTCGATCGCCGCCCTCATCGACCGCCGCGCCCGCATCGTCTGGGGCTGCTTCCCGCGCTTCGACCGCGATCCCGTGTTCTGTTCGCTGATCGACAACCACGCCGAGGACGGCGATGCCGATCCCGACAAGGGTTTCTTCGCGATCGAGCTGGTCGGCATGACGCGCTGCGAGCAGGGCTATCTCGACAACACCGCGATCCTCTCCTCGGTACTCTCCGACGACCAGGGCAATGCGATCGAGATCCTCGATTTCGCGCCGCGCTTCGTGCGCTATGAGCGCTTCTTCCGGCCGCCGCAGCTCGTGCGGCGGGTCCGGCGGGTCTCCGGGCGGCCGCGCATCCGCGTGCTGGTCAAGCCGTGCCTCGGCATCGGCGAGGAGCCCGACGAGATGACGCGCGGCTCCAACCATGTCCGCTTCGTCGGCGCCGACCAGACCATTCGCCTGACGACCAATGCGCCGCTTTCCTATGTCGTGGAGGGCACCCCCTTCGCGGTGGACCAGGCCTATTCCTTCTTCATAGGCTCGGACGAGGCGCTGCGCGCCGAGATCGAAACGACCTCGCGCGAATTCCTCGACAAGACCACCGATTACTGGCGCGACTGGGTCCGCTCGCTCTCGATCCCCTTCGAGTACCAGAAGGAGGTGATCCGGGCCGCGATCACGCTGAAGCTTTGCTCCTTCGAGGAGACCGGTGCGATCGTCGCGGCGCTGACGACCTCGATCCCGGAGGCGCCGGGCACGCAGCGCAACTGGGACTACCGCTATTGCTGGCTGCGCGACGCCTATTTCGTCGTGCATGCGCTGAACCGGCTCGGCACGACGCGGACGATGGAGGACTATCTCGGCTTCATCACCAATATCGTCGATACCTTCACCGAAAGCGGCGCCGAGCATCTGCCGCCGCTCTATCCGATCACGCGCGGCGGCACGCTGGACGAGTTCGAGGCCGGCAACCTGTCAGGCTATCGCGGGCACAAGCCGGTGCGCTTCGGCAACGGCGCGGCGACGCAGATTCAGAATGACGGCTATGGCGCGGTTGTGCTGGCGGCGACGCATTCCTTCTTCGACCGCCGCCTGATCCAGCCCGGCAAGGAGGCCTTGTTCGGACAGCTCGAACGCATGGGCGAGCTCGCCATCGCCTATTTCGACAAGCCCGATGCCGGTCCCTGGGAGCTGCGCGAGAAGGAGGCGGTACATTCCTTCTCCAGTGTGATGTGCTGGGCGGCCTGTGATCGGCTCGCCCGCATCGCCGGCACGCTCGGGCGCGCCGATCGCAAGGAATTCTGGAAAAGCGAGGCCAAGCGGCTGAAGAGCACCATCGCCGACCAGATCTGGAACGAGACGAAAGGCCATTTCGTCTCGACCTTCGGCGGCGAGGACCTCGACGCCACCTTGCTGCTCTTGGCGGAACTCGGCTTCGTCAAGCCGGACGATGCACGCTTCGTCGCCACCGTCGAGGCGATCGGCCGCGACCTCAAGCGTGGCGACCTGCTGCTGCGCTACGCCACGCAGGACGATTTCGGCTACATGCACACCGGCTTCCTGATCTGCGCCTTCTGGTACGTCGATGCGCTGAACGCGATCGGCCGCCGGGACGAGGCGAAGGAGCTGTTCGAGCGCGTCCTGAAACGCCGCAACAGCTTCGGCCTGCTCTCGGAGGATGCCGACCTCAAGACCGGCGAGCTCTGGGGCAATTTCCCGCAGACCTATTCGCATGTCGGGCTGATCAACTGCGCGATGCGTCTGAGCCGGGATTGGGAAGAGGCGTTCTGAGACGACCCGCTTCACGCGGTAGCCCGCTTAGCGCGGGGCACCGAAGCGGAAGGCGATCGGGATCACCCCGTAGACCATCGCCACAACCATGGGCGGCACGGCCAGCGCCGTGACGCCAAGGACGGGCCAGCCCGCGGTGAAGGGCGCCAGCGCGGCCAGCACGAGATTGATCGCGGCATACGCACCGACGATTGCGACCATCAGGAAGCGCAGGCGTGAGCCGAGGCGCGACAAGAATGAAAGAGCCATCGGGCATCTCCATATAACGAAACGTTCCGTTTCTATTTGTTGATCTAAACGGCCCGTTTCGTTATGTCAAGAAGCGAGACGATGGATTGGCGAGGTTCGAGCGAGTGGAAACGAAACCGAAGCGCCGGGCCTCGATCGGGGCTCGCCGCAGCCCCGACACGGAAGCCGCGGTGAAGGCAGCGGCGCGCGAATTGCTGGCTGAGAAGGGCTATGCCGGCTTCTCGATCGAGGAGGTCGCGCGTCGTGCGGGCGCCGGCAAGCCGACGATCTATCGCTGGTGGCCGAACAAGGCCGACCTGTTCATCGCGATCTACGGAGCGAACAAGGATGCGGCCATCCCCGTGCCGGACGAGGGCTCCCTGCGCGCCGATCTGTTGCGCTATACACGGGATCTCTGGCGCTTCTGGCGTGAGGATACGGCCGGGCGCGTCTTCAAGGGACTAATCGCGGAAGCGCAGACCAGCGACAGCGCGCTCGACGCGCTGCGCTTCAAGTTCATGCCGGAGCGGCTGGCGGCCCCGCGGGAGATGTTCGTGCGCGCCGCCGGGCGCGGCGAATTCGCGCCCGAGGAGATCGACGACCGGCTGGAATTATGGGTTGCCTTCAACTGGCTGCACGCGCTGACCGACCGGCTGAGCGAGGACGAGCCCTCGCTCAGCCGCAAGATCGAGCTGCTCTGCCGCTAGCGACCGGTCATTCCACCTTGGCGGCTGCACGCATCACGGCGAGCGCCAGAACCTGCGCCGCCGGGACGATGCTCTCCACCTCCAGGAACTCGTCCGGCGTATGGGCCATGCCGCCGATCGGGCCGACGCTGCACAAGGTCGGCGTGCCCTGCGCGGCCGTGAAGCCGGAATCGGCGCAGCCGCCGGTGAATTCCGCGGTGACGCCGATGCCGAAGGCGGAAGCCGCCTCGCGATAGGTGTCGTAGAGCGCAGCCGATTCCGAGGAGCGCTCCAGCGGCAGGAATTCGCCCTTGATCGACAGCACGGCGCTGGTGCCGGCGACCTCGGGCGTCTCGATGATCGCCTTGATCTTGCCGACCATCTCGTCGCGCTGGGCGGCGGTGACATAGCGCAGGTCGATCTCGCACCAGGCGCTGGGCGCGATGGTGTTGACGGTCTGGCCGCCGCCGATCAGCCCGACATTGACGGTGATGCCCTTCTCCAGGTCGGTGAGCCCCTGAAGCTTCGGGATCTTGTGGCCGAGATCGACGATGGCGGAGGCGCCCTTCTCGTAATTCGCCCCGGAATGGGCAGGCTTGCCGGTGAACTCGGCGCGCATGAAGACGCCGCCCTTGCGGCCGCTGGTGACCGACTGCCTCTGGTCCTTTGCGAAATCGGTGCCGGCCGGCAGGCGGCTCGGCTCGGCATTGAAGACGCAGCGCGACTCGCGCGCCGCAGCCTCGATGACCGGGCGCGAGGACGGCGAGCCGATCTCCTCGTCGCTGGTCGTCAGCATCAGCAGCGGCGCGGCGAGGCCGCCGCATTCGGCGAAGGCGGCGGCGACGAAGGCCGAGATCATCACGCCCGCCTTCATGTCGGCGACGCCCGGCCCGTAGGCGCGAGAGCCCTTGATGGTGAAGGGCCGGCGCGTCGGCTCCCCCTGCGGGAAGACGGTGTCGCGATGGCCTAGCAGCATGACGGGGCGCTGGTCGTTGGCCGTCGGGTTCGGCAGGCGCGCCCGGACCGCATCGCCGAAGCGGCTATCCGGCACGATCTCGACCTCGAGCCCGTTCGCCTTGTGGAAGCGGGCGACGACATCGCCCGCCCGGTCGACGCCGGCCTTATCGTAGGAGCCGGAATCCGTGTCGACCAGCTCGCGCAGCAGCGCGACCATGCCCTCCTTGCGGCTCGCCAGCCACTCGGTGACCTTCTTCTCCTCGGGGGTCAGGGCGCTTTGGCCTGGGGCGCTCATGGGCTCGCTCGCATTCGTTCCGGATGGGACAATGTGCGGAGCTTATCGCCATTGCGACCGGCGGCAATGGCGGGATGGGTCGGCCATGCCATTCATGCGGCGCATGGCCTCGGCGCTTGCGATATCCTTCCCCCGGATATCAGGCGATGCCGACGGACCAGGCGAGGACATAGGCCAACGTGCCGATCGCCATCGGCACGAGCGGGTTGACCTTCGAGCGATAGGTCACCAGCGCGGTCGCCGCCGTGATCGCATAGCCGACGATGCCGGCATCTGCGGCGAGCGTCGCGACCACGCCGCTCGCCAGCATCAGGCCGAGCGCGATCGGCACGAGCGCGAGCGTGACGATCCGGACCGTGCGGCTGCCGCCATAGCGCTGCAGGCCGCGGCTGGAGGCCAGCGCCAGGAGACAGGAGGGCAGCAGGAGCGCGATCGTCGCGACCAGCAGGCCGGCCACACCGGCGACATGCCAGCCGATGATGCTGCCGAGCATAATGTTGGGGCCGGGCGCCGTCTGCGCGATGGCGAAGAGCCGGGCGAAGGTCGGCGCGTCCATCCAGCCGAGGATATCGACGACCTGCCGATGGATCTCCGGCACGACCGCATTGGCGCCGCCGATCGCCATCAGAGAGATCGTGCCGAAGGTGACGACCAACTGAAAGAAGACGCTACGCTCCATCAGATCCGCCGCGCTCCCAATGTTGCGGCGACGAGGCCGAGCGGCACGAGCACAAGCAAGGTCGGCAGCATGGGCAGGCGCAGCAGGCCGACCGCGACAAAGGCCGCAGCGGCCATCAGCCAGGCCCAGCGCGCAAGGCCTGCCTTCGTCAGAAGCCGCAGCGCGGTGCCGAGGATGAGCCCGGCGGCGCTGGCGGCCGCGCCGGTCAGGGCGATCTGCGCCAGCGGGTGGCCGGAGACCGCGTCATAGCCATTGGCCAGCGCGACAAGACAGAGCAGCGGCATCGCCATCAGCGCGAAGACGCAGGTCAGCGCGCCGGTTCCGCCGCGGAAGCGATCGCCCAGCATCACCGCGGCATTGACGGTGTTGGCGCCGGGCAAGGCCTGGCAGATGCCCATCAGTTCGGCATAGGCGCGATCGTCGAGCCAATTGCGTTCGGCGACGATGATGTGGCGCGCCACCGGCCCGACGCCGCCGAAGCCCATCAGGCCGATCTTGAGGAAGCCGGTGAACAGGTCCGGCAGGCTCGGCCGGGGCGCTTCCGATGCGGTTTCGAGCGTCGACATCCGGATCGGCTAGCGCCGTGCTTCCATCGCCATACGCAGCGCGAAGCCGGCCAGCACCGTGCCCATCAGCCAGCGCTGGACCAGCGACCAGAAGGGCCGCGTCTTCAGGAAGAACGCAATGCTGCCGGCCACCGTCGCGATCAGGGCGTTGACGCTGCCGCTGATCGCGATCTGGACGAAGCCGAGGACGATCGACTGACCCAGCACGTTGCCGGCGGCCGGGTCGATGAACTGGGGCAGGAGCGCCAGATAGAGCATCGCGATCTTCGGGTTGAGCAGGCTGGTCAGGAAGCCCATGGCGAAGAGCTTGCGCGGCCCGTCATGCGGGAGATCGCGGACATGGAAGGGCGAGCGCCCGCCCGGACGCACCGCCTGCCAGGCGAGCCAGAGCAGATAGGCCGCACCGCCGAGCCGGAGCACGTCATAGGCATAGGGCACGGCGAAAAGCAGCGCGGTGATGCCGAAGGCTGCACAGAACATGTAGACGAAGAAGCCGAGGATCACGCCGCCGAGAGAGATCAGGCCGGCGCCCCTGCCCTGCGCGATCGATCGCGAGATCAGGTAGATCATGTTGGGGCCGGGCGTCAGCACCATGCCGAGCGCGATCAGCGAGAAGGTGATGAGGGTCGTCGTCTCGGGCATGCGAAGCGCTCCGGCGGAACTCAGCGCTTGGACCATGGATCGCGAGAACCGGCAATCGGCTGCACGATGGGAGCGGCCATGCAAAGCCCGCCATTCCGGGAGCGCCGGATGCGCCGCCACGGAACCCACCGGCCCACAGGCGGTTGTCGCCTGCAAGCGCATTGGGGGGAAACATGACGCTGTTCAGCCGGCTGCTCTACACCATCATCTCCGTCGCGTTGCTTGGCGCCTCGATCGTGCTGATCGGCGTCGCGGTCTGGCGGACTTCGCAGGGATTCTGGACCGGCGACGGCGCGCTCGACACGATGCTCGACGCGATCGGGCTCGTGATCATCGCGGTCGCCGTCGCCGATGTCGGCAAGTTCCTGTTCGAGGAGGAGGTCGTCGCCGATCGCGAGATGCGCCGCCCGGCCGAGGCGCGGGGATCGCTGACCAAGTTCATGTCGATCATGATCGTGGCGCTCTCGCTGGAATCGCTGGTGCTGATCGCCAAGACCTCGCGCGATACGATGGGCGACGTCGTCTATCCCGGCCTGCTGATGCTGCTCGCCGTGCTGGCGCTGGTCGGGCTCGGCCTATTCCAGAAGCTCAGCCAGAACGCGACGGCGGCCGTGCCGCCGGATCGGGATGAGGGGGAGGAAGACGCGAAAGCTCGGCGCTCGAAAGAACATGCGGTCATGCCCTCTTCGGTCGCGGGAGAGGGCTAGGCGCCCGCCTTGCGTCATTCTCGGGCGTCGCGAAGCGGTGACCCGAGAATCTCGTTCAGGAAGAGGCTCCCGAGCCTCCGTGTCAGGAGATGCTCGGGTCACGCCCGAGCATGACGGCGGTGGCCCTCACCGCACCTCATCGACCAGGAAGAGGTCGGTATCGTCCGGCTTCGCGCCCGCCGCCGTGAGCATGGCGTGGATCTGGCCGCGGTGATGGGTCTGGTGGTTGAAGAAATGCGCGATCACGAAGCCGCGCGGCCTGCCCATCTCGCGGCCGGCCGCGCCCGAATACCAGATCAGCGTGCCGCGCAGCCAATCGGCCGTGACCTTGTCCGCCCAATCGAGAATGAACTGGTCGCGCTGGCGCCGGCGGGCGCAGAACTGCGCCCAGCCCTCGAAATACACAGCCGAATCGCGCCCGCCGACGGAGGGCTTCTCGCTGCCGGCGAGGCGGCTGAGCCAGGTCTCGTCGGCCCAGAGCACATGGTTGAAGGTGCCGTGGATCGACTTGAAGAAGGCGCCGCGATCGAGCTTGCGCGCCTCGTTGGTCAAGCCGTCCGCCGCCGCCATCAGGCTGCGGTTCTGCCAGGCATTGTAGCGGGCCATGGTCTGGACGAAAACGGGATCGACCATGGCGGCCTCCTTAGGCAATCGGTTTAGCGCATTTTCGCTGGCGCGGACCTTCGGTTCTTCACGCGAACCGGTATCCATTGCGCTCGAAAATGCTCTTGGTCAGATGACGTTGGCCTCCATGAGAGGCCTGCCCTCAACGATGCGCTGATGGCCGAGATCGGCAAGATCGAGCGAGCGATAGCGGCCATGCGCGATATGCTCGGCAAGGCCGCGCCCGACCGCCGGCGATTGCTGCAGGCCGTGGCCGGAGAAGCCGTTGGCGAGATAGAGATTGGGCAGGCCGACCGCCGGGCCGATGATCGCGTTATGGTCGAGCCCGCACATGTCGTAGGGGCCGGCCCAGGCGCGGCCAGGCTTGATCTGCTCGAAGGCCGGAATGCGGGTGGCGAGCGAGGGCCAGACCACCTCCTCGAAGAAGCCCCAGTCGACATCCTCGGCCGCAGGATCGGTCTCGATCCATTCGACGTCCTGCTCCGGCGTCAGGGGAGAGCAACTGCCGATGAAGAGCTGGCCTTCCGCCGTGCGCTTGCCCTCCTGCCGGCACCAGGCGCCGGTCGTGTCGATCAGGAGCGGGCAGCCATCGACATCGCCCTTGCAGGTGAAGGTGAAGACATAGCGTTTCATCGATTTCACGGGGATATCGATCCCCGCCGTCGCGGCGAGCTTCGCGCCATGGGTGCCGCTCGCATTGACCACCGCGCCGCAGGCGATGCGGCTGCCATCGGCGAGTTCGACCGCAGTGATCCGACCGCCTTCCGTAACGTAGCGGGCAATCTCACCCTGCCGGTATTCGACGCCGAGGCTGCGCGCCTTCTTGCGAAAGGCCTGGAGCAGCGCCCAGCCGTCGAACCAGCCCTCGCCGCTGACGCCGAAGGTGCCGCAGGCGAGATCCTCGGTATTGAGCCAGGGGAAGCGCTGCTTCAGCGTGGCGGGATCGTAGAGGGCGATATCGGCGCCCTCGGCGGCCTGGAGCTTCTGGTTGGCTTCGAGGATCGGCGCGCCGGCTTCGCTGGCGAGATAGAGATAGCCGCCCTCGTGCAGATCGATAGCGGGCACCTCGCCATCGACAGCGAGGTGCTGGCCGATATTGCGCAGGAAATCGACGCCGAAGAGCGAGATGCGGATGTTCACCGCGCTGGAGAACTGCTGGCGGATCGAGGCGGCCGAGAGCGCAGAGGCGGAGAAGCGATAGGTCGGGTCCTTCTCGAGCACCACGACCTTGCCGGTGAAGCCGGGATCGGCGGCGAGATGATAGGCGACGGAGGAACCGATCGCGGCTCCACCGCAGATCACGACATCGGCGCTTTCGGAGACGGGCGGCATGGCAGGCCTCGCGCAGCCGGCTTCGCTGGGAAAGCCGGGTTGGTGAATTTCGCGCATGAATGAACGAGCGCGAAGCGCTTGTCGAGAGGCGCCTCAGCTCGCCGGGGCGCATTCCCCGAGGAGCCAGTCGCGGAAAGCGATGACCGTCGGCAGATTGGCCTTCTCCTCGGGATAGACGAGATAATAGCCGTCCTTGCCCGTCACCGGCCGGTCGATCGGGATGACCAGCGAGCCGGAGCGCAATTCCTCCTCGACCAGGAAGCGCGGCACGATGGCGAGCCCGAGCCCCGCCACCGCCGCCTGCGCGATCATGGCGAATTGCTCGAAGCGCGGCCCCATCAGGGCCCGCTCGGGCGCCAATCCCTGCTGTTCCAGCCAGTTCGCCCACGCGCGCGGCCGGGTCGATTGCTGCAATAGCGGTGCGCGCAGCATGTCTGCCGCTTCCGTGATCCCAACGCGCGCCAGCAGGGAGGGCGCGGCCACGGGCACGACCTCCTCACCCATCAGGCGATGGAGCCGTGCGCCCGGCCAGTTCTCCGCACCGAAATGCACGGCGGCATCGACCTGCTCGCGGGCGAAATCGAACGGTACCAGCCGCGTGGTGAAATTGATGGTGATGCCGGGATGCGCCTCGGTGAAGCGCGGCAGGCGCGGGATCAGCCAGCGCGTGCCGAAGGTCGGCAAGGTCGCGAGATTGAGCACGCCGGCCGCGCCGCGAAACGCCATCGCGGAGACGGTCGCGGCCGCGAGCCGGGACAGGCCGTCGCGGATGTCGTTGGCATAGGCCGCGCCCGCCGCCGTCAGGCTGACGCGCTTCTTGACGCGCTCGAACAGGCTGACGCCAAGCCCCTTTTCGAGATGCGCGACCTGCCGGCTGACCGCGCCCTGCGTCAGGTTCAGCTCCTCCGCCGCGCGCGTGAAGCTGCCATGCCGGGCCGCGGCCTCGAAGGCGGCGAGCGCGGAGAGCGAGGGCACCGACAAGCGGCCGGGAACGAGGGCATCATCCATGATAAAATCTCATCAAGTGGTGAGAACATATCGGTTGCCGTCGCGCCATGAAAGAGGGCATTCTGCCGGCCTCAAGCGCGGCGGCCTCCGGTTCCCGCGCTTTTACGTCATGCGCCCTTGGGCACCCGCTCGCGACCGCTGGAAGACAAAGATGGCCACATCCCTGCCGAAAGACACGCTCGCCCTGCTCAAGCGCCTCGGCGTCTCCGAGAGCGCCTATGCCGATGCCGGCCTTTCGGCCCGCTCGCCGATCACCGGCGAGACCGTGACCACGCTGCGCGAGACCACTCCGGGCGAAGCAGAGGCCGCGATCGGCCGGGCCCAATCCGCCTATCTCGCCTGGCGCAAGGTGCCGGCGCCGCGCCGCGGCGAGTTCGTCCGCCTGCTCGGCGAGGAGCTGCGCGCCGCCAAGACCGATCTCGGCCTGCTGGTGACGCTCGAAGCCGGCAAGGTCACCTCCGAGGGCCTCGGCGAGGTCCAGGAGATGATCGACATCTGCGACTTCGCAGTCGGCCTGTCGCGCCAGCTCTACGGCCTGACCGTCGCGACCGAGCGCCCGAACCATCGCATGATGGAGACCTGGCACCCGATCGGCATCTGCGGCGTGATCTCGGCCTTCAACTTCCCGGTCGCGGTCTGGTCGTGGAACGCGGCGCTGGCCTTCGTCTGCGGCGACAGCGTGGTCTGGAAGCCCTCCGAGAAGACCCCGCTCACCGCCCTGGCCGTGCAGGCCATCGTCGAGAAGACGATGAAGCGCTTCGGCCCCGAGGCCCCGATCGGCCTCTCCGAGGTCCTGATCGGCGGCCGCGAGCTCGGCGACATCCTCGTCCAGGACCATCGCGTCCCGGTCGTCTCGGCCACCGGCTCGACCCGCATGGGCAAGGAAGTCGGCCAGAAGCTGGCGGCTCGCTTCGCCCGCGCCATCCTGGAGCTCGGCGGCAACAATGCCGCGATCGTCGCTCCCTCGGCGGATCTCGACATCGCGCTGCGCGGCATCGCCTTCGCGGCGATGGGCACCGCCGGCCAGCGCTGCACCACGTTGCGCCGCCTGATCGTGCATGAAAGCGTCTATGACGCGCTCGTGCCGAAGCTCGCCAAGGTCTACGGCTCGGTGAAGATCGGCGATCCCCGCGAGGCCGGCGTTCTGGTCGGCCCGCTGGTCGACGAGGCCGCCTATCAAGGCATGCAGAAGGCGCTCTCCGAGGCCAAGGCCGAGGGCGGCAAAGTCCATGGCGGCGAGAAGGTCGATGTCGGCGCGGGCGGCTTCTACGTCCGTCCGGCGCTGGTCGAGATGCCCAAGCAGTGCGGCCCGGTCGAGCGCGAGACCTTCGCGCCGATCCTCTATGTGATGAAGTACAAGTCCATCGACGAGGCGATCTCGATCCAGAATGCGGTCGGCGCCGGCCTGTCCTCCTCGATCTTCACGCTGAACATGCGCGAAGCCGAGCTCTTCGTCTCGGACGAGGGTTCCGACTGCGGCATCGCCAACGTCAATATCGGCCCGTCGGGCGCCGAGATCGGCGGGGCGTTCGGCGGCGAGAAGGAGACGGGCGGCGGCCGCGAGGCCGGGTCGGACGCCTGGAAGGCCTATATGCGCCGCGCCACCAACACCGTGAACTACGGCACCACGCTGCCGCTGGCGCAGGGCGTCAGCTTCGACGTGGATGCGTGATCACTAAGACCCGTCATTCTCGGGCGTAGCGAAGCGCAGACCCGAGAATCTCACAACCAGTAGCTGGTTTCCGAGATGGTCGGGTCAAGCCCGACCATGACGCAAACGACACGGGAGAGACAGAAAATGGCCGGCAGCCACAAGCTCGCGAAGTTCACCTGGGACGATGCCTATCTGCTCGACGAGCAGTTGAACGAGGACGAGCGGCTGATCCGCGACACGGCCCGCGCCTATGCGCAGGAGAAGCTCGCACCGCGCATCCATGACGCCTATCTCGACGAGAAGACCGACCGTTCGATCTTCAACGAAATGGGCGAGCTCGGCCTGCTCGGCGTCACCGTCCCCGAGGAGTATGGCTGCGCCGGCGCCAACTACGTCTCCTACGGGCTCGTCGCCCGCGAGGTCGAGCGCATCGACTCGGGCTATCGCTCGATGATGTCGGTGCAGTCCTCCCTCGTGATGTTCCCGATCTATGCCTATGGCAGCGAGGAACAGCGCAAGAAGTACCTGCCGAAGCTCGGCTCGGGCGAATGGGTCGGCTGCTTCGGCCTGACCGAGCCGGATGCCGGCTCCGATCCGGGCGGCATGAAGACCCGCGCCGAGAAGGTCGCCGACGGCTATAAGCTGACGGGATCCAAGATGTGGATCTCGAACTCGCCGATCGCCGACGTCTTCGTCGTCTGGGCGAAATCGGCCGCGCACGACAACCAGATCCGCGGCTTCATCCTCGAAAAGGGCATGAAGGGTCTCTCGGCGCCGAAGATCGGCGGCAAGCTCTCGTTGCGCGCCTCGATCACCGGCGAGGTCGTCATGGACGGCGTCATCGTTCCCGAAGAGAACCTGCTGCCGAACGTCTCGGGCCTGTCGGGTCCGTTCGGCTGCCTCAACCGCGCCCGCTACGGCATCTCCTGGGGCGTGATGGGCGCCGCCGAGGATTGCTTCCACCGCGCCCGCCAGTACGGGCTCGACCGCAAGCAGTTCAACAAACCGCTGGCCCAGACGCAGCTCTACCAGAAGAAGCTAGCGGACATGCTGACCGAGATCACGCTCGGCCTGCAGGGTTCGCTGCGCGTCGGGCGCCTGCTCGACGACGGCAAGATGGCTCCGGAGATGATCTCGCTGGTCAAGCGCAACAATTGCGGCAAGGCGCTCGACATCGCCCGCCAGGCCCGCGACATGCATGGCGGCAACGGCATCCAGATCGAGTACCAGGTGATGCGCCACGCCGCGAACCTCGAGACGGTGAACACCTATGAGGGCACGCATGACGTCCACGCGCTGATCCTCGGCCGGGCGATCACCGGCCTGCAGGCGTTCTTCTGAGCATCGTCAGCCGTCATGCCCGAGCTTGACCCGGGCATCTCGTCCCACGCGAACCTCCCCGGAGATGGTCGGGTCAAGCCCGACCATGACGCCCGAGTCGAACCCGCCATGACGACCTCCCCCCTCGCCGGCCTGCGCGTCCTGGAACTGGCGCGCATCCTCGCAGGTCCCTGGATCGGCCAGCTCCTGGCCGATCTCGGCGCCGATGTCGTCAAGGTCGAGGCGCCCGAGGGCGACGACACCCGCAAATGGGGTCCCCCCTTCGTCGAGGGCACGGGCGACGAGCATCTCTCCGCTGCCTATTTCCACGCCGCCAATCGCGGCAAGCGTTCGATCACGGCCGATTTCCGCACGGCCGAGGGGCAGGCGCTGGTCCGGCGTCTCGCCGCCCATGCCGATGTCGTCATCGAGAACTTCAAGGTCGGCGGCCTCTCGAAATACGGGCTCGACGCGGCCTCGCTGCGCAAGGAGTTCCCGCGCCTCGTCTATTGCTCGGTCACCGGCTTCGGGCAGGACGGCCCCTACGCGCCGCGCGCCGGCTACGACTTCCTCGTCCAGGGCATGGGCGGGGCGATGTCGATCACCGGCGAGCCGGCGGGCGCACCCATGAAGGCGGGCTACGCCGTCGCCGACATCTATACCGGGCTCTACGCCACGGTCGGCATCCTCTCGGCGCTCCGCCAGCGCGACGCGACCGGCGAGGGCGCGACGCTCGATCTCGCCCTGCTCGATTCGCAGGTCGCCGTGCTCGGCAACCAGGCGATGAACTATCTGGTCGGCGGCAATCCGCCGCCGCGGCTCGGCAACGCCCATCCGAACATCGTGCCCTATGACGTGTTCCCGGTCGCGGACGGCCATATCATCATCGCAACCGGCAATGACGGGCAGTGGCGTAAGCTCTGCGAGGTGCTCGGCGAGCCGGCTCTGGCCGACCATCCCGACTATCTCGACAACAAGTCGCGCGTGAAGAACCGCGTCGCGCTGACGGAGCGTCTGCACCTGCTCTGCCAGCGCTATGCCAAGCTCGATCTGCTGGCCGCGCTGGAGAAGGTCGGCGTGCCCGCCGGCCCGATCAACGATATCGCCGAGGTCTTCGCCGATCCGCAGATCGTCGCCCGCGGCGTCAGGGTCGACCTGCCGAGCGAGGCCGCCAAGGCTGGCAGCATTCCGACCATCGCCTCGCCGATCGTCATGAACGGCGTGCGGCAGGTGGCAGGACGTCCGAGCCCACGGCTCGGCGAACATGCCGACGACATCTTGAACGACCCGGCCTGGGGAGGGCCGCAGCATGGCTAATCGCACTGGCGGGCAAATCCTCGTCGACCAGCTTCTGATCCACGGCGCCACCGACGCCTTCTGCGTGCCGGGCGAGAGCTATCTCGCCGTGCTCGACGCGCTGCACGACGCCTCGATGAAGGTCACCATCTGCCGGGCCGAGGGCGGTGCCTGCATGATGGCCGAGGCCGCCGGCAAGCTCACCGGCAGGCCCGGCATCTGCTTCGTGACGCGCGGCCCCGGCGCCACCAACGCCTCGCCCGGCGTCCATATCGCCGACCAGGATTCGACGCCGCTGATCCTCTTCGTCGGCCAGATCGACGGCAGCATGCGCGAGCGCGAGGCCTTCCAGGAGCTGGACTACCGCGCCGTCTTCGGCACCATGACGAAATGGGCGACCGAGATCGACGATGCCGCGCGCATCCCGGAGATCATCAGCCGCGCCTTCCATGTCGCGACCTCCGGCCGCCCCGGCCCGGTCGTGATCGCGCTGCCCGAGGACGTGCTGACCGACCTCGCGGATGTTGCCGATGCCGAGCCCTATCAGGTGACGGAGCAGCACCCCGCCCCGGCGCAGATGGCCGATCTCGCTAGGCGCTTCGCTGCAGCCAAGTCGCCGATCGCGATTCTCGGCGGCTCGCGCTGGAGCCCGGAAGCGATCGCCGACTTCCAGGCCTTCGCCGAGCGTTTCGACCTGCCGGTCGCGGTCTCGTTCCGCCGGCAGATGCTGTTCCCGGCCGACCATCCGAATTTCGCCGGCGATCTCGGCATCGGCCCGAACCCGAAGCTGCTCGCCCGCATCAAGGAGAGCGACCTCGTCCTGCTGGTCGGCGGGCGCCTCTCGGAGATGCCGAGCCAGTCCTACACCCTGTTCGGCATTCCCAATCCAGGCCGGCCGCTGGTGCATGTCCATGCCGACCCGGAAGAGCTCGGCCGGGTCTATCGCCCGACGCTCGCGATCAACGCCTCGCCGGCCGGCTTCTGCGCCGCGCTCAAGACGATCGAGCCGCCGAAGTCTCCCGCCTGGAAGGGCGCCGGCGCGGCCGCCCATGAAGCCTATATCGCCTGGAGCGAGCAGCCGGCGCCCGTGCCCGGCGAATTCCATCCCGGCGAGATGGTGCGCTGGCTGCGCAGCCAGCTGCCTGACGACGCCATCCTCTGCAATGGCGCCGGCAATTACGCGACCTGGGTGCACCGCTTCCACCGCTTCAACAAGTTCGCGACGCAGCTCGCCCCGACCTGCGGCTCGATGGGCTATGGCGTGCCGGCCGCGATCGGCGCCAAGCGGCTCTTCCCGGAGCGCACCGTCATCGCCTTTGCGGGCGACGGCTGCTTCCTGATGAACGGCCAGGATTTCGCGACGGCCGTGCAATACGACCTGCCCGTCATCGTCGTCGTGGTCGATAACGGCATGTACGGCACGATCCGCATGCATCAGGAGCGCGAATATCCAGGGCGCGTCTCGGCGACGACGCTGAAGAACCCGGATTTCGCGGCTTATGCCAAGGCCTTCGGCGGCCATGGCGAGCGCGTCGAGAAGACCGAAGAGTTCGCGCCGGCCTTCGAGCGTGCGGTGAAGAGCGGCAAGCCCGCGATCATCCACTGCCTGCTCGATCCCGAGGCGATCACCCCGGCGAAGTCGCTCTCGACGATCCGTGCCGAGGCTTTCGCGGCGCAGAAAAAAGACTGAGGGGCACCGGATTTCCTCGGAACATCGCCGTCATCCCGGGCTTGACCCGGGATCCATCGGAGGGCTCTGGAGCTCCATGATGGATCCGGGATCTGCGTGGCTCCGCCGCTTGTCCGGGATGACGCCGCGTTTCTCTTACGCATCGCCCTGCCCTACGGCCTGCCGAACCACATCCGCTGTATCAGCCCGTCCCTGAGGACGAACTGGTGCAGCAGGGCCGCGCCGGCATGGATGAAAGCGAGCGCGGCCATGATGTCGAACAGCATCGCATGAGCCCGCAGCATCGCGTCATAGACGGCCTGGTCCGGCCCGATCGGATGCGGCACGGAAAACAGCCCGAAGAACAGCGTCGGGATCTGGATCGGCGCAGCTGCCGCCATCAGGAAGCCGGTGACCGGCAACGCCAGCAGGCAGAGATAAAGCCCGCCTTGGACGGTTTCGGCCGCGATCCGCTGCCAGCACGGCATCGGGACCGGCCTGGGCGCCTCGAGCAGGCGCCGGGCCGCGAGCCGCAACAGGACGAGCCCGGCGAGCGTCAGGCCGAAGGACTTGTGCCACTGATAAAGCGCGAAGCGGGAGAGCAGGTCGCGCGTCTCGTCGCCCATCAGGCGGGAGAGCCCGTATTGCACGGCTATCAGCACCACCGTCAGCCAATGCAGCAGGACCAGAAGCGGATGCCAATTGCGGGGGCGCATCATCGGTACGCTAGCGCGCAATCACGCCCTTGATGGCAATCTCGACCTGATCGTCGACGATATTGACCTCGCGGCCGATCCCGAAGGCCGCGCGGGAGAAGCTGGCATTGGCATGGAAGGGGAGATTGCCGCCCGCTCCCAGCGCTGCGGGATCGCCTTCGGCCACGGCGTCGACGGTCACAGGCTGCGATGCCCCGCGTATGGTGAGCTCGCCCATGATCGAGAGGCTGCGTTCGCCGGTGCGGGCGACCTGCTGCGACACGAAGCTTGCGACGGGATAGCGCGCGACATCCAGCATCGTCTGCCCCTTGATGAAGCCGTCGACGAGATCGGCGCCGGTGCGCAGCGACGCGGTCTGGATCGTCATGCGGATTCGGCTGCGCTCGGGCCGGTCGAAATCGAGCGTGACGGTACCGTCGACAGCGCCGAAACGGCCGCTCGCCGTCTGTATACCGAAATGGCGGGCGATGAAGGAGACTTCCCCGCCCCCCTTTGACAGAGACCAGTTGTCCTGCGCGACCGCTGAAACGGGGAGCAGCCCCAGGAGGGCCGCGACAAGCAGCGCACGCATCGTCATGGCATGGCTCCTCGGCAGCCGGATCACCGGCATCCTAGGCCGAGATGCCTGGTCGCCGGCAGGGGCGGACACGCAGTTGTGAGGATGCCAGAGGATCGCGCGAAAGATTCTTAACCGCTTTCGTGAACCCGGATCGAACCTTTCGCGACCACTCGTCGTTGGTAAGGCGACGAGATGGAGGCGAGGCGATGACGCGGTCAGGAATGATGCGATGGGCGGTGGCCGCAGCGCTTGCCTGCGCGGCTGCGCCGAGCGCCCAGGCGGCCGGCTTCTTCGACGATCTCGCCCGCGCCTTCTTCGGCGGCGGGCCGCGCCTGAGGGCTTCTCCAATCTACGAATATGACGATGAGCCGCGCGTGCGCGCGCCGCGTGCCAAGGCGCCCGAGGCTTCCTCGAAGCCAAAGCCGCCCGTGGTCCAGCTCGATCCCCAGAGCGACAAGCAGTGGTATCTCAAGGATCCGACGCTGCGGCGCGGCGACATCGTCGTCACCGCCGGCGGCGTGCTGGTCTATCAGGGCCGCGACGCCGATGCGGCACGCCCGGCCGATTTCGTCGCGCTCGGGGGCAGCGATTCCAAGGGCTGGAAACAGCAATTGCAGACGGCCGCCGCCGGCGGCAGGGCGCGCTTCGGCAATCTCAGCACGCCCGCCAAGGCAGCCGTGACTGCCGAAGCCGTCGAGTAAGGCTCGCTCTTCGCATTTTCTTCACGCGAACCGGTTCCCACGTCGCTCGAAAATGCTTGGCTTCAGCGCGGCTTCACGCCATCGAAGGTTGAGCGGATCGCGCGCGCCAGCGCGATCGCCGCCCAGCCTTGGAAGATCAGTTCGATCGCCAGGAAGGTGCCGAGCACCCACAAGCTGGACGCCGGCCATTGCGCCAGGATCATGCCGCCGAGCAGCAGCGATAGCGCGCCCGAGAAGGCGATCCAGCCCCAGGCAGGCAATTCCCGGTTCTGGAAGGCGACTACGAGGCGCAGCACGCCGGTCGCAACCAGCGCCGCGCCCGCCAGCAATGTCAGCGAGGCGGTGGCGAGCAGCGGATTGGCGAAGGTCATCAGGCCGATTGCGATATAGAGAGCGCCGATGAGGATATGCAGCAGGCGGCTCTTCCAGCCTTGATGCCTGAAGGCATCGACCAGCACGACGATACCGCCGACCAGGATCATCGCGCCGAACCAGATCGCGCTGGCGAGGCTGAGCATCGTCACGGCGCCAAGGCCGAGAATGCCGAGAATGACGAGGGCGATGCCCGCCGCCATCAGCCAACCGGAATTGCGGCGGAGCGGGACGAGATGCGTGGCGAGCGAGGAGCCATGGCGGGGCGAGGTTTCTGCAGGCGTGCTCATGACCGACTCCAGTTGGGCGGGCCGCGACAGCCGGGGCGGCCTCGTCAGGACATCGATCCATCAGAGGCCTGCCCGAGGCCCGCGTCAATGATCTGCCGCAAAGCGGCAGATCAGGCCACGCTGCCGCTCAGCCGCAAATCGCCTCAGCCCAGCTTCGCGGCGACGAGCTTGCGCAGGCCGCGCAGGTCCTTGACGAAGCCGCGGATGCCCTCCGCCAGCTTCTCGGTCCCCATCGCATCCTCGTTCATGGCGAAGCGGAAGGCCTTCTCGTCGAAGCCGAGCTTCCTGCTGACGCCCCCTTCCATTTGCGGCGAGGCGGCCGGCGAGAGGCGGCGCGGCAGGTCGCCGGTCGCGGCGGCGAGCTCGTCGAGCAGGCCCGGCCCGATCGTCAGGCGGTCGCAACCGGCCAAGGCCTCGATCTCGCCGGTGTTGCGGAAGGATGCGCCCATCACGACCGTCTTGATGCCGAAGGCCTTGTAATAGGCATAGATGCTCTTGACGGAGACGACGCCGGGATCGGTTTCGGCGGTGTAGGGGCCGCCGCCTGCCTTGACGTGCCAGTCGAGGATGCGGCCGACGAAGGGCGAGATCAGGAAGGCGTTCGCCTCGGCCGCCGCAACCGCCTGCGGCAGCGCGAAGAGCAGGGTCAGGTTGCAGTCGATGCCCTCGCCCTGCAGCACCTTGGCGGCCTGCAGGCCTTCCCAGGTCGAGGCGATCTTGATGAGGATGCGGTCCTTCTCGACGCCGCGCTCCGTGTAGGCGGCGATGACGGCGCGCGCCTTCTCGATGGTCGCTGCCGTGTCGAAGGAGAGATCGGCATCGACCTCGGTCGAGACGCGGCCGGGGACGATCTTGGTCAGTTCCGTGCCGAAGTTTACCGCGAGGCGGTCGCAGACGGCATGGACCGCCTTCTCGCCGCCGCCCTGCTTCTTGCCCCAGCCGATCGCCTCGTCGACGAGACCGCTGTAGGCCGGCGTCTCCACCGCCTTGAGGATCAGGGTCGGGTTCGTCGTGCAGTCGACAGGCTTCAGGCGGCGCACGGCCTCGATATCGCCGGTGTCGGCGACGACGGTGGTCATCTGGCGGAGCTGGTCGAGCTTGGAGGCGGTCATCGGTCTATCCTCGGCAATTCTTCTTGTCGTAACGCATTCAGTGTGACGCCTGTTCATCGCCATTGCGAGAGCGATGAAGCAATCCGGCCATGCGGCGAGCTGACGCCGCCTGAAGCCGCACGTCATGCTCAGGCTTGACCCGGGCATCTCTTGGAGGAGAAGAGCGCCCTTTCCGGCCTGAGATTCTCGGGTCGAAGCTGCGCTTCGCCCGAGAATGACGCGCGCCGCCAGCCTCAGCTCTTCACCGCGCCCGAGGTCAGGCCGCCGACCATGTTCTTGCGGAACAGGTAGTAGATCGCCGCCGGCGGGATGGCATAGAGCAAGCCGGCCGCCATCAGCAGGTTCCAGGGCGCATCGTCGGCCGAGAGGAAGAGGCCGAGGCCCACTGCGAGCGGCACCGCCTTCTCCGAGGACAGCAGCAGGAAAGCGTAGAGATACTCGTTCCAGGCGAGCAGCAGGGCGTAGATGCCGATCACCACCATCGAGGGCTTCATCAGCGGCAGATAGACCAGCCGGAAGAGCTGGATCGAGGTGGCGCCGTCCATCACCGCGGCCTCGTCGAGCTCCTTCGGCAATTTGTCGGAGGCCTGTTTCAGCACCCAGATCGCATAGGGCGAGGCGAGCGCGACCATCGCCAGGATCAGCGAGGCCTGCGTGTTGAGCAGGCCGTAGGAGCCCATCGCCTTGTACATCGGGATCGCCAGGAAGGCCGCCGGGATCAGGTAGGTCGCCAGCGCCAGGTTCATGATCGTGCGCCCGCCCTTCACCTTGAGGCGCGCGATGGCGAAGGCCGCGAAGGTCGCGACGAAGAGTGTGATCAGCCCCGTCGCCACCGCGATGAAGAAGCTGTTGAACATCTGCCGCCAGAAATTGTGCAGGTAGTAGTGCTGCTGGGCGAAGACGATCTGGAAGTTCTGCAGCGTCGGCTTGTCCGGCCAGAGCTTGCCGGCCAGCATCGATTCCTGGTTGGAGATCGAGAGCACGAAGAGGTGGTAGATCGGCAGCAGCGTCCAGAGCAGGACGGGCACGGCGACCAGCAGCAGCTTGCCTTCGTCTAGGAGCTTTCTCATGCGTCGGCTCCCTTCGACAGGCGCTTCACCATCACGAAGACCATCGGCAGGATCAGCGGCATCGCGACGATGATCGAGGCGATGCCGAGATCGAGATTGTTGTTGCGCATGTAGCGGATGCCGAGCGTCGCCAGCACATGGTTGAGATCGCCCGGCCCGCCGCCGGTGAGCAAGTAGACGCTGTTGAAGTCGCCCAGCGTCCAGATCATCGAGAGCATGGTCGAGGTGACGTAGAGCGTCGCCAGCGACGGCCAGGTGATGAAGCGGAACTGCTGCCAGCGATTGGCGCCGTCGACGCTGGCGGCCTCGTAGAGGTCGGCCGCGATGGCGAGCCGGCCGGTGATCAGGATCAGCGTCCAGAACGGCAGCGACTTCCAGATATGGACGAAGATCGAGGAGATGAAGGCGAGCTTGGGATCGGTGAGCCAGCCCGGTCCCTCCATGATGCCGAACCACTGGAAGAGCTGCTGGTTCAGCATGCCGTTCTCGGGGTTCAGCATCACCCGGAAGGACAGGATGGTGGGGATCGACGGCACCGCCCAGGGCAGGATGAACAGCACCAGGACGATGCGGATCCAGGGCCGCTGCTGGACGAAGAAGCCGGAGAGCCCGAGCGCGATCAGGAATTTCAGGTTCACCGCGACGAACAGGAAGATGATCGTGTTGACGACGGTGCGGAAGAAGATCGGGTCGGCGAAGAGCGCCCGATAGGAATTCCAGTTGAGGCCGAGCCAGAGGCCGTAAGCCACCGGGTAGACCACCATGACGGCGAAGACGAGCACATAGGGCGCCAGCATGATCGCTCCCCACATCGCGCGGTCTCGCGTGAACCCCGATGCGTCATCGCGCGGCGCCGCCAGCGGCGCGGTCATGGTGGCTGTGCTCATGGACTCTCCGGTTTTGTCAGAGGCTTTTTGTCACCCTGTGAAAGATACGCCGCGGCAATCCTTGCCGCGGCGGGTCGTTGACGCAAGCGCAATGAAGGCGCGTGTCAGCCGGCGATCTGCTTGATGCGGGCGATCATCTCGTCCACGGCCTGCTCGGCCGGGATCTTGTCCTGGACGACGCGATTCACGGCCTTGGCCCAGACGTTCTCGGCGTTCACGGTCGTGAAATTGTAGTTGTAGACGAACTGGAACGGCACGGTGCCGTCCTTGTACTGCTTGTAGACGACCGCGCGGTGCGGATCCTTGCCGTCGGACCAGAACGGCGCGTCGATCGCCTTGAGCGTCGTCGGCACCCAGCGGCCGGCCGAGCCTTCGACGAAGGGCCGCAGGTTCTCGTCCTTCATGAAGAAGGCCATGAATTCCTTGGCGCGCTTCTTGTTCTTGGCGTCCGCGAAGATCACCGCGGTCTTCACGGCGGCGAGATTGGTCATCTTGCTGCCGTCCGCCTTGAGCGGGAACTCGGCGGTGCGGATATTGTCCTCGTAGTTCTTCTTGGCCTGCGCCCGCTGCTCGGCAGTGAGCGCCGGGTTGTTCATGTCGTCCATGTGCTTGCCGGCGATCGAGATCGTGGCGTTGTGCGTCATCACCGTCGTGCGGTTATGGAAGGCGACGTTGTTGTCGGGATCGAGCCAGTTCACCGAGGAGGGCGGCGTGCAGCCGCGCTGGAAGATGTTGGCATAGGACTTCACCGCCTCGACCATCGCCTTCTTGTTCTCGGGCTGGTCGAGCACGATCTTGCCGTTCTCGTCGACGACCTTGGCGTTATAGGCGTTGGCGAAGGTCAGGAACGAGTAGAAGGTGTCGGACGCGGCGATGCCCATCGGATGGCCGATGCCATAGATGCGCTTGCCCTTGGCGCGCATCGCGCCCTGGACCTTGTCGCACCAGAAATCCCAGTAGCCGTCCCAGGTCTTCGGGATGTCGGCCTCCTTGAAGCCGGCCTCCTCCAGCATGTCCTTCCAGTAGGTGATGTGCATCATCTGCTGCTCGACCGGGAAGGCATAGTATGACTTCTTGCCGGCCTTGCCGTTCATCAGGAAGGTGGTCGAGAGCGCCATCGGCTGGATGTCGCCCTTGAGCGGATCGAGCACGTCCGAGACGTCCTCAAGCTTGCCGTCATATGCCCATTTGCCGGTGGTGCGGAAATCATAGGTGGTGCAGAAGCCGACATCCGGCGGCGTACCGGCATCGACAGCGCCGACCGATTTCGTGACGCAATCCTCGGTCGCGTAGAGCGAGAGTTCGACCTTGACGCCCGTCGCCTTCTGGAATTTGTCGACGACCGCGAGCAGCGCGTCGTCCTCGCCCTTGTAGAAGCCCTTGGTGAACCAGGCCGTCAGCGTCTCCTGCGCCATGGCGGCGCCGGACCAGCCTGCGAGCACCGCCGCGACAGCCGTCCCCATGGCGAAATGCCGAACCAGCTTCATCGAATATCCTCCCATCTAAACCGTTTTAAAGCGACCTTATGATCGTCTTGCCGCGACCCTAGTCGAAAATCCCCGTTCAAAACAAGCCGGCGGAATCTCGCCAAATAGTATTTTTAATTCCAGGGTATGCAACGCGCCCACGGCGTGGAAATGAAGACCGGTTTCATGGAACTGTCATGTGACAGGACTACCGGCAGCGCCAACTCGCAGCCGCGATCACGAGACGGAGTTTTCAGATGCAGCGCACGGCCCTGAGCGCCTTCATCATTGCCGCCGGCCTCGCGGCTGCGTCGCAAGCCTTCGCCGTCGAAGGCAAGCTGGTGCTCTATACCAGCCAGCCCAATACCGACGCCCAGCAGACGATCGACGCCTTCAAGGCGAAATACCCCAAGGTCGATGTCTCCTTCGTGCGCGACGGCACGCCGCGCGTGATGGCGAAGCTGAAAGCCGAGTTCGAGGCCGGTGCCCCGCAGGCGGACGTGCTGCTGATCGCCGATGCGGTGACGATGGAGGGCCTCAAGAAGGAGGGCCGCCTTCTTGCCCATGACAAGGCGGATGTCGGCGCCTATCCGGCCGGCATCCACGATCCCCAGAAGATGTGGTTCGCGACCAAGCTGATCACCACCGGCATCGTCTACAACACCCGGGCGGCGATGAAGCCCGCGAGCTGGGCCGACCTCACCAAGCCGGAAGCCAAGAACCAGTTGGCGATGCCGAGCCCGCTGAACTCGGGCGCCGCGCTGATCCACACGATCACGCTCACCAGCAATCTCGGCGACGGCTGGGGCTTCTACGAGAAGCTCAAGGAGAACGGCACGCTCGCCGCCGGCGCCAATGGCGACATCCTGCGCCAGGTCGCCACCGGCGAGAAGCTCTACGGCATGATCGTCGACTTCATGCCGATCCGCGAGAAGGCCAAGGGCGCGCCGGTCGAGTTCGTCTTCCCGAGCGAGGGCGTCTCCGCCGTCAGCGAGCCCGTCGCCATCCTGAAGACCACCCGGAATCCGGACGCCGCCAAGGCCTTCATCGATTTCCTGCTCTCCGCCGAGGGCCAGGCGCTCGCGCTGAAGCAGGGCTATGTCGCCGCCCATCCCGACGTCGCCCTGCCGGCCGGCTATCCCGCCCGCAGCGCGATCAAGCTGATGGCCTTCGACGCCGCCAAGGCGCTCGCCGAGGAAACCGCCGCCCGCAAGCGCTTCAGTGCGATCTTCGAGTAAGAGCCCCTAAAAAAAACCCGGAGGTCTCGATGGGTTTTGTTGGAGGCTCCAAGGCCGCTTCCATGCTAAGCGCGCCAGCGCAATGACGCTGGCCATCGACCGAAACGTGAAGCGGGGGCCCACCCCGGCCGCCCCGCCCCTGCCCCCGCTGCGGCTGCCGGACGGCTGGGGCCTGCCGGCGCTCGTCGTCGCGGTCGCGCTCATCCTCGGCGGCTTGCCCCTCTTCCGGCTGGTCGTGGCCGCCTTCGCACCCGGCTGGCGCTTCGCGCCGCGCGAAGCCTTCACCGAGATGACGAGCCGGGCGGCCCTCACCGCGAGTTGGCATACGCTGGAAACCGCGAGCCTCTCGGCCCTCGGCGCGCTCCTCGTCGGCGGCATCGTCGCGCTGGCGCTCGGCGTCACCGATGTCAGAGGCAAGCGCCCGCTCGCCTTCGCCTTCGTCTTCTCGATGATGATCGCGCCGCAAATCGCGGCGCTGGCCTTCCTGAGCCTGCTCGCGCCGAACTCGCAGATCCTCGCGCTGATCGGCCTCGCGCCGCCGCCGGGCACGCCGAACCCGCTTCTGGGCCGCGGCGGCATCATCCTCGTCATGGCGATGCACCATGCGCCGCTGGTCGCGATCACGCTCTGGACCGGCCTGCGCAGCATCCCGCAATCGCTGGTCGAGGCGGCCCAGATGGAAGGCGCCGCGCCCATGACCATCACCACCCGGATCATCATTCCGGTGCTGAGGCCGCAGATCATCGCGGCAGGCCTGATCGCCTTCGTCGCGGGCGTCGGCAATTTCGGCATCCCCGCGCTGCTCGGCCTGCCGGTCAATTACCTGACGCTGCCGACGCTCATCTATCGCCGGCTGTCGAGCTTCGGGCCGTCGAGCCTCGGCGAGACCGCGGCTCTCGCCGTGCTGGTCGGTGTCGTCGCCGCGCTCGGCGTCGCCGCGAGCGCTCTCGCCGCACGGGGGCAGCGCGGCAAGGTCGAGATCGAACGGCCGCTGGAGGCCTATTGGCTGCTCGGGCCGGCCCGCCCCTTCGCCGCCGCGGGCCTGTGGTTGCTGCTCGTCCTGAAGCTCGGGCTGCCGCTGCTCGCCCTGTTGAGCGAAGCACTGACGCCGGCGCTCGGCGTGCCGCTCTCCTGGCAGACGCTGACCTTCGACAAGTTCAGTGAGGTTTTGCTGCGCCAGGCCGCGACGATACGCGCCTTCCGCAACTCGCTGCTCTTCGCCGGCAGCGCCGCACTGATCCTCGCCGCCCTCGCCATCGTCTTCGCCTATGGGCTGGAACGGCGGCTCGGCAAGATCAGGCGCGCCGTCGAGCTGATGATCGAATTGCCCTATGCCTTGCCCGGCATCGTGCTGGCCATCGCCTGCATCCTGATCTTCCTGAAGCCGCTGCCGCTGATCGGCATCAGCATCTACGGCACGCCCTTCATCATCCTCTTCGCCTATCTCGCCCGCTTCCTGCCGCTGGCGCTGAAGGCGCCGGTCGCCGCCATGGCACAGATCGAGGCGCATCACGAGGATGCCGCGAAGCTCGACGGCGCCAGCCTCATGCAGATGCTGCGCTTCGTCATCGCGCCGATCCTGGCGCCGGCGGCAGCCGTCTCGGCGCTGATGGTCTTCCTCGTCGCCTTCAACGAGCTCACCGTCTCGGCCCTGCTCTGGTCCTCCGGCACGGAGACGCTCGGCGTCGTGCTGTTCAGCCTCAAGGAAGCGGGCCTCGCGGGCGAGGCTGCGGCCGTGGCGATCAGCGCCTGCGCCGTCATCCTCGTCGTCATGCTGGCGCTCGACCTGATCGGCCGCAACCGGCAGCACAACATCCTGCCTTGGCAGATTTGACGGCCCAGGCACGGGTCCGCCAGGCAGATGTGACGGAAAATTAAACTTGCGGGCGCCCTAGATGGAGCATGGGTGCCCATCAGACACTACAGGCCAGGCCAGAGCCCGTACCGGACGACCGCAAGATCCTCGTCATCGAGGATTCCCGAACCTTCTCGCTCGCGCTGCGGCAGCTCCTCCAGGCCGAGACCGGGCTGCCGGTGACGACCTGCGCTTCACTGAAAGAGGTCAGCGATCTCATCGTCGCAGCGCCCGGCGCCTATGCCATCGCCGTGGTCGACCTCAACCTGCCCGACGCGCCGCGCGGCGAGGCGCTCGACTGGACCGTGACGCACGGCATCCCCTCGGTCGTGTTCACCGCGACCTTCGATCTCGCCACCCGCGGGCGGATCATGGAGCGGGAGGTCATCGATTACGTCCTCAAGGACAACGAGTTCGCGCTTCCCAATATCGTCGGCACGGTCAAGCGGGCGCTGAACAACCGCAACACCCGCATCCTCGTGGTCGACGACACCCGTACGACCCGCAAGGTCCTCGCGCGCATGCTGTCGATCCAGCAATATGCCGTGGTCGAGGCCGGGTCCGGGCAGGAAGCGCTCGCGATCCTGGAGAGCAACCCCGATATCCAGCTCGTGGTCAGCGACTATTACATGCCCGACATGGACGGGTTCGAGCTGGCGCGGCGCATCCGCCGGCATCATCCGGCCGTGCGCGTCCTCGGCATCTCCTCCTCGACCGACCGGCAGACCTCGGCGGGCTTCCTCAAGGCCGGCGCGCATGATTTCGTTTCGCGCCCCTTCGTGCTGGAGGAGCTGCAATGCCGCATCGCCTCCAATGTCGAGGTGCTGGACCAACTCCGGCAATTGCAGGATCTCGCGGCGCGGGACTTCCTCACCGGCCTGTTCAACCGCCGCCATTTCTTCGCGCGCGGCCGGCAGCTTGTCTGCGAGGCCCGCGAGATGGGCCTGCCGATCTCGGTCGCCATTCTCGACATCGATCATTTCAAGCGGCTCAACGACCGCCACGGCCATGACGGCGGCGACAAGGCGCTGACGGCCGTCGCCAGGATACTCGGTGCCACGGCGGAGCGCGGTTTCAACCTGCTCGCCCGGATCGGCGGCGAGGAATTCGCCATCATCTTCCCCGGCGCCGATCTCGCCGAGGCCGAGCGCCTGTGCGGCGACATCCGCGCGGCCATCGCCGGCACGCCGCTCGTCATCAACGGGGAAACCCTGCCACTCACGGTCTCGATCGGCGTCGCCGCGCTCGCGCCCGACGCCATGCTCGAAACCTGCCTCGGCCAGGCGGACGAGGCGCTCTATGTCGCCAAGCAGGACGGGCGCGACAAGGTTCGCACCGCTGCTGCCTGAGTCAGGGCAAGCCGCCTCTCGGCGAAGCGGCTTGCCTTTGGGCCATTCTTCTCAGGCGACGTAACGGGGTGCCGGCTTGCGGGTCTGCGATGCCGCGACGATGGCGGCGCGAGCCTGCTCGAAGCCAGCCCAGAGTCCTTCGTCTGCGACCGACGGCCAGGTGATGGTCTCGCCATGGTCGAGCCCGGCCAGTGCCGCATCGACGAGTTCATCCACGACCATGACCTTCTCGGGATCGAAGCTTTCCAGCGGCACGCCCGCAAGCTCCCAGATGTCGGTCGCCGTCGCCGGGGGATGCACGCTCTGGACCTTCACACCCGTCCCCGCGACTTCCGCCTGCAGGCCGCGCGAGAAGGCCAACACGAACGCCTTGGTCGCGCTGTAGACCGCGCTATGGGGCAGCGTGTGGAGGCTGAGGATCGAGGCTATATTGACGATCGTGCCGCGGTCGCGGGCGACGAGGCCCGGCAAGACAGCATGGGTCAGCCGCGTCAACGCCGTGACGTTCAACGCGATCTGCGCGACCGAATCCGCAACAGAGCCCTTCGCGATCGGTGCGAAACGGGCGATGCCGGCATTGTTGACGAACAGCTCGATATCGCCGCGCGAGGCGAGATCCTGCTCGACCCGTGCGAGATCAGCCTCGTCCGCGAGATCGGCGACCAAAAGCTCGACGTTGCGACCATGGGCTGAGACGATGCGGTCAGCGACCTCCTGCAGCCGGTCGCGCCGGCGCGCGATCAGCAGCAGATCATAGCCGCGGGCTGCGAGCCGGTCGGCGTAGACGGCGCCGATACCGGCCGATGCGCCGGTGATGACGGCGAGCTTGCGTTGAGAAAGCGTGCTCATGATGGAAACCCTATTTGATTGAGTGCTCAATCTTTTTGTTGAGCGCTCAATCAAATGGAGCAGATCACCCCTCTTTCAATAGTGTGGGGCTCAATTATTTTAGGACCATGGATCAGTTTCCGGCCAATGAGGCGGATGACGGCATCGCTCCCGGAATCGGACCGGAAGCCCCGCTCGCCATCGCCTGCACGAACACCGCCCTGCGCCGCGCGACGCGACGCCTCGGCCAGCTTTATGACGACGCCATCTCTCCGCTCGGCCTCAAGGCCACTCAGTTCGGGCTGCTCGTCGCCATCAACCAGCTCAGTGAACAGGACAGGGGGCCGACGCTCAACGCGGTCGCGACGCATCAGTTGGTCCAGATCTCGGCGCTGACCCATGCGTTGCGCCCGCTGGTGCGGGACGGTCTCGTCGCGCTTCACCCCGATCTGGAAGACCGGCGCAGCAAGCGGGCGACCCTTACCCCTGCCGGCCGAAGCCTCATGCAGCAGGCCGTCTCGCGCTGGGCCGATGCCAATGGCCGGATCGAGACGACACTCGGCCCGACGGTGGCCGCAAACCTGCGAGCTCTCGCCGATCTCATATCGTCCGAACGCTTCCTTGCCGCCTATTACGACGGGCTGCGGCTCAAGCCATAGGCCAACCACGTCGAAACGGCCTGGGAACCGGGTCCGGCGCCGTCCTCGCCACGTCATTCCGCCGCGATGCGGGCCTCCGGCCTCTGCTCGCCCAGCAGCAAGGCGCGCGAGGCCTTAACCTCGCGAACGACGAAATCGACGATGGCGCGAACCCGCGCGACGTCCTTCAGGTCGGCATGGACGAGCAGCCAGAAGGAGCGCGTGATCGAGACCGTCTCGGGCAGGACGGGCACGAGCCGCTTCTCCCCTTCCGCCATGAAGTGATGGATCACGCCGATGCCGGCACCTGCCGTCACCGCATTCATCTGGGCGATGACGCTCGAACTCTGGACATGGGCGCGCAGGCCCTTGGCGACCTCGTCGAGATAGTCGAGCTCCGGCGAGAAGATGAGGTCGTCGATATAGCCGATGATGCGGTGCTCGAAGAGATCCTCCGGCTTGGTCACCGGCGGCACCGCGGCCAGGTATTCCGGGGAAGCATAGAGCCCGAGGCGGTAGTCGGAGAGCTTGCGGGCGACGACCTTGCCCTCCTTCGGCGGGGCGAGCGTGATCGCGACATCGGCCTCGCGCTTCGACAACGAAAGCAGGCGCGGCATGGCGATGAGCTGGATCTCCAGCCCCGGATAGGACTTGCCGAACAATGCCAGGCGCGGCGCCAGGAACGAGGTGCCGAACCCGTCGGGCGCGCCGATCCTGACCGTGCCGGAGAGCGCCATGTCGGCACCGCCGATATCGCTCTGGATCGCCAACGCTTCGGTCTCCATGCTCTCGGCCTTGGCGAGCAGGCGCTCGCCATGGGCCGTCAGCGTGTAGCCCTGCGGGCGGCGCTCGAAGAGCTTGGCCTTCAGCGCCTCCTCCAGCGAGGTGATCCGGCGCGAGACGGTGGCGTGGTCGGCGCCGAGGCGGCGCGCGGCGGCGGTGAGCCGGCCCGAGCGCGCCACGGCCAGAAAGAAGCGGAGGTCGTCCCAGTCGAAGCGCTCCAAGGCTCTCTCCCATATTCGTGTTTTCGCACGACCGGCGTTTCACTGTCGCTATAGCCGTGCGCAAACGAGAATGGTAGGGAGGTGACAAGATCAACACACCATCAGTTCGTAGGGAGGGCGCGATGCGTCAGGTTGGGCATTTCATCGGCGGCAAGCATGTCGCGGGCACCTCGGGCCGCACGGCCGACATCTACCAGCCGATGGACGGCACGATCATCGGCAAGGTCGCCCTCGCCTCGACCGCCGAACTCCACGCCGCCGTGCAGAATGCTGCCGAGGCGCAGCCGAAATGGGCCGCGACCAATCCGCAGCGCCGCGCCCGCGTGCTGATGAAGTTCCTTGACCTGATCGCGCAGAACAACGACGAGCTCGCCGAGTTACTCGCCCGCGAGCACGGCAAGACCATTCCCGACGCCAAGGGCGACATCCAGCGCGGCGTCGAGGTGATCGAATATTCGCTCGGCGTGCCCGGCCTGATGAAGGGCGAGTACACCGACGGCGCCGGCCCCGGCATCGACATCTACTCGATGCGCCAGCCGCTCGGCGTCTGCGCCGGCATCACGCCGTTCAACTTCCCGGCGATGATCCCGCTCTGGAAACTCGGCCCCGCGATCGCCTGCGGCAACGCCTTCATCCTGAAGCCCTCCGAGCGCGACCCGGGCGTGCCGATGCGCCTCGCCGAGCTCTTCATCGAGGCCGGCGGCCCTCCCGGCATCCTCAACGTCGTCAACGGCGACAAGGAATCGGTCGACGCCATCCTCGACAATCCCGAGATCAAGGCCGTCGGCTTCGTCGGCTCGACCCCGATCGCGGAGTACATCTACAGCCGCGGCTGCGCCAACGGTAAGCGCGTGCAGTGCTTCGGCGGCGCCAAGAACCACATGATCATCATGCCGGACGCCGACATGGACCAGACGGTCGACGCCCTGATCGGCGCCGGCTACGGCTCTGCCGGCGAGCGCTGCATGGCGATCTCGGTCGCCGTCCCCGTCGGCAAGGGCACTGCCGACGAGCTGGTCAAGCGCCTGATCCCGCGCGTCGAGAGCCTGAAGATCGGTCCCTCGACCGACGTCAATGCCGATTACGGCCCGGTCGTGACCAAAGCGGCGATGGAGAAGATCAAGCAATACGTCGATATCGGCGTCCAGGAAGGCGCCAAGCTCCTGGTCGACGGCCGCGACTTCAAGATGCAGGGCTACGAGAACGGCTTCTATGTCGGCGGCTGCCTGTTCGACAACGTCACCAAGGACATGCGCATCTACAAGGAAGAAATCTTCGGGCCGGTGCTCTCGGTGCTGCGCGCCGACACCTATGAAGAGGCGCTGAAGCTCACCAACGATCACGAATACGGCAACGGCACCGCGATCTTCACCCGCGACGGCGATGCGGCGCGCGACTTCGCCTCGAAGGTCCAGGTCGGCATGGTCGGCATCAACCTGCCGATCCCGGTTCCGCTGGCCTATTACACCTTCGGCGGCTGGAAGCGCTCCTCCTTCGGCGACCTCAACCAGCACGGCCCGGACTCGATCCGCTTCTACACCAAGACCAAGACGGTGACGGCGCGCTGGCCGAGCGGTATCAAGGACGGTGCGAGCTTCGTCATCCCGACGATGAACTGAGGCGCCACCGACGGAGGAGGCCATGGAGCGACCGCTGCGGACCATCGCATCGTCGCTCGTCCTCCTCTGCGGCCTGACGGTGCCGGCGGCCGCGCAGGATGCTCTGCCCGCGGCCTCTCCCGACGATGCCTTGTGCGAAACGGGCGTCGTCGAGCATCTGACGCTCGACGACGCTCAGCGCGGCCATTGCCGCCGGCTCTGGCAAAGCGGGATCGAGGAAACCCGCCAGCGCAGCAAGGCGCATGCGGCGCGCATCATCGAGGAGAACCGGCTGCGGCGGGAACTGGAAGCCAGCCTGCCCCCGCCCCCGCCTCCGCCCGTCACGGTCGAGACATTTCTTGGCGGTGACCTCGCCTATGGCGACGTGGTGGTGACCGACAAGGGGCCGCGCGTCTTCATCGGCAAGGCCGGGGAGCCGGCGAGGCCCGAGGATTTCGTCGCCCTCGATTCCGCCCGATCGCCGCATCGCGGACACGCCAAGTCTTATGAGGGGGCCTATCCGCAGCCTCCACGCCCTCAAGCCGCGACGCCGCGGCCCGCCCTCAAGACCCAGGAGCGCAAGCCTTGAGCCCGTTTTCCCTGACCGAGGACCAGATCGCCATCCGCGACATGGCGCAGGATTTCGCTGCCGAGACACTGGCCCCCCACGCCGCGCGCTGGGACGAGGAGAAGCATTTCCCGGTCGAGGAGATGCGCGCCGCCGCCGCGCTCGGCATGGGCGGCATCTATATCCGCGACGATGTCGGCGGCTCCGGCCTGACCCGGCTCGACGCGGCGCTGATCTTCGAGGCGCTGTCGACGGGCTGCCCGACGGTCGCGGCCTATATCTCGATCCACAACATGTGCGCCTGGATGATCGACCGCTACGGCTCGGACGAGCAGCGGCAGCGCTTCCTGCCGAAGCTCTGCACCATGGAGCATCTGGCGAGCTACTGCCTGACCGAGCCCGGCGCCGGCTCGGACGCCGCCGCGCTGAAGACGAAAGCGGTGCTAGACGGCGACCACTACATCCTCGACGGGCAGAAGCAGTTCATCTCGGGCGCCGGCGTCTCCGACATCTATGTCGTGATGGCGCGCACCGGCGAGGCTGGTCCGGGAGGTATTTCGACCATCGTCGTCGAGAAGGATACGCCCGGCCTCTCCTTCGGCGCCAACGAGAAGAAGATGGGCTGGAACGCCCAGCCGACACGGGCCGTGATCTTCGAAAACTGCCGCGTGCCGGTGGCCAACCGCCTCGGCCCCGAGGGCATCGGCTTCAAGATCGCCATGGCCGGGCTCGACGGCGGCCGGCTCAATATCGGCGCCTGCTCGCTCGGCGGCGCGCAGGGCGCGCTCGACCGCTCGCTCGCCTATGCCAAGGAGCGGAAAGCCTTCGGCTCGGCCATCGCCGATTTCCAGGCCCTGCAGTTCAAGCTCGCCGACATGGCCACCGAGCTGGAGGCGGCCCGCAGCCTGCTCTGGCGCGCGGCGGCGGCGCTCGATGCCAAGACGCCGGATGCGACCAAGCTCTGCGCCATGGCCAAGCGCATCGCCACCGATACCGGTTTCGAGGTCGCCAACCACGCCCTCCAGATCCACGGCGGCTACGGCTATCTCGCCGATTACGGCATCGAGAAGATCGTCCGCGACCTGCGCGTCCACCAGATCCTCGAGGGGACCAACGAGGTGATGCGGATGATCGTCGCGCGCGGGCTGGTGGGCCGGTCCAAGGGGAACTGACGTGGGAGAAGCGGCATGGGTTTCTTTCGGCAACTTGTCGTTTATTTGATTGGCACCGCCCTTTTAGGTGCCCTTACGGCATTTTTGGCAAAGTTCTTTTCCATCGAAAAATCAACGATTTCGACTGGTATGATCGGAGTGGGAATCGGGTGGGGCGCTTGCTGGTTCTGGAACGCGTGGCGTGAACAACCGCGAGGCACGACGAAGCACAATCCCGCGATCAACCGCAGAGTGCCTCTAGAAGAAACCAGCGATAAAATTCGCCGCTTCGACTCCAAATCGCAGAGTTTCGTCCAAAAAGATGAGGTTTAAGCCATGACCAATATCGCCTTCATCGGCCTCGGCAATATGGGCGGCCCGATGGCCGGGAACCTCGTCAAGGCGGGGCATGCCGTCAAAGCTTTCGACCTCGTGCAGGCGTCGAAGGACGCTGCGGCCGAGATGGGCGTCGGTATCGCCGGCTCGGCCAAGGAAGCCGTCGCGGATGCGGAGGTCGTCGTCACGATGCTGCCCGCCGGCAAGCATG
>NZ_JAELTI010000347.1 GCF_016428755.1 Allobosea sp. ASV33
TGCGGGCGTTCGGCGCGCCGCAGACGACCTGCACGGGTTCGCCCGCGCCGGTATCGACCATGCAGACGCGCAGGCGGTCGGCGTTCGGATGCGGCTTCGCCTCGATGACATAGGCGATGGTGAAGGCCTGTCTCTTATACACATCTCCGAGCCCACGAGACTCTAGGCGCGATCTCGTATGCCGTCTTCGGCTTGAAAAGAGGGGGGGGGGGGGGGGGGGGGGGGGGGGGGGGGGGGGGGGGGGGGGGGGGGGGGGGGGGGGGGGGGGGGGGGGGGGGGGGGGGGGGGGGGGGGGGGGGGGG
>NZ_JAELTI010000348.1 GCF_016428755.1 Allobosea sp. ASV33
TCAGCGCCCAGACGAGCGCGTCGAGCCGGTCCGGCGAGCGGCCGGTTTCCAGGCCGCGCGGCCCGAAGGCGCACATTTCGTCCTCCAGTTCCGGAAAGGCCCCGGCATGGCGGACGCGCCCCTGCGCCTGTCTCTTATACACATCTCCGAGCCCACGAGACTCTAGGCGCGATCGCGTATGCCGTCTTCGGCGTGAAAAGGGGGGGGGGGGGGGGGGGGGGGGGGGGGGGGGGGGGGGGGGGGGGGGGGGGGGGGGGGGGGGGGGGGGGGGGGGGGGGGGGGGGGGGGGGGGGGGGGGGGGG
>NZ_JAELTI010000349.1 GCF_016428755.1 Allobosea sp. ASV33
TTTTGAGGGCGCTCAGCATCAATACCCGACCTAGATTCCCCGGCGATCCTAGGCGGGTTTCGGTTAACGTATCGTTCCGCTCAGGCCCGCCCGCCCGGCAATACCACGAGACGGGGCGGCTCGGCACCTGTCTCTTATACACATCTCCGAGCCCACGAGACTCTAGGCGCGATCTCGTATGCCGTCTTCTGCGTGAAAAAAGGGGGGGGGGGGGGGGGGGGGGGGGGGGGGGGGGGGGGGGGGGGGGGGGGGGGGGGGGGGGGGGGGGGGGGGGGGGGGGGGGGGGGGGGGGGGGGGGGGGG
>NZ_JAELTI010000350.1 GCF_016428755.1 Allobosea sp. ASV33
CCCCCCCCCCCCCCCCCCCCCCCCCCCCCCCCCCCCCCCCCCCCCCCCCCCCCCCCCCCCCCCCCCCCCCCCCCCCCCCCCCCCCCCCCCCCCCCCCCCCCCCTTTTCAACCAGAAGACGGCATACGCGATCGCGCCTAGAGTCTCGTGGGCTCGGAGATGTGTATAAGAGACAGCCACTATGCCGTTCAGGCCTTGCGCCCGAATGCCAAGCTCTGGAGCACCGATGTCTGCGTGCCGATTTCAGCGCTGGCGCCTTGCATCGCGCAGACGCAGGCGGATATCGCCGATGCTTCCTTCCCG
>NZ_JAELTI010000351.1 GCF_016428755.1 Allobosea sp. ASV33
GCTTGAGCATCGCCTCGAAGGCGGCGGCATCGACCAGCTCGCGCCCACGCTTGGCGCCGCCGACATAGGGCGGGTGATGGATCAGCACGACGCGGATCAGCCCCTCGTCGCGGGCGCGGTCCAGCAGCTGTCTCTTATACACATCTCCGAGCCCACGAGACTCTAGGCGCGATCTCGTATGCCGTCGTCTGCGTGAAAAAGGGGGGGGGGGGGGGGGGGGGGGGGGGGGGGGGGGGGGGGGGGGGGGGGGGGGGGGGGGGGGGGGGGGGGGGGGGGGGGGGGGGGGGGGGGGGGGGGGGGGG
>NZ_JAELTI010000352.1 GCF_016428755.1 Allobosea sp. ASV33
CCCCCCCCCCCCCCCCCCCCCCCCCCCCCCCCCCCCCCCCCCCCCCCCCCCCCCCCCCCCCCCCCCCCCCCCCCCCCCCCCCCCCCCCCCCCCCCCCCCCCCGTTTTCAAGCAGAAGACGGCATACGCGATCGCGCCTAGAGTCTCGTGGGCTCGGAGATGTGTATAAGAGACAGGTCCCAGACCGCATCGGCGTCGATGGCCTGTTCGGCCAGCAGGAAGGGCTTGGGCGAGCGCCCGCGGCCCGCCGCGATGGCCTTCAACGTCCGGCCGGAGGCCACCGACGCGTCAGCCTTGAGGACG
>NZ_JAELTI010000353.1 GCF_016428755.1 Allobosea sp. ASV33
GTCTATGCGGTCAGGCGCGGACAAGGCCTGGATTTCGGCCTGTTCGCCTTGCCGCCACTCCAGGCGGCGGAGCCGCGCGCCATCACACGCCCGATCCGCACCTGGCACGAATGGGCCGCCTATGCGCCTGTCTCTTATACACATCTCCGAGCCCACGAGACTCTAGGCGCGATCTCGTATGCCGTCTTCTGCGTGTAAAAGGGGGGGGGGGGGGGGGGGGGGGGGGGGGGGGGGGGGGGGGGGGGGGGGGGGGGGGGGGGGGGGGGGGGGGGGGGGGGGGGGGGGGGGGGGGGGGGGGGGGG
>NZ_JAELTI010000050.1 GCF_016428755.1 Allobosea sp. ASV33
GGGACAAGATCGTCCGGCCGCGGCCGATCGAAATCTGGACGCTGGGCTTCGCGGCGGCGAGCGCGATCGTGATCGCCTTCCTCGTCGTTGGCGCGCTCTGGCGCTTCCGGCGCGAGCAGAACCCGGTGATCAAGGCGACCTGGCTGTCGAGCCGCAACGACACGATCTCGACGACCGGCTTCGCGCTGGTCGGGCTTGCCGCCCGCGTCGCGCCGGTGCGCTGGCCGGAATATCTGTTCGACCTCGTTGTTGCCGGCATCTGCTTCCAGGCGACATGGGCGATCTGGCGTTCGCTGCGGCGGAGCGCGAATTCGGAAGCGTCCCAATCCGGTTTGCGCAACAAGGCGCAGACAGACGCCGCGGGCGGGCTATAAAGGCGGCACGTCTTCTGAGGATGCCGCCGCCATGACGATCGCCGCCAAGCTGCCCTCCATCCTGATCGCCAATCGCGGCGAGATCGCCTGCCGCGTGATCCGTACCGCCCGGCGGCTGGGCCTGCGCACCATCGCCGTCTATTCGGAGGCCGATGCCGAGGCGCTGTTCGTGCAGATGGCGGACGAGGCCTATCTGATCGGCCCGGCGCCGGCCCGCGAGAGCTATCTCGATGCGGACAAGATCCTCGCCGTCGCGAAGAAGGCGGGCGCCGCCTGTATCCATCCGGGCTACGGCTTTCTGTCGGAAAATGCCGATTTCGCTGAGTCTTGCGCTGCGGCCGGCATCGTCTTCGTCGGCCCGCCGGCCTCCGCCATTCGGGCCATGGGCCTGAAGGACGCCGCCAAGGCGCTGGTCGAGAAAGCGAGCGTGCCTGTGGTGCCCGGCTATCACGGCGCCGAGCAAGGCGCCGATTTCCTCCGCTCGGAAGCACGGCGCATCGGCTATCCCGTGCTGATCAAGGCGGTCGCCGGCGGCGGCGGCAAGGGCATGAAGAAGGTCGACCGGCCCGAGGATTTCGACGATGCGCTCACCAGCGCCCAGCGCGAGGGGCAGAACGCCTTCGGCGATGCGCGCGTGCTGGTCGAGAAATACGTGCTCTCGCCGCGCCATGTCGAAATCCAGGTCTTCGGCGACAGCCACGGAAATGTCGTGCATCTCTACGAGCGCGACTGCTCGCTCCAGCGCCGGCACCAGAAGGTGATCGAGGAGGCGCCGGCGCCGGGTATGAGTGCCGAGGTTCGCGCCGCCATGGGCAAGGCCGCGACCGAGGCCGCCAGGGCCGTCGGCTATGTCGGGGCCGGCACGGTCGAGTTCATCGCGGACGGGCGTGACGGGCTGAAGGCCGACGGCTTCTGGTTCATGGAGATGAACACGCGGCTTCAGGTCGAGCATCCGGTGACCGAGGCGATCACCGGGCTCGATCTCGTCGAACTGCAGTTGAAGGTCGCGGCCGGCGAGCCGCTCGGCTTCACGCAAGCCGATGTTTCGGCCACCGGCCATGCCGTCGAAGCGCGTCTCTATGCCGAAGACCCCGAAAAGGGCTTCCTGCCGTCGACCGGCAAGCTCTGGGCGCTGCAATTCCCGGAGGGTGAGGGCATCCGCATCGATACCGGCGTCGAGGCCGGCGATACGGTGACGCCGTTCTACGATCCGATGATCGCCAAGGTGATCGCCCATGGCACGACCCGCGACGAGGCTCTCGACCGGCTGGGTGCGGCTTTGGGCGAAACGGTGGTCGCCGGCCCGCGCACCAATCTTGCCTTCCTGAAGAAGCTGACCGAGGCGGAGGGCTTCCGGAACGGCCCGTTCGATACCGGCTTCATCGATCGCAATATCAGCGCGCTCGGCGCCGAGCCGCAGCCGCTCGATGCCGCGGCCGTGGCCGCCGCCGCCTTGCAGCTCGAGGAGGAGCGGCAGGCGGCCGTCATGATCGTGGCGGCGGGCCGGGCGGAAGGTGAATCCCGTTCGGCCTGGCTCGACCCCGACGCCTTCTCGCTGATGCCGCGCCAGCCACTGGGTCTGCCATTGACGGTCGATGGCGAGCGCGTCGAGGCGCGGATCGAGTGGCATGGGGACGATGCGCGCGTCAGCCTGCCCGGCCATGAGATCGGCGAGGGCGAGCATGAGATCGCGCTGGCCGAGGGCGAGGGCGGCATCTGGTTCGCGCTGCATCACGGCCGGCAGACGGCGGTTTCGCTGTTCGATCCGTTCGGCGTCGATCTCGATGCGGCGGCCGGCTCAGGGGGCGTCGTCAAGGCGCCGATGCATGGCAAGCTCGTCGCGCTGTTCGTCGCACCGGGTGAGGCCGTGACCAAGGGCCAGCGTCTCGCCATCGTCGAGGCCATGAAGATGGAGCACGTCTTGACCGCCCCGCGGGACGGCACGGTCAGCGAGGTCGTTGGCGAGCCGGGCGGGCAGGTCGCGGAGGGCGCGAAGGTGGTCGTGCTGGGGGAATAGGCGAGTCGGTGGAGTCGCTTGCGAGCGATTGTTGAAGCTTTGATTCAGGGCGCTGCCGTCATGCTCGGGCTTGACCCGAGCATCTCGGAAACCAGTGCCGTATCGTCCGGAGATTCTTGGGTTTACGCTCCGCTTCGCCCGAGATGATGGCGCAGGTGCGTCCCGCTGGCGCGCGCTGATTTTCTCGGAACCACGGCGTCATCCCGGACAAGCCGCGATAGCGGCGCCGATCCGGGATCCATCGTAGAGCTCCGGAGCCCTCTGATGGATCCCGGGGCAAAGCCCCCGGGATGACGCCGTGGTTCCGAGAAAACGCTGCGGGCTCCAGATTGGGTCCCTAACCTAGCATGCGTCCAAAGCGACGATCGCCCGTTCCGCGATGGCGAGATTGATCTCCGCCAGAGGGTCCTCGTCTTCGAGGAACCAGCTCGCCGACAACCCGCACCAGGCGATGATCCAGCGTAGCAATCGCTGCCGCTCCAGCCCCGATTTCGCCAGCACGATCTCCAGCCGGCGTTCGAAGGCGCCCGGCGCGACGGCGACCGGCGGCTCGGGATCGGCCAGATCGGGATCGCAGAACAGGATCGTGTATTCGAAGGCGCGGTCGCCGATCACGGATTTCGGATCGATGGCCAGCCAGCCGCGCCCCTCGAAATCGAGAACATTGTCGTGATGCAGGTCGGCATGAAGCGGCAGGGTGTCTCGCTGGGTCGGCAAGAGCGCGCTCGCCTCCGTCGCGGCGCGGGCGAGCAAGCCACCACGCCTGGAAGCCGCCGGAAACAGATCCCTGAACCGGATCTCGAGCGGGATCAGCCCGGCGGGGACAGGGCCGCGCGGCTTCTGCAACGCTGCGATGGCGTCGCAGAGGATGGCAGTGGCTTCGTCGTCACCTTTGGCGCCGCTGCGGGCCATGGAAGCGAGCGAGCGCCGGCCGGTGGCGCGTTCGATCAGCATTGCCTCGCCATGCTCGCTGCGGGCGAGCAGGCGGGCGGCGCCGTTGCCGCTCCAGTATTCAAGTGGCAGGTAGCCGCGCCGCTCGTCCTCGACCTCGGGCAGTTTCAGCATCGCAGGCGCGCCGCCCTGAAGGACGGGCAGCAGGTGGCTGGCATGGGTCCTGATCGGCTCGCCATCCGGTACGAGACCCCAGCGGATCAGCCAGGGCTCGAAGATATGCGCAGGCACAGCGCTCATCCGCGGCCGATGATCGGGAACTGCTCGGCCTCGTAGATCTGGCCGGAGACCGGGGCGCTGTCATCCGAGAGCCAGAAGGCGGTGTGGGCGGCGATCTCCTCCGGTTGCATGATGCGGCCGGTCGGGGCATGGCGCAGCGGAACGTGGTTCTGCCAGCCGGGCTTCTGCCCCTCGCGCTGCTGGGTCGCGTCCTCGTTGGCGGTCCAGGTCCAGCCGACATTGAGCTGGTTGGCGCGGATGCGCTCGGGGCCGAGCGTATTGGCGAGGTTGCGCGTCATCGTCATCAACGCGCCCTTCGACATCGAATAGACCGTGAGGTTCGAGAGCCCGCAATAGGCGTTGATCGAGCCGACCGTCACGATCGCGCCCGGCGATTTCTGGGCGCGGAAGGCGCGGATCGCGGTCTCGGCGCAAAGCAATGGCGCGCGGGTGTTGATCGCGAATATATGGTCGAAGAAGGCGGCGGTGGTTTCGCCGAGGATGCCGCGCGGATAGATGCCGGCATTGTTGACGAGCCCGTCGATGCGGCCGAAGGCGGCGACGGTTGCATCGACGATGGCCTGTGCCGTCGCGGGCTCGGCGAGGTCCCCGGTCGCGCCGGCCGTTGCCATGCCGAGCTGGGCGACGGCCGCGTCGACTTCGGCCGCGTCGCGGCCGTGGATCAGCACCTTGGCGCCTTCCGCGACGAGGCGCTCGGCCATCGCGAAGCCGATGCCGGTGGAGGAGCCGGTGACGAGAATGACCTTGCCTGCAAGTCCGCGCATGATGGAACGTCCGTAGCCTGTCGAGGAAAAGAGCATGACGGTGAAGCGTATCGTGGCGAACATGCTAACCGCCGAGCCCGGGCTGGCCAAACCCTTCTACGGCGACATTTTTGGCATGCACCCCGTCATGGATCACGGTTGGATCCAGACCTGTGCGGCCGATGGCGATCCTGCCGGCCCGCAGCTCAGCTTCGCCAGCGAGGGCGGTTCGGGCGCCCCGGTTCCGGACCTCTCGATCGAGGTCGACGATCTCGATGATGTCCTGCGCAAGGTCGAAGCAGCCGGGCTCGCGATCGCATACGGTCCGGCCGACGAGCCTTGGGGTGTCCGGCGCTTCTTCCTGCGCGATCCGTTCGGGCGGCTCGTCAACGTGCTCTCGCATTCTCGCTGACGCGGGGCTGTGGAGAAGCGCTGCGGAGGCTGGCCGGACGTGACGCCGAGGCTTATTTGGTGGCCATGTCCCTTCATCTGCTCAAGCTCTGCGTCGGTGCGGAATCGATCAGCGATCTCGAGGACTGGATCGCCGAGCGCCAGGCGCAGCGGCGCGCCCGCGGCGAGCCGGCGGAGCAATTGCACACCACGCGCATGGTGCCGAAGAAGATCGAGGAAATCCTCGACGGCGGTTCGCTCTACTGGGTGATCAAGGGACAGATCTCGGCGCGCCAGCGCCTCACCGATATCCGCCCCTTCACCGACGCCGATGGCATCGGCCGCTGCCATCTGGTGATGGAGCCGATCGTGGTGCCGGTCGAGCCGCGGCCGTTCCGGCCCTTCCAGGGCTGGCGCTACCTGCAGGGCAAGGACGCCCCGCGCGACCTTTCCGAGCATGGCGGCGATGTCGGCGAGATGCCGGAGGAGCTGCGGCGCGAGCTGGCGGGGCTGGGGTTGCTGTAGTTGAGCGGCGTCATCCTCGGGTTTGAGCCCTGAGCATCTCGGAACCCCGTGTCTTCTCGTCATGAGATTCTCGGGTCTTCGCTTCGCTGCGCCCGAGAATGACGGGGTTCACACCGGAATATTGTCGAGCAGCCGCGTGCTGCCGATGCGGGCGGCGAGGATCAGGCGGATCGGGCCGTCCGCTAGCGAGGTGACCGGCGCCAGCGTCTCGGCATGGCGCGCTTCCAGATAGTCGAGCTCGAAGCCGGCGCCGATGATCTCGTTTTGCGCATCGGCGACCGCCTTGAACAGGTCGTCGCGGTTGCGAATGCGGATGGCGAGATCCTGCATCACGCGTTGAAGCAGGGGCGCGAGCGCCCGGTGCTCGGCCGAGAGGTAGCGGTTGCGCGAGGACATGGCGAGGCCGTCAGCCTCGCGGATCGTCGCCAGCGGGACGATCTTGATGCCGAGGTCGAGATCGGCGGCCATGCGGGTCACGACCTTGAGCTGCTGGTAGTCCTTCTCGCCGAAGATCGCGTAGTCGGCCCGCGATTGCGTGAACAGCTTGCAGCAGATCGTCGCGACGCCCTCGAAATGCGTCGGGCGGAAACGGTCCTCCAATCCGACGGCGGCCGGGCCGAGCAGCAGCACGCGCGTGGCGAAGCCGGCGGGATACATCTCCTCGACGGAGGGGAAGAAGACCGCGTCGGCGCCCGCCGCGACGAGCTTGGCGCAGTCGTCGTCGAAGGTGCGCGGATATTTCTTGAAATCCTCATGCGGCGCGAACTGGGTCGGGTTGACGAAGATCGTCACGATCACCCGCTTCGCATGGCGCTGGCCTTCGCTGACCAGCGCAATATGGCCCTCGTGCAGTGCGCCCATGGTCGGCACCAGCGCGACCTTCTCTCCGGCGGCATGCCAGCCGGCCACGGCCTCGCGCATCGCGGCAACCGTCTCGAAAACCGTGATCCCGGCCACTGGCGCGCCCTCCGTTCGGCGCACGGGTAGCAAATGCCGGCGCCATGGCCAATATCAGGATCGAGAGATGATTCAGGCGGATCGAAGGGGCCGATGAGCGAGAAGAGGGACCAGGCCGTCGGCAAGGCGGGCGCGACCGCACCAGCGGCCCATTCGCAGCCCGGCGAGATCGACCGCTTTCTCGGCGCGGCGAAGCAGCTCGCGCCCTTGGCGACGGGGCAGGCGGGTCGGCTCGTGTTCGCGCTCGACGCTACGATGAGCCGCCAACCCACCTGGGATCTCGCCTGCTCGCTGCAGGCCCGTATGTTCGATGTCACCTCGCAAAGCGGTGGGCTTGCGGTGCAGCTTGTCTATTTCAGGGGCATCGGCGAGTGCCGGGCCTCGGGTTGGGTCGGCGAGCCCGCGCGCCTGACCGGGCTGATGCGCAAGATCGCCTGCGAGGGCGGCCAGACCCAGATTGCCCGGGTGCTGCGCCATGTTCGCGACGAGGCGAAATCGGTGCCGGTGCGCGCCTTCGTCTATGTCGGCGACGCGATGGAGGAGAATGTCGATGTGCTCGCGGCGCTGGCCGGGGAGCTCGGCCTGCGCGGCATCCGCGGCTTCGTGTTCCAGGAGGGGCATGATCCGGCGGCGAGCGCTGCCTTCGCGACGATCGCGCGATTGACCGGCGGCGCCCATGCCCGCTTCGACGTTAATGCGCCGGGGTCCCTGCTCGATCTCCTGCGGGGCGCTGCGGCCTATGCTGCCGGCGGGCGCGAGGCGATGCTGCGGTTGGCGGGCTCGACCCCGGCCGTGAAGGGGCTGATCGCGGCCATGGACGGAGGCCGCCGGTGAGCCTGCTCTACGGCGTTGCCGTGCTGATCCTGGTCTGGTGGCTGGCGAAGCTCTTCGCCGGGGCCAATCCGAAGGTGCTGGCGCGATTGGCGAAGACCGGCGGCGGCGTGGCCGCGCTCGGTGTGGCCGGATTGCTGATGGTCCGCGGCCGGATGGACATGGCCGTCTTCCTCGGCGGTCTCGGTGCCTGGCTGCTCGGCTGGAGTGCGACCGGGCCCGGTGGCATCCGCTTCCCCTGGGCCGATCGCTCAGGCCCGACGCCGGGTGCGACGTCGAAGGTGAAGTCTGCGCTGCTCGACATGGAGCTCGACCATGACAGCGGCGCGATGGCGGGCCGCGTCACCGCCGGCCCCTATGCGGGGCGGGGGCTCGACAGCCTCGATCTGACGGAGCTTGCCGCGCTGATGCGCGATTGCCTTAATCGCGATGCGGACGGGGCCCGGCTTCTAGAGGCATATCTCGACCGCCGGTCGCCCGGCTGGCGTGAAGACGCTCAGCGTGATGGTGACGCGGGGCAGCGCGGCGCGCCGGGCGCGGGCGCGATGGCGCAGCAGGAGGCCTACGATATCCTGGGGCTTCAGCCGGGGGCGGGCGAGGAGGCGATCCGCGAAGCCCACCGAGCCCTGATGAAGCGCATCCACCCGGATGCCGGGGGCACCAGCGGCCTTGCCGCTCGCGTCAACCAGGCCAAGGACGTCCTTCTGAAGCAGCGCTAGCGAAGGGGTCGGGGAGTGGGTCTGCGACATGTCGTGAACTCCTTTCCCGGGTCCTTGGTCAGCTTCGGGTGGCGAAGCAGGAGAAGCCGCCGCGCTTCAATTGGGTGCAGGCGTTCTGCGCGTCCTTCGGATCGTCGAAGCCGGCGAAACGGGCACGGAACAGGGTGGAGCCGCCCTTCTCGACCTTCTCGGTGAAGGCGGAGGCGCTGGCGAGCGAGGTCGAGGCCTTGGCCTTGGCGCGGGCCAGGATTTCCTTGGCCTTGCCCTCGTCGTCGGTGGCGCCGAGCTGGATCACCCATTTGCCGGAGGCGACGACCGCGGCCTGATGCGACATGGCGGGAGCGGGCTCGGGCGCCTGGATCCTGGGGGGGGCTGCTTCGACCTTGCGGGCGACGGGGGCGGCAGGGATCTCGGCCTTGGCCTCGGCGAGCTTCACCGGCTCGGCGGCGGGCTCGGGCGCCTTGGCGATCGAGGAGGTGACGTCGACATTTGCCGGCGGGCGCAGGACCTTGGCATCGGCCGGCTGGGCGCCGATCGACCAGCGCATGGCGGACGGCGTGGTCGTCGCGGTGACCGGGCGCATGCCGGAGATCTGGAGCGGCTGGCCACCGGCGACGGCGACCGGGCGCGGCGGCGCGATCGGCGTGGTGGTCGGCATCGGGGCATAGGCGCGGGCGGCGGCGGGGAGCGGCTGCTCTTCAGCCTGCTGCTGATGGCGCGGACGCGGCACCGGGATCGGCGCGGGCTCGGCCGCGGCGACCTGCTGGATCGAACGCGGACGCTCCTCCGGCTCCGGGGCTTCGGCGATCATCACCGAGGCGCGGCCGCTGGTCGAGGCGCGCGGCAGGCTGGCCAGCACGAGATCGGTCATGATCTTGTCACGAGAGGCGCCGGAGCGGCCACCGAGCACGACGGAGACGACGTGGCGGCCTTCCGACTTGGCCGAGGTCATCAGGTTGAAGCCGGAGGCGCGGGTATAGCCGGTCTTGATGCCGTCGACGCCTTCGACCTTGCCGAGCAGGCGGTTATGGCCGCGGATGGTGCGGCTGCCGTACTGGAAGGCGCGCGTCGAGAACAGCGGATAGTATTTCGGGAAGCGCTCCTGGATGGCGCGGGCGAGGATGGTGAGATCGCGCGCCGTCGTCAGGTTCGGAGGGGAATGGGGCAGGCCATGCGGATTGTAGAAGCGGGTCGAGCTCATGCCGAGCGAACGCGCCTTGCGCGTCATCTGGTCGGCGAAAGCCTCCTCTGAGCCGGCGATGTTCTCGGCGACGACGACCGAGGAGTCGTTGGCCGAGAGCGTGATCATGCTCTTGATCGCGTCCTCGACCGCGATGGTCGAGCCGGCGCGCAGGCCGAGCTTGGTCGGCGGCTGCGAGGCCGCATAGGACGAGACCTTGAGCTCGGAATCCATCGAGAAGCGGCCGCGCTCCATCTGCTCGAACAGCATGTAGAGCGTCATGACCTTGGTCAGCGAGGCCGGGATGCGGGCGGCATCCTCGTTGACCGCATGCAAGGTGCGGCCGGTCTTCGCGTCGACCACCATCGCCGCATAGGGGGGCGTATAGCCGCCGCCACCGGCATGGTGCCGGCGCTTGCGCGCCTCGGCAGGGGAAGAGGCGATCGTGGCCGCAATGGCGACGACACCGATCAGACCCGCAACGGTCCGCAGACGCGACCGCCGCAACCCAACGCAACCAAACACCATGAACCCGCCTCGAACTCACAAACATGGGCCGATCCCGCGCCTGGCTCATCGTGGCGCAGGGGACACAGTTGGAGAGGTTAGGCGGATGCGGTTACGGAGCCGTTAAAACTTGAACGGTTGCCAACGGAACGATCTGCGCTTGGTGCAATGCAGCGTTCTCTTGACATTCATGTTGCAATGCACAATATGCAGTCAGTCCCCGGTGGTGATCACGGTCACACGACCTTGGGGCAGCGTATCGGGCCTTTCCGGCCCATCACCTAAGGCGGCACCGCAGAGTGCCAGGAGACGACCCATGATCCAGCAGTTCGAGACCATCCAGAAGGCTTCCAAGGACAATGTCGACGCCGCTCTGAAGGCTTTCGGCACGACCTCGAAGAGTGTCCAGGCGATCGCCGTCGAGACCACCGACTATGCCAAGAAGTCCTTCGAGGCCGGCACCGCCACGCTCGAGAAGCTCGCTGGCGTGAAGACCTTCGACAAGGCCCTGGAGATCCAGGCCGACTTCATCAAGACCTCGTTCGAGGGCGCCGTCGCCCAGCTCACCAAGATGGGCGAGCTCTACACCGCTCTCGCCAAGGACGCCTACAAGCCGTTCGAAGGCATCGTCGCGAAGGCCGCTTCGGCCGTCCCGACCGCCCCGAAGGCGTGATTTCGGCCGGCGGCCGACAGGTCGCCAGGGCTTTGTGAGTTCAGTTGCGTTTGCGAACCCCGGCCGCGAGGCCGGGGTTTTTCGTTGGGCGGGGTCGCCGCGCTATTCGGAGCGGGCCGGAAGCCGCCTGGCCTGGAAGCCGGTCTTGGACTGCTCGAAGCCGGCTGCCTCGTAGAAGACTAGCGTGGACGGCTTCTGCGAGCCGGTCATGAGCATCGCCTTGTAGCACCCGGCGGCCCAGGCGCGATCGAGCGCCGCCTTCAGGATCGCCTTGCCCAGCCCCTTGTTGCGGTGGCCGGCGTCCGTAACGACGTTCTCGATCAATGCGTAGGGCGTGCCGCCCCGCGTCAGGTTGGGGATGACGACCACGGTACAGCTCACTACAAGCGCAGCGCCGAGGAGGCCGACCAGGATGGCGCTGCCTTCGAAGGCCTGCAGCCGGTCCAGGATGTCGGCGGCCTTCTCATCGGGGCAGGGCGCCTCTTCCGGGATGAGATGGCGATAGAGACCCTGAAGCGCGGCCAGGTCGGCCTGTTTCGCGGGGCGAATGACGAGCTCGGTCATGCCGGTCGGCATAGATGATCCCACCCCTATGAAAAACCCCGGCCGAGGGCCGGGGCTTGCAGGGAGATAAGGTTCGGTTCCTGCGCCGGTTCAGGCCGGGAGGACGACGACCTTCGTCTTCACCGGGGTCTGATCGTAGAGATCGATCATGTCCTGGCTCAGCAGGCCGACGCAGCCGCTGGTGATGCCGGAGCCGATCGTCTCCGGGTCGCTCGACGCATAGATCGTGTAGAGCGTGTAGCGACCGTTCTGGTAGAGGTGCAGCGTGCGGGCGCCGAGCGGGTTGTCGAGGCCGCCCGGCATGCCGCGCGCATATTTCGCCGCTTCGGGCTGGCGCTTGATCATTTCCGGCGGCGGCGTCCAGGTCGCCCATTCCGACTTGCGCCCGACATAGGCGTCGCCGCTCCAGCGGAAGCCGTCGCGGCCGACATTGGCGCCGTAGCGGGTCGCGTTGCCGTCGCCCTCGATGCGATAGACATAGTAGTTGGCGGGATCGACGATGATCGTGCCCGGCTCTTCCTTGCTCTCGAAGCGGACGGTGCGGCGCCAGTATTTCCGGTCGACCTTCGTGATGTCGGCCGCGGGAATCGCGAATTTCTTGTCCGGCACGGGCCCGTAGACCTGTTGCGCCTCGGCGAGGCTCATGCCGTCAGTCGCGGCGCAGCCGGCGAGACCCAGCGCGCCGAGGCTGACGGCCGAGCCGACCAGAAACGACCGGCGGTCGACAAGGCCCGACCGACGGATGTCGGCATTCCTACCATCGATGATCATGATTCTGGACTTCCCATGTCCTGCTGCCCGGCGAGAACCCGCTCCGGCATGCATCGTTGAATGTCTTAGCCGGGCGGAGATTGCCGCCAGATGGCCCGGCTGGCAAGCGCGCCTGCATAGCAGAAAAAGAGCGACGGTTGCCCGTCGCTCTGGGAATTACCACCAGCCGGGAGGCGGCGGGGGCGGGGCGTAGTAGCGCGGCGGCGGCGGGCCCCAGCCCGGGCCGGGGCCGTAGCCGGGCGGCGGACCATAGCCACGCGGCGGGCCGTAACCGCGGCCATAGCGCTGCTGGCGCATGGTCTCTTCCATGATCATGTGGCGCCGCTCGGCAGCGGCCGACCAGGAATATTCGGCGGGTGCCTTGTCGAGACGCTCGGCCAGGCTCTTCGGCAGGGCCTCGGAGGCCATGGCCGGCGCGGCCAGCGCGCTCCCGATTGCAATCGTCGCGAAAATCAACAGCTTGCGCATGGCAAACTCCTTTCGATGTCAATGAGACCACAGCGAGCCTCAACGGAACATGAACCGCTCCGTTGCCTGCCGTTCATCTGGCTGAAGGTCAAACGGGGAGCACGGTCACGGGCGTGCCAAGCGAGACGCGCGCATAGAGATGCGCGATGTCCTGGTTGATCATGCGGATGCAGCCCGACGAAACATTCGTGCCGACCGTATAGGGCTCGAAGGTGCCGTGGATGCGATAGCCGAGGTCCCGTCCGTCGCCGAAGAGATACATCGTGCGCGCGCCCAGCGGGCTCTTCGAGCCGCCGCGTACGCCGAGCCCGCGCGGCGTCTGCTCGAGCTGGGCCCTGATCTCGGGATCGCGCGCGATCATCTCCGGCGGCGGGACCCAGTCGGCCCAGTCGCGCTTCATGTTGATCCGCGCCGCGCCGGACCAGCCAAAGCCCTCGCGCCCGACACCGACGCCGTACTGCGTCGCGACGCGCGGCGATTCGATGAAATAGAGGTGATAGCCGGCCGGATCCACGACGATCGAGCCCGGCTTGTCGTCCCGCGGAAACGCCACGGTCTGCCGGAGAAAGCGGGGATCGATGCGCTGATAGTCGATGGCCGAGATCGGGAAGCGCTCGCCGGGATAATCGGCATAGATCTCGGCATAGTTGGGCCGGGCAAGCGTGCGCGTGACGAGGCCCTGCGGCTTCGGGGCGATCGGGCTGGTATTGAGCTCGGGCAGCGCGACGATGCTGCGCGAGCCGCAGCCGGCGAGACCCGCTGCCGCGACGGAGAGGGCAGGAAACGTAAACGAGCGGCGCGTCAGCATGGGGTATCTCTCAGGCAGGTCCGAGGAGATACATCGGCTTGGATGGTTACTGTTGGGTGAACTCTCGGTTCGGGTGCCTGTCATCGATCGTTAAGATGCGCGGCAGGCGGGCGATGTTCCAAGAAGCGGACGCCGGGCTTCGGTTCGAAAACGGACGTGTCAGGCTGGCGCCGCTCCCCTTTTGCGCGCCGGCCCGCTGCCGGCTTCATGGACACCGAGATTTGGGTGTTTCATGAAACCGGGGGCTCCCGTTACTTTTCCTTGGCCAGTGTGTAGGCGACAACGGCGTTGGCATGCCCGTGACCCATTCCGTGGTCGTTCTTCAGCATCGCCACCAATTCCATATGCTTTGCCGGGAGCTTCCGGCGCACCAATTCTTGCCATTCCCCGATGGGGCGCCCGTATTTCTTCTCGATCGAAGGGAAATAGGAAGCCGGACCCTTGACGACGTCATCAACCATGATCGCGGCCTTCGTTGCTTCCAGGGGCATCCATCGATGCGCGCGCCGGGCCACCAACAGGGAAGATCGCCCTGAGAGCCGGGCTTCGGAGCCAGAGCCCGCCCCACAGGAGAAAGCCAAGATAAAGGCCGAACAAGGTGTGGCTGAAGAGCGGGCTGTCGACCCTGAACTGCGTCGCGATCGCGCCGCCCAAAAGCCCCGTCGTGACGATGGCGCCAAGCACGCTGGTCCTGGGGATCGCGTACAAGATCACACAGGCCAATTCGATCAGCCCGATCAGAAGCGTATGGCGTGGATCCCATCCGAGCGACCGGAGAGTCTCGGTCGCGACCGCCGCACCGAAGAGCTTGGGGGCCACCGAGGCGGCCAGGAGAAACAGGATGACGAGCCCGGACATCGCCCAGCCCGTCATGACGAGCTTGGGGCCCATGCCCGACCGTGCGGCCCCTTGCGTTCCGGATTGGCGATATCCCTGCGGCGAGAGCGTTTGCAAGATCGTATCTTTCCCTGGTTTTTTCGTCGGAAGCATTTATCTTTGTGTCGAGATAATGCGCCAGTTTATCTTGCTGTCAAGAGAGTTTCATGGATCACGTGTCGTCCCGCATCGAGCAATGGCATCGGGAGCTGCCCGACGTGGATACCGCTGGAATGGCCATCCTCGGGCGCATGCGGTGGATCACCCTGCAGGCCAGGCCGGAAATCGAAGCCGTCTTCGCCCGGCACGGCCTCGATACCGGCGAGTTCGACGTTCTCTCGACGCTGCTGAGGGCGGGGCCGCCTTACCGGTTGCGGCCGACGGAGCTCTTCCGCTCGCTGATGATCTCGTCCGGCGGGTTGACGGCCAGATTGGATCGCCTCGCCGGGCGTGGCCTGATCACCCGAGCGGAAGCCAGCCGCGACAAGCGTAGCCTGCCAGTCGAGTTGACCGTCCAGGGGCGCGCATTGGTCGAGGCCGCTTTTCGCGAGGACATGCTCGTCGAGCGAAAGCTGATCGCTGGCCTATCGGACAACGACAGGAGCCAGCTCGCCAAGCTGCTCGAGCGGCTGGCCCTGATCATCGGACCAGCCGCGGAGGAGCGGGGCCAAAGCGAGCCAGACTGAGACATTTCGCTTGTTGCCGGAGCCGTCGATCGGGCGTTCCCGAAGACGGCCGAAACAGGGATTCATGCCTTTGGGAATACTGACGTCTTCGACGCGATCGACTGAAAGCGGAGGACCGGGGACGAGAGCGTCGCGATCGAGAGCGTGTGGCGCCGTTGCGTTTCGAGTCTATCGCGCTTCACGCCGGCGCATGACCGTTTCCTCATTTGAACCGATTGAAAACAGGCGCGGATGGGCGCATCTCTAGGGACTGAGCGCTGCCGTCGCGGCGCCCGGAGATTTCGGTTCCCGCCATGCTCGACAAGTCCGCGCCGCCCCGCACGCTCAAGCTCAATGCCGCCGACAATGTCGTCGTCGCCGTCGATCCCGTGGATCTCGGCGTCACCGCAGCGGGCGTCGAGGCGCTGAAACGCATTCCGCGCGGGCACAAGATGGCGATCGTGCCGATCGCCAAGGACCAGCCGATCCGCAAATTCGGCCAGATCATCGGTTTCGCGACCGACGACATCGTGCCGGGCGACTGGGTGCACGAGCATAATACCGGCTTCCATGCCTTCGACCGCGATTATGCCTTCGCACAGGAGGCCAAGCCCGAATTCGTGCTGCCGGTCGAGCAGCAGGCGACCTTCGAGGGCTTCCGCCGCGCCAATGGCAAGGCCGGCACGCGCAATTATGTCGGCATCCTGACCTCGGTGAACTGCTCGGCTTCGGCCGCGCGCTTCATGGCCGAGGAGGTGAAGCGCTCCGGCCTGCTCGCCGATTATCCCAATGTCGACGGCGTGATCGCGCTGACCCACGGCACCGGCTGCGGCATCGACTATAATGGCGAGAGCTTCGAGGTGCTGAAGCGCACGACCTGGGGCTATGCCTGCAACCCCAACATGGCGGCGGTTCTGGTCGTCGGCCTCGGCTGCGAGGGCTTCCAGATCAGCCGCATGAAGGAAGCTTATGGCGTCACCGAGAGCGACGTCTTCCGCACGCTGACGATCCAGGAGACCGGGGGCACGAAGAAAGCGGTCGCCGCCGGCATCGAGGCGCTGAAGGTTATGCTGCCGATCGCCAACAAGGCGGTGCGCGAGACGGTGCCGGCTTCCGAACTGATGCTGGCGCTGCAATGCGGCGGCTCGGACGGCTATTCCGGCATCACCGCCAATCCGGCGCTTGGCGCAGCCGTCGACATCCTCGTCGAGCATGGCGGCACGGCGATCCTCTCCGAGACGCCGGAGATCTACGGTGCCGAGCATCTGCTGACGCGACGCGCCGCCACCCGCGAAGTCGGCGAGAAGCTCGTCGGCATCATCAAGTGGTGGGAGGACTATACCGCCCGCGCACGGATGGACATGAACAACAATCCCTCGCCGGGGAACAAGGCGGGGGGCTTGACCACCATCCTGGAGAAGTCGCTGGGCGCGGCGGCCAAGGGCGGCACCAAGACGCTCTCGGCGGTCTATCACTATGCCGAGCCGGTGAAGGCGAAGGGCTTCGTCTACATGGACACGCCCGGTTACGATCCGGTCGCGGCGACGGGGCAGGTGGCCGGCGGCGCCAACATCCTCGCCTTCACCACGGGGCGCGGCTCGGCCTATGGCTGCAAGCCGACGCCCTCGGTGAAGCTCGCGACCAATACGCCGATCTACGAGCGGATGATCGACGACATGGACATCAATTGCGGCGACGTGCTCGACGGCGTCTCGCTGGAACAGAAGGGCCGCGAGATCTTCGAGAAGCTGCTCAAGGTCGCTTCGGGCGAGCGGACGAAGTCCGAAGAGCTCGGCTATGGCGACGCCGAATACGTGCCCTGGCAGATCGGCGCGACGATGTGATTTTTTGCGGTGCCGGTTGAACCCGGCGTGTGACTGAAGCGACCAAGGATGGCTCCGGCGCTGCCGGGGCCATTCCTGTATCGGTTCGGATCTCCATGAAGACCTTCTTCCTCGTCACCGTCCCGCGCGTGCTGCTCGGGGTGATCTTTCTCATCAGCGCCGTCGACGGCTTCTGGTGGCTCGCCACCGGCGTGAACCTGATCCATCCGCCAACAAGCCCGCGCGGCGTCGTGTTCGAGACGGCGCTGCAGGATTCGGGCTTCCTCTGGCCCTTCATCAAGGCGGTCAACTTGACCGGGGCGCTGAGCCTGATCTCGAACGTCGCGCCGGCCTTCGGCCTCGCGCTGATCGCCCCCGTGATGGCGGTGATCGTGCTCTTTCACGCCACGATCAACCCGCAGGGCCTGCCGGTCGCGGTCATCCTCGTCGTGCTGGGCTCGATGCTGGTCTGGGCCTATCGCGACCGTTACGCGGCGCTGTTCCGCTGACAATCATCAATGCGTCCTCGCGTCATGGTCGGGCTTGTCCCGACCATCCACGTCTTCCCTCAGCGCGGGCGGTGTTCAAGACGTGGATGCTCGCCACAAGGGCGAGCATGACGGTGAGGCCAGCCGCTGGTCAGAGCGAAAAACCGGTCAGCCGCTCGCGCAGCCCTTCGATCCTGTCCGCCGCGACATTGGCGATCGCGATGCGCAGGTGGTTCTCCTGTCCGGGGCCGAAATAGGGGCCGGGCAGGGCAAGCACGCCGCAATCCTCGACGAGGCGGCGTGCCACCTCCGCCGCCTTCACGCCTGCGAACGGGTGGGCGACATAGGCGAAATAGGCGCCGGCCGAGAGCACGCGCCAGCCGTTGAGCGGCGCCATCGCCTGGCGGAAGAGATCGGCGCGGGCGTTGATCTCGGCGCGGTTGCGCTCGCGCCAGTCGCGGATGCCGTCGATGCCCCAGGTCACCGCCGCCTGCCCGGCCCGGACCGGGCTGATCTGCACGCAGTCGAGCACCTTGCCGATCTGGGCGAGCGCCGGCTCGCCGGCCGTGATCGCGCCGAGGCGCCAGCCCGGAATCGCATAGGCCTTCGAGAAGCTGTAGAGGTCGATCACCGAATCCTGCCAGCTCGTTGTGGCAAAGACTTCATGCGGTCTGGCAACATCTGCGGGCAGGAAATCCCGATAGGTCTCGTCCAGCACCAGCCAGATGCCGCGCCTGGCGCAGAGCGCAGCGAAGGCGGCGATGGTCTGCGGCGGATAGACCGCGCCGGTCGGGTTGTTGGGCGTGACGAGGACGATGGCGCGGGTGCGGTCGTCGATCAGCGCCTCGGCCGTCGCGACATCCGGCACGAAGCCGGCCTCCGGCGCGCAGGGCAGCGGCCGGGCTTCGACGCCGAGCATGGTCAGCGTCATCTCGTGGTTGAAGTACCAGGGCGTCGGCAGCAGCACGTTGTCGCCGGCGCGCGCCAGCGCCATCATCGTCACGACATAGGCCTGGTTGCAGCCGGAGGTGATCGCGACCTCGGCCGGCTTGAAGGCCGTACTGTAGATGCGGGAGATCTCGGCGGCATAGGCCTCGCGCAGGGCCGCGTCGCCGGTGATGCCGCCATAGCGCGTGCTGCCGGGCTCGGCCGCGGCGGCGGCGAGCTTATCGAGCAGGGCCGCCGGGGGCGGGGCGCCGGGTACCGCCTGCGACAGGTCGATCAGCGGGCCGCGGGCGCCGCCATAGGCGCGGGCCCAGCCCTGCGCCTCCGGGATCGGCGGCGTGCCGGTATCGATGAGATCGGGATTCAGGGGGGCGCTGGCGGTCGTCGGCATGATCCAACTGATTTGCGGCGTGCGGAGGTTTGCGTCAATCGCCTTGGAAGCGCAGCAAACCCGCGCCATATCTGGAGGACTTCCAATCCAGCGATGGGACGGGCGCATGCAGGACGAGACCGAGGACGCCATCGCGGCGCTGCAGGAACTGCTCGACCGGGCGGACGGCGTCGTCAGTTTCACCGGCGCCGGCATCTCGACGGAATCGGGCGTGCCGGATTTCCGTACGCCCGGCTCGCCCTGGATGGTCAACAAGCCGATCCCCTACGACGCCTTCATCCAGAGCCGCGAGGTTCGCATCGAGGCCTGGCGCCGCAAATTCACGATGGACGACCATTATCGCGGCGCGGCGCCCAATAGCGGCCACCGGGCGCTCGCACGGCTGGTGGCGGAGGGGCGCTCGCCCGCCATCGTCACGCAGAATATCGACGGGTTGCACCAGGCTTCCGGCGTGCCCGCGGACAAGGTGATCGAGCTGCATGGCAACGGCACCTATGCGACGTGCCTGACCTGCGGCTGGCGGCATGAACTGGCGGCGATCCGGCCCGTCTTCGAGGCGACCGGCGAGCCGCCAGCGTGCATGATCTGCGCCGGCCCGGTGAAATCCGCGACGATCTCCTTCGGACAGGCGATGCCGCAGGAGGCGATGAAGCGGGCGCAGATGCTGGCGCTGGAGTGTGACCTCTTCCTCGTCGTCGGCTCGTCGCTCATGGTCTATCCGGCGGCGACGCTGCCGGTGATCGCAAAACGGCAGGGCGCGAAGCTCGTGATCCTCAACCGCGAGCCGACGGAACTCGACGCGATCGCCGATCTCGTCATCCGCGCCGAGAGCGGGGCGGTGCTCGGCGCCTTGCCGGGTTAGTCGCGCGAGGCGAGCGCGAGCCTGATCGCCAGGCCGCCGAACACCGCGCCCATCAGCCTTTGCGGGAGGCGCACCAGGGCCGGCCGGCTGGCCAGAGCCTGGCCGATGTCGCTTGCCGCCAGGATGACAATGCCGTTCGTCAGGAAGCCCATGACGTTCAGGATGGTCGCGAGCACGATGACCTGAAGCGCGATCGAGCCGAGTTCCGGCTTCAGGAACTGCGGCAGCAGCGCCAGCATGAACAGAGCCATCTTCGGATTCAGCAGGTTGGTCCAGAGGCCTTGCAGGAAGATGCGCCGCAGCGGGACGGCAGGCACCCGGCCAGGCGCGAAGAGCGGCGTCTGCGAGCGCAGCGTCGTCCAGGCGAGATAGGCGAGATAGGCTGCGCCCAGCCAGCGCAGCACGTCATAGGCCGTCGGCACGAGGATGAAGAGCTGGGACAGCCCGAAGGCCGCGGCGAAGGCCTGCAGGTAGCTGCCGACCGCGATGCCGGCATAGGTGAGGAGGCCCGCCATCCGCCCCTGGCTGAGGCTGCGCGAGGCGATCAAAAGCATGTCCGGGCCGGGCGTGGCCGTGAGGACCGCCGCCGCGGCGGTGAAGAGCGCGAGCGTGGGCAGGTCGAGCATGGCGAATCCCTGTCAGGAGAAGTTCAGGCAGCATGCCATGGCCCGTGCGCCGGCCCCAGCGCTTCCGCCGAGAGGGTGGCCTGCTCGGAGATCAGCCCGCCAGATGATGTGGACGAATTTTTGGGGGCTGTATCCTGAATCGGCAGCAATGGTATCGTAACTGCGCGAATCAAGCGTTGCGCGTGGGGGTCAGCGGCACATGTCCGACGAATTCGGTGAGAGCGGGCGGCCACCGATGGGTCCCATCCAGTCACTCAATCGCGTCATGCGGCTCGATGGTCCGGGCAGCCAGGCGACGGAGGTGCCGGTCGAGGTGACCGGCTACGTCAAGTGGTTCGATGTCTCCAAGGGCTACGGCTTCGTCGTGCCGGAGGCGGGCGGCGCGGATGTCCTGCTCCATGTCACGATCCTGAAGCGCGATGGATTCAACACGATAGCCGAAGGGGCTCGCATCGTGCTTGAAGCCGTCGAGAAGCCCCGGGGCCGCCAGGCCGTGCGTGTGCTCTCGATCGACACCACCTCCGGCCGCCATCCTTCCGAGATGCCGATGGCGCGCACCAATGTCGCGGTCTCGCCGACGAGCGGGCTCGAGCGCATGGTGGTGAAATGGTTCAACCGCCTGCGCGGCTTCGGCTTCGTCTCGAAGGGCGAGGGTGCGCCCGACATCTTCGTGCATATGGAGACGCTGCGTCGTTACGGCCTCGTCGAGCTGGTGCCGGGACAGACGGTGCTCGTCCGCTACGGACCGGGACCGAAGGGCCTCATGGCCGCCGAGATCCATCTGGAGCAGAACGGCGCCGCCACGGTCGCGCACTGACGAATCTGGGCTCCTGCCGAAGGCGGCTTCGTCTCGGAGATTGATCTCCGTCAATTTTGCAACCATGTGCCCGGATTTCGGCACGCGGCTTTACGCTTCTTCAATACGCTCGCTTATGATTGAGGCTTCTTCGGAGGCCTCGTCATCGTTTTTCTCCTCAGTGATCGTGATGATCGCCGCGTGACCCTGCAAAGGGTTCTCTCGGTCTGGGGGCCGTGCCTGGCTCCAGACCCGTGGGACAGCGGCGCCGTGGTGCGCGAAGCCGATCAGCTTCTCGTCGCCGATCTCGATCTATCCGACCGCATGACGATCGATACGGCCCGCGCGGTGCTTGCGCCGCACAGGCAGGCCGGCGCCACCTGCCTGTTCCTCCTGCGCGACATGTCGAGCCGCAGCCAGGTGCAGGCGAATGCCCTGGGCGCGACCGAGATCCTGCCGGCCGACGCCTCCGTGGCCGAACTGCTCGACAAGGTCGGGGCCATGCTCGCGCCCTCGGCTCAGCCCGACATCCCGGCGCAACTGCGACACCATTTCGTGGCGGCGTCGGCCGCGCTGTCAGATCTGATCGGCGCGGCCGAGACGGGCGGCACCCTGCCGCTGAAGGCAATCGACGACAGCATCGAGGCCCTCAATCGCGCGGCCGATGGGGGCGACCTCAACGCCTGGCTCGACATGGTCTGGCGCCATGACGATGCGACCTATCAGCATTGCCTGCTGGTGGCGGGGCTGGCCGCGGCTTTCGCCCAGCGACTCGGCTTCCGCGAGGCCGACCGGAGGTTGATCGTCGAGGCGGCCGTCCTGCACGACATCGGCAAGGCCCGGATTCCCCTGGACATCCTGCGCAAGCCCGGAAGCCTGTCGCTGGCGGAGCGAGAGGTGATGCGCCGGCATCCGGGGATCGGCCATGAGATGCTGGTCGCACAAGGGGGATTCGCGCCGATGGTCCTGACCGCGGTGCTCTCGCATCACGAATATCTCGACGGCTCGGGCTATCCGCACGGGCTTGGCGGCGGCGACATCCCCGATCCGGTGCGGATCATCACCATCTGCGACGTCTATGCCGCCCTGATCGAGCGGCGCAGCTACAAACCCCCGATGCCGCCCGGCGAGGCCTATGCGGCGCTCGTCGCGATGGGCGGGAAGCTGGACCGCGATCTCGTCAGGGTCTTTGGGGAGGTCGTGCTCGATTCCGAGATCGTGCGTCTCGGCCGTTACGGCAGTCCCGTCCTGAATCGCGCGGCCGGGCATGCGGCCTGACGCCAGCCGATACTTCGGCCTGAAACTGCCTATCTGACCGAATCCTAGACCGCGAAGGAGGTCCCGCAGCCGCAGGAGCTGGTCGCGTTCGGGTTGGTGATGCGGAAGGACTGGCCGATCAGGTCGTCGACGAAATCGATCGTGCAGCCTTCGAGCAGGTCGAGCGAGGTCTCGTCGATCAGGACGGTGGCGCCGTCACGCTCGATGACGAGATCGTCCGCTGCCTTCTCCCGGTCGACGTCGAAGATGTACTGGAAACCGGAGCAGCCGCCGCCGGCGACGCTGACGCGCAGCATCGAGCCCGGCGGCTCCTTCGCCATCACCGAGATGATCCGTTTGGCGGCATTCGCGGTTACCGCGATGCCGCGCGGATTGACCGCAAGATCGGTCGACATGGTCAGATGCTCCTTGCACCCTGGTTACCCGGGAAGGTAATGGCCCGACAGCGGCTCTACAAGCATGGGTCCGCAATGAGGCTGCCATGCCCTATCCACAGAGCACGATGCCGCCGGTCGGGCTGGAGCCCGGAGAGCGCTGGCGCGCGCCCTATGCCTGCCGCTCGACGACGAGCCGGGGGCGCCTGGTGGCTGAGCCGGCCTCGGCGACGCGCGGCGAATTCCAGCGCGACCGCGACCGCATCATCCATTCGACCGCCTTCCGGCGGCTGAAGCACAAGACGCAGGTCTTCGTCTCGCATGAGGGCGACCACTATCGAACCCGCCTGACCCATACGATCGAGGTGGCGCAGATCGCCCGTGCCCTGGCGCGCGCGCTCGGCCTCGACGAGGACCTGGCCGAGGCGCTCGCGCTGGCACATGATCTCGGCCACACGCCCTTCGGCCATACCGGCGAGGATGCGCTGGAAGAGTGCATGGCCGGGTTCGGCGGCTTCGACCACAACGCCCAGACGCTCAGGATCGTGACGCGGCTGGAGCGGCGCTATGCCGATTTCGACGGGCTCAACCTGAGCTGGGAGACGCTTGAGGGACTGGTCAAGCATAACGGCCCGCTGCTCGACCATGAGGGCAGGCCGACGGCGCGCTATGCGAAGAGCGGGATCCCCGTCGCGATCGTCGAGTATCAGCAGCGCCAGGACCTCTGGCTCGACAGCTATGCGTCGGCGGAGGCGCAGGCCGCGGCGCTGGCCGACGACATCGCCTATAACGCCCATGACATCGATGACGGCTTGCGCGCCGGGCTGTTCGGCCATGCCGAGCTCCGGGCCGTGTCGTTCCTCGCCGAACTGCTCGACGAGATCGAGCGGCTGCATCCCGGGCTGGAGCGGTCGCGCGCCACCAACGAGCTCGTGCGGCGGGTGATCACGCGCTTCGTCGAGGACGTGATCATGGAATCGCAGCGGCGCCTTGCAGCGCTGGCGCCTGATGATGCGGATGCGATCCGGCGGGCGGACGCGCCGGTCATTGCATTCTCGGCGGCGATCGAGGCGGCCGATCGCGACATCAAGGGCTTCCTCTACCCCAACATGTACCGCCACCCGCGCATCGCGCCGATCCGCGCCGATGCGGCGCAGGTGGTACGCGACCTGTTCGCCCGCTTCAGCGCCGATCCGGCGGCGATGCCGGAGGAGTGGGCGGCGGGCTGCGATCCCCTCGACGAACACCGCCGTGCCCGGCGCATCGCCGACTATATCGCGGGCATGACCGACTGGTACGCGCTCGACGAGCACCGCCGCCTGTTTGACGCCACCCCCTCGCTGCGATAGGGCCGGGCGGCCGAAAAGAACGATCTGGATTGCGTAGCCCTCATCCTGAGGAGCCGCGAAGCGGCGTCTCGAAGGATGCTCCGGTTTTCAGAGCCTTCTGGAGCATCCTTCGAGACGCGCCTGCGGCGCTCCTCAGGATGAGGGCTGATGAACCGATACAGCCGAAGATGACCATGATGAACCTGTTCGAGATCTATTCCGCCCGTCTTCACGCCGCGCTCTCAGGCCTCGCCGAGCGAGGCGTGCTTCCGACCGGCCTTAATCTCGCGCGCGTCGTGGTCGAGCCGACCAAGGACCCGGCCCATGGCGATCTCGCTACCAATGCCGCGATGGTCCTGGCCAAGGATGCCGGCACCAACCCGCGTGCCTTGGCGACGCTGCTGGTCGAGGAACTGGCGAAGGACCCGGAGATCACCAAGGCGGAGATCGCCGGCCCGGGCTTCATCAACCTGACCCTGCAGCCGTCGATCTTCACGGCGGTGCTGAAGGCGGCGATCGAGGCCGGGCTGGATTACGGGCGCGGCGCACCGAAGCCCGAGCCGAAGGTCAACGTCGAATATGTCTCGGCGAATCCGACCGGGCCGATGCATGTCGGTCATGGCCGCGGGGCCGTGTTCGGCGATGCGCTGGCGAGCCTGCTCGCCTTTGCCGGCCATGACGTCACCCGCGAATACTACATCAACGATGCCGGCGCGCAGGTCGATGTGCTCGCCCGCTCCGCCTTCCTGCGCTATCGCGAGGCGCTCGGCGAGGATATCGGCGCGATCCCCGAGGGGCTCTATCCCGGCGACTATCTGGTCTCGGTCGGCAAGACGCTCGCCGAGCAATATGGGCCGGCGCTGCGCGACAAGGCCGAGTGGGACTGGCTGCCGCTCGTCCGGCAGGCGGCGATCGACGGCATGATGGCGATGATCCGCGACGATCTCGCCGCGCTCGGCGTCGTCCACGATCTCTTCTTCTCGGAGCGCTCGCTGCAGGGTCGGGACGGCGATACCAATGCTGTGCACCAGACGATCGAGGACCTGCGGGCGCGCGACCTCGTCTATGAGGGCCGCCTGCCGCCGCCGAAGGGGCAGAAGGACGAAGACTGGGAAGACCGGGAGCAGACCCTGTTCCGGGCCACCAAGTTCGGTGACGATGTCGACCGGCCGCTGCTGAAGTCGGATGGCAGCTACACCTATTTCGCCAACGACATCGCCTATCACCGCTCCAAGTTCGTGCGCGGTTTCCCCGAGATGATCGACGTCTGGGGCGCCGACCATGGCGGCTATGTCAAGCGCATGCAGGCGGCGGTGAAGGCCGTCACGAACGGGCAGGGCTCGCTCGACGTCAAGCTCTGTCAACTGGTCCGCTTGCTGCGCAATGGCGAGCAGGTGCGCATGTCCAAGCGCTCCGGCGATTTCGTGACGCTGCGCGAGGTCATCGACGAGGTCGGCCGCGATGCGGTGCGCTTCATGATGATCTTCCGCAAGAACGACGCGACGCTGGATTTCGATCTCGGCAAGGTCGTCGAGCAGTCGAAGGACAACCCGGTCTTCTACGTCCAGTACGCGCATGCGCGCTGCGCCTCGATCTTCCGCCAGGCGCGCGAGGCGTTTCCGGATCTCGATCTGTCGACGGCGTCGCTGGCCGGCGCAGATCTCTCGATCCTGACCGACGAGGCCGAGGTCGGCATCGTCAAGATGCTGGCGTCCTATCCGCGAATCATCGAGGGCGCCGCCGCCGCGCATGAGCCGCATCGCGTGGCATTCTTCGTGCATGATCTGGCGAGCGCGTTCCATTCGCTCTGGAACAAGGGCAAAGACTCGCCGCAATTACGGTTCGTTAATCAAACTGATCGAAAGTCGACCTTGGCGAGATTGGCGTTTGTGCATGCGGTGCGCAGCGTTCTTGCTTCCGGTCTGGCTGTCGCCGGAGTTGCGGCGCCGGAAGAGATGCGCTGACGGAGATTTCCGGCGGCGCGCACAAGGTCAGGTTGACCGCACAGAGTTCCCGGTTCTTCCATAGGGGGAAGCGGCTTGTGCTGGAATGGATCGTACCATGAGTGAGCCAGCTAGGAACCGTTTCGCGCTCGATCTCGAAGATCTCGAGCGCCAGCTGCGCGGGGCAGGGCAGACGCCCCGCCCGGGGCAGCAGGCCGACCCGCTTGCGGAATTGACCCGCATCGTCGGGCAGGACGATCCGCTCAAGGATATCTTCGCCGAACGGCGCCAGCCGCCGCGCCCTGCGATGCGCCAGGAGCCGAGCTTCGAGGTCGTGCCGCAGCAGCCGGCGCCCGCCATGCCCCAGGCGAGCCAGCCGCCGGCCGAGATGCGCGGGGCGCTCGACGAGTTCGAGGCGCTGCTGCGCCGCACCGAGCCGCGCCGGGCCGAGGCGCCTGCGCCGGTTCCGGCTCCGCCGCCGGCGCACCGGCAGGATTTCGAAGCGGATTACGATCTGCCCGAGCCGCTGCCCTATTCCCGCCCTGCGGCGATCCAGGGGGCGGCCCCGCCGCGCGATCTCGACGAGGGCGCGCAGTATCGCCAGGCCCCGGCCGCCTATGCGCCGGGAGAGCCTGCCTATGATTACGGCCACGCCCAGCAGGCGATGCCGGCGCCCGAATATGGCGAAGAGGATATGCCGGATCTCGAGCCGCGTCGTTCGCGCAAGGGGCTCTGGGCTGCCGCCGCGGTCATCGCCGTCGGGCTCGTCGGCGTCGGCGCTGCCTTCACGATGCGCGGCGGCTCCGTCACGAAGGATGGGCAGCCGCCGGTGATTGCGGCCGATTCCGGCCCGGTCAAAGTCGCTCCGGCCAATCCGGGCGGCGCCGAAATCCCGAACCAGAACAAGCAGATCTACGAGCGCAGCCCCGATACGCCGACGGCGCCGACCAAGGTCGTGAACAACGAGGAGCAGCCGGTCGACGTCCAGCAGGCCGCCCGCTCGATGGCGCCGCGTGTCGTCGCACCCGGTCCGAACTCCAGCGGCGGCACGGCTCTCGCCGCGGCGCCGAGCGCGCCCGAGCGCAGCATCGTTCCGCCGGAGCCCGGCCTGACGCCGATGCCGCCCGTGCCGGGCCTCGGCGAGCCGCGCAAGGTCCGCACCGTCTCGATCCGTCCCGACGGCACGCCGGCGCAGAACCCGGTCGCCGTCGACCAGCCGATCGCGACCGGCTCGGCGCCGAGCCGCTCGCTCGCCAACCAGCCGGCGAACGTGGCTCTGTCTCGTCCGATGCAGCTTCCTTCCGCCGCTCCGAAGCCCGAGGCTCGCGCCACGACGCCGCCGGCCGCCACCACCCCTGTCGCGCCGACCCGCGTCGCCAGCGCCGCACCGGCTCCCGCCGCTGCCCCGCCGGCGCCCGCGACGGCCGCCGTCCGCGCCGGCACCGGCGATTTCGTGGTGCAGCTCGGCGCGCCCGGCAGCGAATCCGAGGCCCGCGCCACCTATGCCGCCCTGCAGCGCAAGTATCCGCAGCAGCTCGGCGGCCAGGCCCCGATCGTTCGCAAGACCGAGCTCGCCGGCGGCAAGACCGTGTTCCGCCTCCGCGTCGGGCCTTATTCCCGCGAGGATGCGACCTCGATGTGCACCGCGCTCCAGGCTGCCGGCGGACAGTGCTTCATCGCGAAGAACTGAGCTTTCGGCCATTGCAGGCTTTGTCGAACGGCGGTCCTTCGGGGCCGCCGTTTCGCATTGTGTGGCTAGCGCATGGGGCCGCGAGAGGCGGCTGGTTCCGCTGCGTCCGATCTGGCTGTAGCCTGCCGCGCGAATCGTGGGCGATCTTGTCCACGGGCCTTGCATCACGCGAACGATGCGAGGTGCGAAATCGCCCCGGGCAAAGCACTCGGGGCCAGCAGGAGGTAGCCCCATGGATCGCCGCAGTTTCGTCAAGGTCGCCGGAGCCGGTGCCGCCGGCAGCGCCGTCATCGCCGCGCCCGCCGTCGCGCAGTCGCAGCCCAAGATCAACTGGCGCCTGACGTCGAGCTATCCGAAGAGCCTCGACACGCTCTTCGGCATCTCGACCCATGTCGCGAAGCGCGTGGCCGAGGCGACCGACAACAATTTCCAGATCCAGGTCTTCGCACCGGGCGAGATCGTGCCGGCGCTGCAGGCGCTCGATGCCGTGCAGAACGGCACCGTCGAGTGCAGCCATACGCTGGCGAGCTTCTATATCGGCAAGGACCCGGCCTTCGCCTTCGAGACCTCGCTGCCCTTCGGCTTCAACACCCGCCAGCAGAACGCCTGGCTCTATCAGGGCGGCGGCCTCGAGCTCTGCCGCGCCTTCATGAAGACCTACAACATCCACACCATCCCCTCGGGCAATACCGGTGCGCAGATGGGCGGCTGGTTCCGCAAGGAGATCAAGTCGCTGGAGGACCTGAAGGGCCTGAAGTTCCGCATCGCCGGCCTCGGCGGGCGGATCATGGCGCGGCTCGGCGTCGTGCCGCAGACGATCGGCGGCGCCGACATCTACCCGGCGCTGGAACGCGGCACGCTCGACGCGGTCGAGTTCTCCGGCCCCTATGACGACGAGAAGCTCGGCTTCGTGAAGGTCGCCAAGTACTACTACTATCCCGGCTTCTGGGAGGGGAACGCCAATGTCAGCTTCCTCGCCAACCAGGACAAGTGGAACGAGCTGCCGGCCTCCTACAAGGCGATCGTGGAAGCGGCCTGCGCCGAGGCCAATGCGCTCTGCGTGGCCAAGTACGACCACAACAATCCCGACGCGCTGATTCGCCTTGCCGGCACCGGCGCGGAATTGCGCCCCTTCCCGCAGGAGGTGATGGCGGCGGCGTTCAAGGAGGCTTTCGCGATGTATGGCGAGCTCGCTGCCAGCAACGCCAATTTCAAGACCTTTTACGATTCCTTCCTGCCTTACTGGAAGAAGGAGCAGCTCTGGTTCCGCATCGCCGAACTGCCGTTCGACGCGTTCAACGCGCAGAACTACCAGCAGGTGAAGTGAGGAGACCCTCCTGTCCAGGAGGCGTCATTCCAGACAAGCCGCGTTCGTGGCGCCGATCCGGAATCCATCGTAGAGCGCAGCGCCCTACCATGGATTCCGGGTCTCCGCTTCGCTCCGCCCGGAATGACGGAGGAGGGGCGAACGATGGTTCTTGACCGCGCCCGCGCGGCATTTTGCGTTATCGCATCGGCATTGTCCGAAAACCGCATTTGCGTTTTTCGGCCGATACCGTAACCCGATGCCATGACATCGCGCGCCTTCATCGCCGGCTGCCTCGGCACGAGCCTCACCGCTGACGAGCGGGCCTTCTTCCGCGACGCCCGGCCCTGGGGCTTCATCGTCTTCAAGCGCAACACACAGTCGCGCGAGCAAGTCGCGGCGCTGACGGCCGAGATGCGCGAGACCGTCGGCTGGCACGCGCCGATCCTGATCGACCAGGAGGGAGGGCGCGTCCAGCGCATGGGGCCGCCGAACTGGCCGAAATACCCCTCTGCGCGGAGCTTCCTTGCGATCAACGATCCCATCCGCCAGCGCGAGATCGTCCGGCTCAACGCCCGCCTGATGGCGCATGACCTGAGACAAGTCGGCATCGATGTCGACTGCCTGCCGGTGCTCGACGTGCCCGTCGCGGGCAGCCATGACGTGATCGGAGACCGCGCCTATGCGCATGATCCCGACCAGGTCGCGCGGCTCGGCCGGGCGGCGGCCGAGGGGCTGATCGCGGGCGGCGTGCTGCCGGTCGTCAAGCATATGCCCGGCCATGGCCGCGCGCGCGCCGACAGCCATCACGACCTGCCGATCGTCGATGCTTCGCTGGACGAGCTCCGGGCGCATGATTTCCGGCCGTTCCGGCATCTCGCCGACATGCCGCTGGCGATGACCGCGCATCTCGTCTTCACCGCGCTCGACGCCAAGAACCCGGCGACGATCTCGCGGAAGATCGTGCGCGAGATCATGCGCGACGAGCTCGGCTTCGACGGGCTGATCATGACCGACGACATCTCGATGAAGGCGCTGTCGGGCTCGTTCGAGGCGAAGTCACGCGCCGCCATCCGCGCCGGCGTCGACGTCATCCTGCATTGCCACGGCATCATGGACGAGATGATCGCCGTCGCGGGGGCCGTGCCGGAGATGACGGGCGCGCGCGCCCGCCGCGCCGCCGCCGCGCTCGGACGCATCCGGCACGAGCCGGAACCGGTCGATCTGGAGGCCGCACGCGCCGAAGTGGCGGCTGCGCTTGCCTTGAGCGCCTGAACGACTGAATCTACCCTAGGGCATGTAATTTTCCCAAGCGCGGTCATCCCGGACGGAGCGAAGCGAAGATCCGGGATCCATGCCTGAGCCTGGCCGATAGAGGTTCCGGCATGGATCCCGGGTCTCCCTTCGGTCGCCCGGGATAACGGCGCGTATGGGATGTAGGGGCCAAGGCTCATGACGGCCGAATTGCCATTCGAGGAAGACCGCGCGGAGCGCGCGGGCGAGCCTTCGCTCGTCGTCGATGTCGACGGCTATGAAGGTCCGCTCGACCTGCTGCTCGATCTCGCGCGCCGGCAGAAGGTCGACCTGCACCGCATCTCGATCCTGGCGCTGGCCGAGCAGTACCTCGCCTTCGTCGAGCAGGCGCGGGCGCTGCGGCTCGAGCTCGCGGCCGACTATTTGGTGATGGCGGCCTGGCTCGCCTATTTGAAGTCGCGCCTGCTGCTGCCGGAGCCGCCCAGGGGCGAGGAGCCGAGCGCCGCCGATCTCGCGACCGCGCTGGCCCTGCGCCTGCGCCGGCTGGAGGCGATCCGCGCCGCCGCCAACAAGCTCTCCGCCCGCGAGCGGTTGGGGCAGGACGTCTTCGCGCGCGGCGCGCCTGAGGAGATCGTCGCTGGTGCCCGGCCGGTCTGGGAGGCGGAGCTTTACGATCTGCTCTCGGCCTATGCCCAGCAGCGGCAGAAGCGCATGCAGGGCCATATCTCGGTCGGCCATCGCGCCGTCTGGTCGCTGGTGGAAGCGCGCGAAGCCTTGCAGCGCCTGGTCGGTGAAGCCGGCGACTGGACCGAGCTCGACGATTATCTCATGCAGTATATGGCGTCGCACGGCCTGTCGGCGCGGGAGATGCGGTCGACGGTTCGGGCCTCGGCCCTCTCGGCGATGCTGGAGATGGTGCGGGAAGGGGTGCTCGACCTCAGGCAGGACGAGGCCTTCGCGCCGATCCAGGTGCGCCGCCGCTCGGCCCGGCCGCAGGGGCTGCCCTTTGCCGCCAAGGACGCCTCATGACCGGGATGGCGGCTGAACCCGAGGATGTCGAAACGGATGGCGGCGCGGAGGCCTTTTCGCTGGCGCTGCGCGTCGTCGAGGCATTGCTGTTCGCTTCGGCCGCGCCACTGACGGCCGAGGCGCTCGGCCGTGCCATTCCCGCCGGCATCGCGGTCGAGCAGGTGCTGGCCCGGCTCGTCGAGAGCTATGCGACGCGCGGGGTCAATCTGCGCCAGGTCGCCGGCGGCTGGGCTTTCCGGACGGCGCCCGATCTCGGCTACCTGCTCGCGGCCAAGGCCGAGCCGCCGCGGCGCCTGTCGCGGGCCGCGCTCGAAGTGCTCTCGATCATCGCCTATCACCAGCCGGTGACGCGGGCCGAGATCGAGGAGATCCGCGGCGTCGCCACCGCCAAAGGTACGCTCGATATCCTGCTCGAGGCGGGCTGGGTGCGGCTGCGCGGGCGGCGGCGCTCCCCGGGGCGGCCGATCACCTATGGTACGACACCGGGCTTCCTCGACCATTTCGGGCTCGACCGGATCGACGACCTGCCGGGGCTGGAGGAATTGAAGGGCACGGGCTTCATCGAAGGGCGCCTGACGCGCGACCTCGCGGTGCCGGTGCCCGATGACGATCCGTCCTTGCGCGACGACGAGGACCCGCTGGGCGATCTGTTCAGCCCGCTTGACGACGGCGAGGGCGGATCGCAGGGGTGAGGGCAGGCATCGCGGCATCGCGACTGTTTTCTCCGGCGTCATCCCGGACAAGCCGCGAAGTGGCGCCGATCCGGGATCCCTCGTAGCGCGCGGTGCATTACGATGGATCCCGGGTCTGCGCTTCGCTTGCCCGGGATGACGGCGCGGATGGTGGAATTTGGAGCAGGGACTTGGCGCAGAGCGAGACCAAAGCAGGATGGCTCGGCTGGGGCCGGCGCGGCACGGCCGGCGCGGCGATCCCGATGGCGCTCGGCTTCGAGAACGTGACGCAGCGTTTCGGTTCGGTGACTGCGCTGTCGGACGTCTCGCTCTCGGTCAAGCCCGGCGAGATCGTCGCGCTGCTCGGCCAATCCGGCTGCGGCAAGACGACGCTGCTCAGGCTCGCAGCCGGTGTCGAACGGCCGAGCGCGGGCCGCGTGCTGTTGGAAGGGCGCGACGTTTCGGCACCCGATCGCTTCGTCGAGCCGGAGCATCGCGGCGTCGGCTTCGTCTTCCAGGATTACGCGCTGTTTCCGCATCTTTCCGTGCGCGACAATGTCCGCTTCGGGCTGCGCGGCCAAGCACCGGCTGCGGCCGATGCAACCGCCTTGCGGGCGCTGGCGCGGGTCGGGCTGGCCGACCTCGCCGATTCCTATCCTCATATGCTCTCCGGTGGCGAGCAGCAGCGCGTGGCGCTTGCCCGCGCGATCGCGCCGCGACCGGGCGTGCTGCTGATGGACGAGCCCTTCTCCAATCTCGACCGGCGCCTGCGCGACGTGGTCCGCGACGAGACCGCCGCGCTGCTGGAAGAGACCGGCGCGACCTCGATCATCGTGACGCATGATCCCGAGGACGCGATGCGGATCGCCGACCGGATCGTGCTGATGCGGGCCGGCGAAATCGTCCAGATCGGCACGGGCGAGGAGCTCTACCGGCGGCCCAACAGCCTCTTTGCCGCCCGATTTTTCTGCGATCTAACCGAGGTCGAGGGCCGGGTTTCGGATGGAGCGGTCGAGACGCCGTTCGGCCGTTTCGTGGCGCCGGGCATCGCGGACGGCGCGGCTGCGGTCGCCTGCATCCGGCCGCACCGCGTCCGCATCGTGCCGAAGGGCTATTATCTGCGGGGACGTTTGACGGGGCGGCGCTTCCTCGGCGAGGCCGACCATCTGCAGGTGATGGTGGACGGTTTCGACAGGGCTCTTTCGGTTCGCGCGCCGCTCTCCGACGAGATCGCGGTGGGCGATGAGATCGGCGTCGAGATTCCGTCGGACGAAGTCCTTGTGTTTCCTGCTGCGGATCAATAGGTTCCGCCGCCGAACAAGCGACCGGGCAAGGATTTGGTTGGGGCCATTCCCCGGTCGCCGCAATTTCGGAGGAGTTCGCCATGGGTGGCGTGAGCATTTGGCACTGGATCGTCGTCGGCGTCATCGTGATGCTGCTGTTCGGGCGGGGCAAGGTTTCCGAGCTGATGGGCGATGTCGCCAAGGGCATCAAATCCTTCAAGAAGGGCATGGCCGAGGATGACGAGCCGGCGGCGCCGACCGCCAGCACCGTCGACCCCAAGGTGATCGACCAGACTAAGGCCGACAACGCCGCCGCCCAGGCCCAGGCCAAGGCCGAGCACAAGGCCTGATGCCGCTGCTCCTGCGGGAGCAGGCTTGAGAGGACGAGCCGTCGATGTTCGACATCGCCTGGAGCGAGATGGTGCTGATCGGCGCGGTGGCGCTGGTGGTGATCGGCCCGAAGGACCTGCCCAAGGCCCTGCGCACGGTCGGCCAGACGATCGGCCGTGTCCGGCGCATGGCGTCGGAATTCCAGGGGCAGTTCAACGAAGCGATGCGCGAGGCCGAACTCGCCGACCTGAAGAAGCAGGTCGAGGATGTCGGCGGATCGGTGTCGAGCGCGCTGAACAACGATTTCAAGCCGATCGATACGCCCAAGGACTTCGATCCGCCCAAGCCGGACGCTTCGAACCCGGACGAGGCCGCGCTGAAGGAGGCCGAGGCGAAGCTGGCCTCGCTGCCGCCTCCGGAGCCGCTGCCGCCGGTCCAGATCGCTGCCGAAGCGCCGAAGCCCGCCGAGAAGCCGAAGCGGGCGCGCAAGGTAGTGGCCGAGCCTGTTCCTGCAATCGCCGAGGCGCCTGTCGCTCCTGCGGTTGCCGCGGCAGAGGCTGCTCCGAAGCCTGCCCGCAAGCGCAGCGCCAAGGCTGTCGATGCGCCGGCCGCCGTAGAAGCGCCAGTTCCGGCGCCTGTCGCGGCCGCGCCGGCCAAGGCACCGAAAGCGGCCGCCGCGCGCAAGCCGAAGACCGCGGTTGCCGCTGCCGCCCCGGCTGAAGCTGCCAAACCTGCCGCCCGCAAGCGCAAGACCGCCAAGGGCGAGGAGAATTCCGCATGAGCGTCGCCAATCCGCGCGACGGCGAGGACGAGATCGAGGCCTCGCGCGCGCCGCTCATCGAGCATCTGATCGAGCTGCGCTCGCGGCTGATCAAGTCGCTGATCGCCTTCCTGATCATGTTCTTCGTCTGCTTCGGCTTCTCGACGCAGATCTACAACATCCTGGTGAAGCCCTATGTCTGGGCTGCCGGCAGCGCCGCCAACGCTCAATTGATCTATACCGGCCCGCTCGAGCTGCTGTTCACCCATATCAAGGTGGCGGCCTTCGGCGCCGGCTTCTTCGCCTTCCCGGTGATCGCGACGCAGATCTACAAGTTCGTGGCGCCCGGCCTCTACAAGAACGAGAAGGCGGCTTTCGCGCCCTATCTGGTGGCGACGCCGGTGTTCTTCACGCTTGGCGCCATGCTGGTCTTCTTCTTCGCCATGCCGGTGCTGATGAAGTTCTCGCTCGGCATGCAGCAGGCTGCGACCGAGACCCAGGCCGGCATCGCGCTGCTGCCCAAGGTCAGCGAATATCTCTCGCTGATCATGACGCTGATCTTCGCCTTCGGCATCGCCTTCCAGTTGCCGGTGATCCTGACCCTCCTCGGGCAGGCCGGCATCATCGATTCGAAATTCCTGAAGGAAAAGCGCCGCTACGCCATCGTCTTCGTCTTCGTCGTGGCGGCGGTGCTGACCCCGCCGGACGTGATCTCGCAGCTCATGCTCGCGGTCCCGATGCTGCTGCTCTACGAGCTCTCGATCTTCTCGGTGCGCCGGGTCGAGAAGAAGGGCGAGGCCGCGAAGGCCGAAGAGGACGCGGCGGAGTAGGGCCCGGCCGTCATGCTCGGCCTTGGGCCGACCATCCACGTCTCGATCACCGCCTGCATCGGACGAAGACGTGGATGGTCGGGACGAGCCCGACCATGACGCGGCTGTTGCGCGGAATGCCGATCTCGGTGGTTCCCTCGCGCGCGATCCCGGTCTAGAGCATCCAACGCTGCATTCCGCAGCGATGGCATGGCCGGACGACGATGTACGACATCAGATGGATTCGCGAGAACGCTGCTGCGTTCGACAAGGGGCTTGAGCGCAGGGGCCTCGCGCCGCTGTCGTCCTCGCTGCTCGAACTCGATGACGTCCGCCGCTCGTCGATCGCCAAGGCACAGGCCACGCAGGAGCGCCGCAACGCGCTCTCCAAGGAGATCGGCAAGGCGATGGGCGCGAAGGATGTCGCGCTCGCCGATAAGCTGAAGGCCGAGGTTGCCACGCTCAAGGAGCAGCAGCCGGCGCTGGAGGCCGAGGAGAAGGCCGCCAAGGACGCGCTCGACGAGAAGCTCGCCGCGATCCCGAATGTGCCTTTCGACGACGTGCCCGATGGCGCCGACGAGCACGACAATGTCGTGCTGCATGTCCATGGCGTGAAGCCGGAGGAGCGCGGGCTGCTCAAGGGCGTCAATGATCCCAAGCAGCATTTCGAGCTGGGCGAGGCGCTCGGCCAGATGGATTTCGAGAAGGCGGCCAAGCTCTCCGGCTCGCGCTTCGTCGTTCTCCAGAGCCAGATCGCGCGGCTGTCGCGGGCGATCGGGCAGTTCATGCTCGACACGCACACGGAAGAGCACGGCTATACGGAGGTCAATCCGCCGCTCCTCGTGCGCGACGACGCGATGTTCGGCACGGCGCAATTGCCCAAATTCCGCGAGGATCAGTTCCGCGCCGGCGAGGAGCATTGGCTGATCCCGACCGCCGAGGTGCCGCTGACCAATCTGGCAAGGGAATCAATCCTCTCCGAGGAGGAGCTGCCGCTTCGATTCACCGCGCTGACGCCATGCTTCCGCTCTGAGGCCGGCTCGGCGGGCCGAGATACGCGCGGCATGCTTCGCCAGCACCAGTTCGAGAAGGTCGAGCTCGTCTCGATCACGGCGCCCGAGAAATCGCGCGAGGAGCATGAGCGCATGCTCGCCTGTGCCGAGGCGGTGCTGAAGAAGCTCGACCTGCATTATCGCGTCATGACCTTGTGCACCGGCGACATGGGCTTCGCGTCGCAGAAGACCTGGGACATCGAGGCCTGGCTGCCCGGCCAGAAGACCTATCGCGAGATCTCGTCCTGCTCGGTCTGCGGCGATTTCCAGGCTAGGCGCATGAACGCCCGCTACAAGACGAAGGACGGCAAGGGGCCGTTCTTCGTGCACACCCTCAATGGCTCGGGCACGGCGGTCGGCCGCGCGCTGATCGCGGTGATGGAGAACTACCAGAACGCTGACGGCTCGATCACCGTGCCGGACGTGCTGGTGCCCTATATGCGCGGCGTGACGCGGATCGAGAAGGCGGCCTGAGATGCGCATCCTCGTCACCAATGATGACGGCATCCATGCCGAGGGGCTGGCCGTGCTGGAGCGCATCGCGCGCCAGCTCTCCGACGATGTCTGGGTCGTGGCGCCCGAGACCGACCAGTCGGGCGTTGCGCATTCGCTGTCGCTGTCGAACCCCTTGCGGCTGCGCCAGATCGAGGAGAAGCGCTTCGCGGTGCAGGGCACGCCGACCGATTGCGTGATCATGGCGGTGCGCGCCGTCATGGCGAAGGCGCGGCCCGATCTCGTGCTCTCCGGCGTCAACCGGGGCTCGAACGTCGCCGAAGACGTGACGTATTCCGGCACGATCGCGGCGGCGATGGAAGGCACGCTGCTCGGCGTGCCCTCGATCGCGGTGAGCCAGGCGTATTCGCCCGGCAATCGCGATTCGATCCGCTGGGACTGCGCCGAGAGCCATGCGCCGGGCATCATCCGGCGCTTGCTGGAGGAGGGGATTCCAGAGGGCGTGCTGTTCAACCTCAACTTCCCCAATGCGGGGCCGGACGAGGTCGAGGGCGTCGCCGTCACCGTGCAGGGGCGGCGCGACCAGGAGATCGTGCAGCTCGAACCGCGCAAGGACGGCCGCGGCAATCCCTATTACTGGATCGCCTTCCAGCGCAGCGGCAAGGAGCCGGCCAACGGCACCGATCTGAAGGCGCTGGCGGAAAAGCGCATCTCGATCACGCCGCTGGAACTCGACCTGACGCATGAGCCGACGCTGACGCGCTTCGCGCGGCTGTTCGCCTGAGCCCGGGGCGGGGAGGGGCATGAGCGAGGACGCGCCAGCCAGCGAAGGCGAGCGTACCGTCGCCTTCCTGCTCTCGCTCCGCGCGCGGGGCGTGCGCGATCTCGCGCTGCTGCGCGCGATGGAGCGGGTGCCACGCGACCGCTTCGCGCCGGCCCGCTTCGCCGATCTCGCCCGGCAGGACGTCTCGGTGCCGCTGCCCTGCGGCCAGACGATGACCGCGCCGCATACCGTCGCAAACCTGCTGGTGGCGCTCGACATGCAGCCGGGCGCGCGCGTGCTCGAAGTGGGCACCGGCTCCGGCTATGTCTCCGCGCTGCTGGCCGCGATGGGAGGCGAGGTCGTCTCCCTGGAGCGTTACCGCTCGCTGGCCCTGGCGGCGCATGAGCGCGTCTCCGATAGCGGTTTCGGCGGGGTCGTCGATCTGCGCCATGCCGACGGGTTCCAGCCGGACCGGACGCTCGGGCGTTTCGACCGCATCCTGGTCAATGGCGTCACCCAGGCCGTGCCGGAGGCGCTGCTGGCACGGCTCTCGCCCGGCGGGCGCCTCGTCGGCGCGCTGCGTGTCGAGGGCGCGGCGCGGCGGGTCGTGGTCACGCATCTCGAAGACGGGCAGTTCGATTATGCGACCGGGCCGGCCCTGCGACTGCCGCCCTTGATCCCCGGCCGTTCTCGCGCGCTTTGAAGCTTCCGGCGCTTGTTTCGCCTGCGCGCGATCCCATCGAAAAATCCAAAAAAGTGAAGAGGGCGGACGGAGCGAAACGCTTTCGTAACCTCAACGGGAGTTTAATCGGCCTCATCGAGTTGCGTCGTTCGCGAGTACTCAGTTCATGCGTAGCCAAGCCGGATCGATCAATCCCCGCGCTCTCCGTCGTCTCTCGACGGTGTGCCTGTTCGCTCTCAGCGTCAGTGCCTGCTCGTCGGACGCGATGCGTTTCACCGAGACTCCCTTCGAGAGTCCTTTCAAGTCGGCTCAGGCGCCGGCTCCCGTCCGCGATCCTGTCACGACCGGCTCGATCGGGCAGGTGTCGAGCGCGCCGCTGCAGCCAGTGGCTTCCGCTCCGCTCGTTCGCTCGCAGCCTCTGCCGGCGCCGCAGTCGTCCGTCGCGCTGAGCGCGCCGCCGCGGCAGCCCGTGTCGGGCAGCTCCGCCGGCTGGTCGGCGCAGGGCGGCACCCCGGTCGTTCTGGCCCAGGGCGAGACGCTCGATACGATCTCGTCGCGCTACGGCGTGCCGCGCGCCGCCATCATGTCTGCGAACGGGCTGAACAACGCGAACGTGGCCCCGGGCACCCGCATCACCATTCCCGTCTATAACGCCGCTGCCGCTTCCGCGCCGGCTGCTCCTGCGGCCCCGGCCCCGGCTCCGGTCCGTCAGGCTGCGCAGGCGCCGGTCGAGACGCAGCGCTTCGTCGCCGGGCCGTCCGCCGCTCCGCGCGCCATGCCGCCAGCCGCCGTCGATCCGAAGGTGCAGGCC
>NZ_JAELTI010000354.1 GCF_016428755.1 Allobosea sp. ASV33
GAGCCGGTGGCGATGACGACGGCCGGACGGCCTTGCGTACAAAGCTCCGGCAGGAAGGCGGCGAGCCGGGCCCGCGCCTCGGCATCGAGCGCGGCGAAGGGCTCATCGATCATCAACAGCCTTGGCCCTGTCTCTTATACACATCTCCGAGCCCACGAGACTCTAGGCGCGATCGCGTATGCCGTCTTCTGCGTGAAAAGAGGGGGGGGGGGGGGGGGGGGGGGGGGGGGGGGGGGGGGGGGGGGGGGGGGGGGGGGGGGGGGGGGGGGGGGGGGGGGGGGGGGGGGGGGGGGGGGGGGGGG
>NZ_JAELTI010000355.1 GCF_016428755.1 Allobosea sp. ASV33
CGCGGAGACGGCGCGACGCCAACGGAACGCGCTCAGGCCCTGCCCTTCCGGACCACGACATAGGCGTAGGTCGTGACGAAGTTCCAGCCGACTCGCGCCGCCAGCGCGTTGAAGGTGTGGTCGACCTCTGTCTCTTATACACATCTCCGAGCCCACGAGACTCTAGGCGCGATCTCGGATGCCGTCTTCTGCGTGAAAAGGGGGGGGGGGGGGGGGGGGGGGGGGGGGGGGGGGGGGGGGGGGGGGGGGGGGGGGGGGGGGGGGGGGGGGGGGGGGGGGGGGGGGGGGGGGGGGGGGGGGGG
>NZ_JAELTI010000356.1 GCF_016428755.1 Allobosea sp. ASV33
CCCCCCCCCCCCCCCCCCCCCCCCCCCCCCCCCCCCCCCCCCCCCCCCCCCCCCCCCCCCCCCCCCCCCCCCCCCCCCCCCCCCCCCCCCCCCCCCCCCCCTTTTTTCACGCAGAAGACGGCATACGCGATCGCGCCTAGAGTCTCGTGGGCTCGGAGATGTGTATAAGAGACAGGGGCGCGCTCATGCGCGTCCTCCCGGCAGGAGCTTGAGGGGGCCGGCGGCCGTCACGGCGGCGAGCTCGCCTGCCGTCCCGATCGGCCCGTCGCCGGCCCAGAACAGGTTGAGTTCGCCGTCGACGA
>NZ_JAELTI010000357.1 GCF_016428755.1 Allobosea sp. ASV33
AGCTGGCGCCTAGCCGACATTGCCAATGTCCGCTTTCCGGCAGATCGGCACGGCTGCGATGTGAAGGCAGGGGCGCCAACCGGCTATATTTGCGATCCGGCAAGCGTTGACCGCAGCGCTTCTATGCCTGTCTCTTATACACATCTCCGAGCCCACGAGACTCTAGGCGCGATCGCGTATGCCGTCTTCTGCTTGAAAAGCGGGGGGGGGGGGGGGGGGGGGGGGGGGGGGGGGGGGGGGGGGGGGGGGGGGGGGGGGGGGGGGGGGGGGGGGGGGGGGGGGGGGGGGGGGGGGGGGGGGGG
>NZ_JAELTI010000358.1 GCF_016428755.1 Allobosea sp. ASV33
GCGAAGGCCTCGATCAGGTCGAGATGCCGCTTCTCCTCGACGATCCTGCCGACGGACAGGACATAGCGCTGCGGCCGGACCTGGATGCGGTCGAGATAGGACGTGTCGGGATCGGCTTGTACAGGGCCTGTCTCTTATACACATCTCCGAGCCCACGAGACTCTAGGCGCGATCTCGTATGCCGTCGTCTGCTTGAAAATGGGGGGGGGGGGGGGGGGGGGGGGGGGGGGGGGGGGGGGGGGGGGGGGGGGGGGGGGGGGGGGGGGGGGGGGGGGGGGGGGGGGGGGGGGGGGGGGGGGGGG
>NZ_JAELTI010000359.1 GCF_016428755.1 Allobosea sp. ASV33
CCCCCCCCCCCCCCCCCCCCCCCCCCCCCCCCCCCCCCCCCCCCCCCCCCCCCCCCCCCCCCCCCCCCCCCCCCCCCCCCCCCCCCCCCCCCCCCCCCCCCCATTTTCAAGCAGACGACGGCATACGCGATCGCGCCTAGAGTCTCGTGGGCTCGGAGATGTGTATAAGAGACAGGTCCCGAGCAGTCCCGGCAGGCTGCCGATCAGCGCCTGCGCCTGGGAGACCGACGTTGCAGCGAGAACGATGACGCACGCCAAACCGAGCGGCGTGAAGCGCCGGGCGAACGCGGGTGCCAGTGCTG
>NZ_JAELTI010000360.1 GCF_016428755.1 Allobosea sp. ASV33
CCCCCCCCCCCCCCCCCCCCCCCCCCCCCCCCCCCCCCCCCCCCCCCCCCCCCCCCCCCCCCCCCCCCCCCCCCCCCCCCCCCCCCCCCCCCCCCCCCCCCCCTTTTCAAGCAGAAGACGGAATACGCGATCGCGCCTAGAGTCTCGTGGGCTCGGAGATGTGTATAAGAGACAGCGCCCGTACCGTGCTGTCGCGTTCGATCGCGGAAAAGGGCATCTACCCGGCGGTCGACCCGCTCGACTCGACCTCGCGCATGCTCTCGGCCGATATCGTCGGCGAGGAGCACTACGCTGTCGCCACC
>NZ_JAELTI010000361.1 GCF_016428755.1 Allobosea sp. ASV33
TGGGCATCGACCTCCCGAAGCCGCCCGCCGGCCGAACCGATATCTTGGTCAAGTATTGCGGCCTCCTTGATCAACTCTGGGCGCAATCTCTCAACCGCGGCGACCTCTCCACTCACGAGTTCCAGAGCTGTCTCTTATACACATCTCCGAGCCCACGAGACTCTAGGCGCGATCGCGTATGCCGTCTTCTGCTGGAAAAAGGGGGGGGGGGGGGGGGGGGGGGGGGGGGGGGGGGGGGGGGGGGGGGGGGGGGGGGGGGGGGGGGGGGGGGGGGGGGGGGGGGGGGGGGGGGGGGGGGGGGG
>NZ_JAELTI010000362.1 GCF_016428755.1 Allobosea sp. ASV33
CGAGGCACGCGATCCTGCCGCCCGCATCCGCGAATGGGCGTCGCTGCCGATCGGCGTCGTCACCGTCGCCGAACGCTATGGCGGCATCGAGGTCAGCCGCGAGCTGTTCGAGCGCATGGTCGAGGACCTGTCTCTTATACACATCTCCGAGCCCACGAGACTCTAGGCGCGATCGCGGATGCCGTCTTCTGCGTGAAAAGGGGGGGGGGGGGGGGGGGGGGGGGGGGGGGGGGGGGGGGGGGGGGGGGGGGGGGGGGGGGGGGGGGGGGGGGGGGGGGGGGGGGGGGGGGGGGGGGGGGGGG
>NZ_JAELTI010000051.1 GCF_016428755.1 Allobosea sp. ASV33
AGCTGGCGCCTAGCCGACATTGCCAATGTCCGCTTTCCGGCAGATCGGCACGGCTGCGATGTGAAGGCAGGGGCGCCAACCGGCTATATTTGCGATCCGGCAAGCGTTGACCGCAGCGCTTCTATGCTTACCAGCCCGTACCACGGCGGGTTTGCCTCTCAAACCTCAGGGGCTTGGGTTGAGGCAGCGACACCGCCCGGGAAACCGCGCCACCAATTCGTGATCCGAATGTCGTTGCCATTTGAGTTGCGGAGGCTCTCGATAATGATCGCGCTGCCTTTGCGCGCGAGAGCACCGCCCGAGTGCGGTTCGGCCGGCAATCAAAATCGAGATTGTCATGAAATCCGGCCACGGCAGGTTGATCCTGCGCGACGGTTCGGACGTTGCGGTCAGCTATCTGCTCAATGATTTTGGGTCTTGGTGCAGCGGCACCCTAGTCGGTGACATGACAGCAATCGGCCCAGCCGATTTTAGCCGCGGATTGAAAGTACGATTGGAATATGGCCCCGATCTCGTTCCGATGGTCATCGGGTATTCTGAAATTCATCTCACATTCGCAGCGAGATACAACGCTCGCACCACCGGAAATTCAAGAACTGGTTCCGAAGGGGGCGCGCGCTAGTTCTCGCGCCGGGACATCATCTGCGAGTCTGCCAGACGACGATTCCGCTGCCGGACACGCCCTTGGATATACTGATACGCAGTACGAAGCAGAGCGAAGAGGCACCCTCTTACGAGCCGACGCGAACAAGAGCCCCTTGCCGCGCCGACTCTGACCCGTCGCTCAAGCTGAAGGATTGAGCGACGGACTATTCTTCTTTCGCCACAGAAACTTTCACGACGACGGACGATTTACGCCGGACATCCGGGCGCGGGATGGCCTGTGGTACGTGCGACGCATCCTGCCCTATCGCGCCCAGGACGACGGGGTCGAGGGCGTCGTCATCACCCTCGTCGACATCACGGAGCGCAAACACGCCGCCGATGCGTGGGAGGCAGCCAGGAAGGAGGCCCAGCGGGCCAATATCGCCAAGTCGCGCTTTCTTGCAGCGGCCAGCCATGACATTCGCCAGCCCCTGCAAGCGCTCAGCCTGATGAGCGGGATCCTGACCAGGAAAATTCGCGCGGATCAGAAGCGGGAGGCACTGGGACTTGTAACCCGCCTCGACGAAACGGCCGCCGCCATGTCAGGCATGCTCAACACGTTGCTCGACATCAACCAGCTCGAGGCCGGAACGGTTCATCCTGAATTCGTCAGCTTCCCGATCGCAGATGTGCTGGGGCGGTTGCGCGACGAGTTTAGCTATCACGCGACGGCCCAGAACCTCGCCCTCCACGCAGTATCGTGCAGTCTATCGGTCTACAGCGATCCGCGCCTACTGGAGCAGATGATCCGCAACCTGCTGTCAAACGCCTTGAAATACACCAGGCGCGGCAAGGTGCTGCTCGGATGCCGCCGGCGCGGCGGAATACTCAGGATCGAAATCTGCGATACCGGCATCGGCATTGCCGAGCAGGATCTTCAGGCGATCTTCGATTAGTATCACCAGCTCGACAACGAGGCGCGTGAACGCAGCCGCGGCCTCGGGCTCGGACTGTCCATCGTGCAGCGCCTGGCCGTTCTGCTCGGTCATCCCGTGTATGTCCGTTCCAGGCCCGGAAAGGGTTCGATCTTTTCGATCGACGTCACTCCTCGCCATCGTCCTGACCGACGAAGGTCATCGCCCGGCCACGGCGCCGGGTGGAGCCGCTGCGCTGGAGTTGCTCTCACGCGAGGATCTCGTGCCGGACCTGATCCTCGCCGATTTCAATCTGCCGGACGGCATGGACGGGCTTCTCGTCGCCGCGACTATCCGCGAGAAACTTCAGAGCCACATACCGGTGATGATCCTCACCGGAGATATTTCGACGGATAACTTGCAGCGTATCGCGGGCGAAGACTGCCTGGAGTTCAACAAGCCGGTCAAGACCGCCGACGTTGTGGAGGCCATTCAAAGCTTGCTGCCGGGCAGCCGCTCGGCGCCGCGGCAACATGTGCAACACCCAACGCGGGCCGCTCCGAGCCCGAATGCCCCCGTGATCTTTCTCGTCGACGACGACACGCATGTCCGCGAAGGAATTCGCGACCTGCTCGAATCCGACGGCCGGATCGTCGAGGATTTCGCGAGCTGCGAGGCTTTCCTGAAGGCCTATCGGCCCGGCCAGGCGGGATGTCTGCTGGTGGACGCCTACCTGCCGGGAATGACGGGCCTGGAATTGCTGCAACGGCTCCGTGGTGACGGCGATCGGCTGCCCGCGATCATGATCACCGGAAACAGCGATGTGCCGATGTCGGTCCGAGCCATGAAAGCCGGTGCACGCGACTTCATCGAGAAGCCGTCGGCCGCGAAGAGCTACTCGAAGGCGTCGCGCGTGCGCTCGACCAAGCCCAGGACGCCGCCAAGCTATTGGTCTGGCAAAAGGAGGCGGCCGACCACATCGCCGGTCTCACGCCGAGACAGCGCCAGATCATGGGTCTGGTGCTCGCAGGGCACCCCAGCAAGAATATCGCCGCCGACCTCAAGATCAGCCAGCGCACCGTCGAAAATCATCGCGCCTCGATCATGAAGAAAACCGGAGCGAAATCCATTCCCGCATTGGCGCGGCTGGCGCTCGCCGCGGCCTTGAGGCCGGACGAGGCGGCGCGCGCAGAGAGACCTCAGCCTGCCGGCGCAGCTTTCGGACTGCGCAGATTGAGCTCCGACCGCCGGCTAGGCGCCGGCCAGTGTGATGGCAGCCGGCGTGCGAACCGAAATCGGCCAGGCCGAGCGGTCTCTGAGTAGTTTCCGGCGCTGGCGCACGCATTGTGCCAGCCTAGAATCGGGTTCTCGTCCGAGCCGATTTGTGCCGGCGCCCCTGATCGAACGCCAACCCCATGCGAATCCTCGTCCTGACGGCCCTTCTCGCGACTGGGCTGGCTGGTTGCCAGACCATGGAGCAATCGCAAGCCGGTGCAGGCGATGTCTGCCAGGCATCCGGCTATCGGGAGGGAACGCGAGCTTACCGGAACTGCGTCAGCACTCATATGCACCAAGATCGGCGGGAATCCGATGCTGCCGCCGGCGCCGTCGTGGCTGGCGCTGCGGCAGGCCTTGTCGGTGGTGCGCTCGTCGCCGAGAGCCGGTCCTATGAGGACCGCGGCTACTATGGTCGCGGCTATGATGGTGGCTACGGGCGCAGCTACTACGGAGGGCCGGGCTATTATCGCGGTTGCAGCGGGTGGGGTTGCTGATCGGTATGAGCCTTGCGAACACGATGGCATCCGTCGGCATTGCTTCGCTCATGGCGCTGAAGACGAACGCAATTTTTACCGGAACGACGTCCAGATCATGCCGGCGACCGCGGCGGTCATGACGACCGTCGCGAGCCACCCGATCCGTTGCAGCGGGCCGCCGATGGTGTTCGTCCCCATGATATCGGCCCGCCTCGTCATCCGCATCATCGTAACCATGACGGGACACGAAACGATGCCGTTGATCACAGCACTCCAGTAAAGCGCTTTGATCGGATCGATGGGCGAGAAGTCCACGGCCGTTCCAACCAGCGTAGCAAGCGTGATGGTGGCGTAAAAGGCCTTCGCCTCCATCGGCTGGCGTGCCAAGCCGATGGGCCATTTGCGCGCTTCGCCCAGGGCGTATGCCGCGGAACCCGCGAGAACCGGGATCGCCAGAAGCCCCGTACCGATGATGCCGAGCGCGAAGATGGTGAAGGCGAAGCGGCCGGCCACGGGCTTGAGCGCCTCCGCCGCCTGGCTCGACGTCTGGATATCGACCGTGCCGTCGACATGCAGCGTAGCGGCGGTGGTGACCATGATCGCCAAGGCAACGAGGCTGGAAAAGCCCATGCCGACATAGGTGTCGATGCGAATGCGAGCGAAGGCTCGTTTACTTTGTTCAGGCGCATCGACGAGCGCCTCGCGCTTGGGCATCGCATGCTCGTCCTCGACTTCCTGCGAAGCCTGCCAGAAGAAGAGATAAGGGCTGATCGTCGTGCCAAGGATCGCGACGACGGTCGTCCAGAAAGCCGTCTCGCCTGAAAGGGTTGGAATGAACAGCCCGCGCGCGAGTTCGCCGAAAGGAATTTTTACGAACATAACCGTTCCGAAATAGGCGAACAGCGAGAAGGTCAGCCATTTCAGGACGGAAAGGTAGCGGGTGTATTGCGAGAATATCTGGAGGCAGGCGCTGACGACAGCGAAGAACACGACGTAGATCGCCGTCTGGCCGCCGATGAGGAGGCCGACCGCATCCCTCATAGCCCCGAGATCCGCGCCGATATTGATGATGTTCGCGACGAACAAGAGCGCGACGATCCACGTCAGCAGCCATGAAGGGTAGTGTTCGCGAAGGTTGGTGGCGATCCCGTGCCCGGTGGTGCGTCCGATCCGCGCACTGATTTCCTGGATCGCGGCCATCAGCGGATAGCTGAAGAGCACCGTCCAGATGATGCCGAAGCCGAATTGCGCACCGGCCTGGGAATAGGTCGCAATGCCGCTCGGATCGTCGTCGGCTGCACCGGTGATCAGGCCGGGACCGAGCACGTCCAGCAAGTGCGGCTTCAAGGTGCCTACTACCGGGTTCGGGTTCTCGGAATCATTGACTTCGGAGGTCATTCGTTTCCCAGCGCCTCCTTCCCTGCGACGGGTGGTCTGTCCTGGATCTGCCAAGTGCAGTGATCCAGACGTAGGGAAGAATAGCGGCCGGTCGTGGCTGGGACAGGATCGGAAATTACGTACAGCCAATTGGGAGCGGCTGATCGCGCTGGGACTGCCGCCGCCCAAAATCGAGGCCAGTTCTATCTAACCGACGGACGGCGCCGCTTGTCCGGCATTCCGGTCGGTACATCGAGGAGCTGTGACTTACGAGATGCCTTGCTGGCATCGGAGATGGGCAAATCGGACAGCGCCGCATCGATGTGCTGTCCTGCAGTCGCACGTGCCCTGAGTTGCTGGCTCTTGCGGGTAACGTTTTTGGGCGCGCCTACCGGAAGCAACCGGTCCATGTCGTGAACCGGGCCATGAGTTGTGCCGGGCGAGGCACTGGAGCGGGATTTGGTCGGATTGGTCATGCAAGGCAAACTGATCGCGATTCCGTTTGTTCCTTGTTGATACGCCTCGCACATTGACGCTCGCGGCGTCCATGCCGTCTTAATGCGCTTGGTGCCCGTACGCGGGGACGATCCCAAGTTCGATGCGACGGTTGCGCGTGGTCCGGACAATACCTCGGCACAAGCGCGGCTCCAGCTTTGCTGGTGGACTTGCTCGACCGCGGGAGTCTCGCCCATTGGACGCCGCTGGCCTTGCGCTATCTAGATAACTTCGACGGAAATGCAGGCTCACAGTTGGTCAGAGACAGCTTAATCGCAGCTATCGAGGCCTCTGATCAGGGAACTTTGAACGCGATCAGCACCCGGCTTTCGAGGCGAGGCCTCGATCTTCCAGCGCCTGCGCAACCTGGCGCGCATCAAGCGCTGAAGGTCCGCTTTATACCAGTCGCGTAATGTCGGCTTCTGGCGCATCCCGGACCCCAGTCAGAGCGCGTTCACCATCCTGCGTATTCAATTGCTTATTCGGAGCAGCGCCTTTCAAGCAAGACCCATGTCCGGAATTGGGGCTTGATGGAATACGAGCTAAAGACCGGAGATCTCCCGCTTTTTGCGCAATGCTCCGATCAATGATGCCCCCTTCACCGCCAGCAGCAGCACGAAGGTGAGAATCATGATGATGAAGGCTGCTGCTGCGATCGCCGGGCTGATGTTCTCGCGCAGGGAGGAGAACATCTGGCGGGCGAGTGTCGTCTGATTGGGGCCCGCGACGAACAGCGTGATCACGACCTCGTCGAGCGATGTGGCGAAGGCGAAGACCGCGCCGGTCAAAATGCCCGGCATGGCCAGCGGCAGCGTCACGTTCCGGAAGACCTCGACCGGGGAGGCACCCAGGCTGGCCGCCGCACGCTCCAGCGCCGGATCCATGCTCGCCAGCGAACTTGCGACGTTGACGAGGACGAAAGGCACGCAAAGCACGGCATGGGCGATGATGACGCCGAGATAGCTGGAGGCCAGCCCCATGCGCGCGTAGAGGATCTGCATGCCCACGCCGAGCACGACCGCGGGCACCACCATCGGCAGCAGAAATATCGACCGCAGCAGGCCGGAGAACGGCACCAGTTCGCGCCTGAGGCCCATCGCCGCCAATGTCCCTATCACGGTGGCGACGATCGTCGCGCCCGTGCCGATGATCAGCGAATTGACGATCGCCCGGGTCCAAGCCTGGCTTTCCGCGAGCACGCCGAACCAGCGCATCGATGGCCCGCTGATGGGATAGACGAGGAAGACGCTGTCGGTGAAGGCCAGCGGCAGGATCGCCACCAGCGGCAGCAGCAGGAAGCCGACTACCAGCGTGCCGAAGCCGAGCCGCAGCGCGTTGAAGGCCGCGCCGCCCGGGCGAAGAGAGGCGCTGCTCATGTCTGCACCAGCGGCGTGCGCGAAAGCCGGCTGTAGACGATGTAGAGCACCGTCGTCGGCGCCAGCAGGAACAGGCCGAGGGCACCCGCCATGCCCCAGTTGGCTGTTCCCGTCGCATAGAAGGCGATCACCGAGCTGATCATCTGGTCGCCGGCGCCACCCGTCAGGGCCGGGGTGATGTAGTAGCCGAGCGCCACCATGAAGACGAGCAGCGAGCCCGAGAGCAGACCCGGCATGGCGAGCGGCAGCAAGACGTGGCGAAAGGCTTGCAGCGGCGCGGCGCCCAGCGCGGCGGCGGCGGGCATCAGGTTGCGCGGGATTGCGATCAGGCTCGCGTAGATCGGCAGCACCATCAGCGGCAGCAGGACATGCGTCATGGCGATCAGCACGCCCGTGCGATTGTAGATCAGCGAGAGCGGTGAATCGATCAGGCCGATCGCGCGCAGCGTCTGGTTGATGAGCCCGCTATCCTGCAGCAGGATCAGCCAGGCCGCCGTGCGCACCAGCAGCGAGGTCCATAGCGGCAGCAGCACGGCGATCAGCAGCGCATTGCGCTTCCAGCCTGAGAGGCTCGCCGTCAGCATGGCGAAGGGCAGGCCGATCGCCGCGCAGAGCAGCGTCACTTGGATCGCGATCACGAAGGTACGCAGCATGATCGCGCGGTTGACGGCGAAATCGGGCTCGACCGGCGTGATCCGCGCCTCGTCGGTGCGCTTAAGGTCGATGGCCGCCAGGAGGTTGGCATCGGTATAGGCCGGCATGCTGCGCTTCAGCGCGAGCCAGTAAGCCTGGTCGCTCCAGCGCGGATCGACCGTCGCGAGGTCCACCGGATCGGACTCTGCCGCTTCCCGCAACGTGCGGGCCGTGCGCGGCAGGAGCGTGCGAAAGCCGGCCTGCTGGCTGTTGAGCGTGCGGACCGCGTCGCCGAAGCGCTCCTGCGGCGTATCGGCCCGCAGATCCCGGATGAGCGCCGCCTGCAGTGCCGCCGGCGGGGGGTCGCTGCCGTCCCAGCTCGCGATCGCGGTTGCCGTCTGGGGAAAGGCGAGACGCACCGTCCCGCCCTGTACCGCCGTGGCGATCATCATCCACAGCGGCCAAAGGAAGAACAGGCCGAGGAACACCACCAGCGGCGTGACCAGGAGCAGCGCTTTGAGCCGCGCGCTCATGGCACTACCAGCGAGCAATCGCCCGGCGCGAAGCTGGCGAAGGCCTTGCTGCCGATCGGCGGAGCGGCGTCGCGCCGACCAGCGCGGGCGACCAGATGGCTCTCACCGCAAGCGAGGTGCAGGCGGATATGGTCGCCATGATAGACATGGTCCGTGATCGTTACGGGCAAGGCGTTGTCGGCGCCAGGATCCTGCACGAGGTGCAGCATCTCGGGGCGAACCGAGACTATCACATCCTGAGCCGTCTCGAAGGCCGCGCCCCTGTCGCAGGTCACGCTTGCGCCCGTGCCCAGCGCGACCGTCGCCGTCTCGCCGCTGCGCCCGGCAACGCGGCCTGCAAGCAGATTGGTCTCTCCGATGAATTCGGCGACAAAACGTGTTCGCGGCCTGTCATACAGGCCCGAAGGCGTGTCGAACTGCTCGATCTTCCCGCGATTGAGCACTGCGACCCGGTCCGACATGGTCAGCGCCTCGCCCTGATCATGGGTAACGAAGATCACGGTCAATCCGAGGTCGCGATGGAGCGCGCGGATCTCCAGCTGCATATGCTCGCGCAATTGCTTGTCGAGCGCGCTCAGCGGCTCGTCCATGAGCACGACCTTGGGCTCGTAGACCAGTGCGCGCGATAGCGCGATGCGCTGTTGCTGACCGCCGGACAACTGCGAAGGCTTGCGGTCGGCAAGATGGCCGAGGCGGACCAGATCGAGCGCGCGCTTCACCCGCGTATCGCGCTCCGTCCTGGCGACGCCCCGCATCTTCAGCGGAAAGGCGACGTTCTCGGAGATCGTCATGTGCGGAAACAGCGCGTAGTTCTGGAAGACCACACCCATCTCGCGCTTGTACGGGGGCAGGTGCTCGACCCGGCGCCCGTCGACATGGATGCTGCCGCCGGAGGGCGTCTCGAAGCCGGCGAGCATCATCAACAGCGTCGTCTTGCCCGAGCCGGAGGGGCCGAGCAGGCTGACGAACTCGCCTCGCGCGACGTGGAAATCGAGCGCATCGACCACGGTGATCGCGCCGAAAACCTTGCTGATGGCCTTGAAATGAATGAACGAATCCGGTTCGCGCAAAGGATGATCTTCCCGTAACGGATAAGGCTTGGCCGCTGCGGCCGCGGTAAGGATCAGGACATGCCGCGCCAGTCCCGCCGGCCGAAGTTCAGGCGCGCCAGTCGATCGAGCACGCGCCGAGGGCTGCTTTCCCTCGGCGCGCGTGTCGGTCGCCTTTGTTTACTTGCCGACCCAGGCGTTGAAGCGCTTGGTCAGGTCTTCGATATTGTCGTTCCAGTAGTCGACGTCGATGGCGATCGCGTTTTCGAGATTCTGCGGCGCGGTCGGCAGGTCGACGGCAAGGTCGGCCGGGACGGCCGCCGCGGCTGCCTTGTTGGGCAGACCGTAGGCGATGTCTTGCGGCAGCTTCGACTGGTTTTCCGGCAGACTGGCAAATGCGATGAAGTCCATCGCCTGGTCCTTGTTCGGGCTGCCCTTCAGGATCACCCAGCTATCGACGGCATAGATGCTGCCCGGCCAGACGGTCTTGAACTTGGTGCCCTCGGTCTTGTTGATGCCGCTGATGCGGCCATTATAGGCTGCGGTCATCACGACCTGACCGGACTTCAACAGCTGAAGTGGCTGTGCGCCGGATTCCCACCAGACGATATCGGATTTGATCTCGTCGAGCTTCTTGAAGGCGCGGTCGACGCCGCCCTTCTCGCGCAGCACCTTGTAGACGTCCTTCGGCGCCACCCCATCGGCGATCAGCGCGAATTCGAGCGCGTATTTCGGTCCGCGGCGCAGGGCGCGCTTGCCTGGGAACTTCTTGGTGTCCCAGAAATCGGCCCAGGATGTCGGTGCTGTCTTGAGCTTTTCGGAATCGTAGGAGAGCAGCGTCGACCAGACGATCGCGCCGACGCCGCAGTCGCTCACGGCGCTCGGCAGGAACTTGTCCTTGCCGCCCAGCTTGTTCCAGTCGAGCTTCTCGTAGAGGCCGTCGGCGCAACCGATGGCGAGCTCGTCGGCCTCGACCTGCACGGCGTCCCAGTTCGGCGTGCCGGCCTTGACCTTGGCCTGGACGACACCCACGCCGCCGTCCCAGGACTCGTCGAGGACCGGTTTGCCCGTCTTTTCGGCGAAGGGCTTGAAGTAGATCTTGCGCTGCGCATCCTGGTAGTTGCCGCCCCAGGATACGACGGTGAGATCGCGGGCTGCGGCCGCGCCGACGCCTGCGATGGCGAGCCCCGCCGCGAGAGCCGTGCTGCCGAGTATGGACTTCAGAAACGTCATGGATCTTCTCCCTGCTTCTGCTGCAGCGATCCGTCCCGCCCCTCGCGGGCTGGATCGTTGTTGCCCCATAGGAACCCTCTTTTTCGGACTGCGATAGAGGCTTCCAAAATCTTCGGCGCTCAGGCGCCGATCTCGCTGAGCAATTGAGCCGGTGCAAGACGTAGCGCGGCTGCCCGCCGATGTCCTTCCAGCCCTTCGCTCGCGCTCTGGCGCATGGCCGGCGGCGCAACCGCCGCGACGCCGCGCTCGTCGAGCCATTGATGCGTACAGGTCTTGAGATAGGAGCCCACCCACAGCCCACCGGTGTAGCGCCCTGCCGCCATGGTCGGCAGCGTGTGGTTCGTGCCGCAGCACTTGTCGGAATAGACCACGCTCGCGGCGACCCCAATGAAGATCGAGCCGTAATTGCGCAGCTTTGCAGCCGTCGCCTGCGCATCGCGCGTATGCACCTCGAGATGCTCGGCGGCGATATGGTCGGAATAGGCGAGCATGGCCGCCTCGTCCGCGCAGACGACGATCTCGCCATAGTCGCGCCAGGCCGCCGCGGCGACGGGTGCGGTCGAGAGGTTGCCGAGCTGGCGTTCGACCTCGGCGAGCACCTTCGCTGCCAGGCCGCGATCCGTGGTGATCAAACCGACGCGGGTGCGAACATCGTGCTCCGCCTGCGCCAGGAGATCGACAGCGATCGTCACAGCATCTCCGGTTTCGTCGGCGACGACGAAGATTTCGCTCGGCCCGGCCAACTGGTCGATGCCGACGAGGCCGAAGACTTGCCGCTTGGCCTCGTTCACATAGGCGTTGCCGGGGCCGACGATCTTGTCGACGGCGGGAATGCTCTCCGTCCCGAAGGCCATGGCGGCGATGGCCTGCGCACCTCCCACACGGAAGATCCGGTCGGCTCCCGCGAGATGGCAGCCCGCGATCATCGCCGGGTGCGCTCCAGGCGGCAGGCAGGCAACGACCTCGTCGCAGCCTGCGACCTTGGCCGGCACGAGCGTCATGATCGGCGCGGAAAGAAGCGGATAGCGGCCGCCGGGAACGTAGGCGCCGATGCGGGCAATCGGGATGATGCGGTGGCCCAGATGCAGACCCGGCAGGGCCTCGATTTCGAGCGGCAGCAGCGTCTTGCGCTGGGCCTCGGCGAAGGCTCGCACCCGCTCGATCGCGAATTCGGTATCGGCGCGGGTTTGCTTGTCGAGCCCGTCGAGAGCGGCAATGCGCTCGCCCGCTGAGATTTCGAAAGCCTCGATGTCGAGCTTGTCGAACTCGCGGGAATAACGCCGGACGGCGGCATCGCCCTCCTGGCGCACCGCCTCCAGAACTGCCTTCACCGTGGCCTCGACCGGCGTGTTGTCACTCCAGGCGCTGCGGCCGGGGGCCTTGAGGCGCTCGATCCTGGCTTCCAGTGCGGGGGCAAGTTTGGACATGGCGCGTTCCGATGAGCAGAAATGACACCGCAAGCTTCCTCGCCACGGAACCACTGCGCAAGCAGCCGCGGAGGCGTGTTGAAGATATTCACCAATTGGGGTCAGATCATTCTTCTTGGCAGGAGGCTCCCCATGAAGATTGGTGACCGCGTGCGGGAGCTTCGGCTACGCCGCAAGCTCAGCGTCCGCTCCGTCGCCCTGCGTTCGGGCGTTTCGCATTCCTCGATATCGTTGATCGAGCGGGATTTGATCAGCCCGTCGCTCGACACACTGCATGCGGTGCTCGATGCTCTCGGCACGACATTATCGGGCTTTTTCCTTGATTTTCATGCGGTCTCGCCGCCGGAGCCGTTTTGCCGCGCTGCCGATATGGCCGAAATCGGCCGGCAGGATGCCATTTCCTATCGTGTCATAGGCACCGGCTTCCCCAACCGCTCGATGCTCATGCTGCATGAAACCTACGCGCCTGGAGCCGATACCGGCGATGCCTTCTCGCATTCCGCACAAGAGGGCGGCCTTGTCATCCGTGGCGCGGTCGAAGTGACCGTGGCGGGCCGGACCTCGGTTCTGAAGCCAGGCGATGGTTATTATTTCGACAGCCGCGAACCGCACCGCTTTCGCAACGCCGCCGACGGGCCGAGCGAGATCGTGAGTGCGATCACGCCGCCGACTTACTGAATTGGCGCGGCAGGCCTGCCGCCTGGTCCGCTTTCGGTCCCAGGTTCAATGTCTGCTCCCGGCACCGCTCAGCCTATCCCGGCCGAGGTCCCGCTTTTGGCGGATGGTGAGGTGACCGAAAAGATAGGCGTTTTCGACCCGGAGTAATCTGCGAACATTCTGAGATGAACAAGAGAGTTGGTGGATTTCGCCCTGTGGCTGTCTGCACCAGTCTTCAGGCTTTGGCTTCGTCATCGGGATGGGGCATTTCGCAGAACTTTCCGCCGAGATAGCGGCCTGCAGGCGATAGCGGATCGAGGGCAGGAGTGTTGGCTTCGACCTTGGCCCGGAACGGCTCCGAATTGTCCTGCGGGTGGTAGCCGAGATGGCTCGCGCCGCTGTTATCCACCGCCTTCACCGTATTGTCGGAGGTGCCGAAAGCGATCGTGTGGCCGACGAAAGGCGCCGTGAGCGACGCCGTCACAAGGCGCACGCAATCGGCGAATGACAAGTAAGACCACAGCATCCGGCGATCGGCTGGCTCCGGGAAGGACGAGAAGATGCGCAGGCACGCCGTCTCGATGCCGTGTTTGTCCCAGTAGAGCCGGCTGAGGCTTTCGACGAAGGTCTTGCCGACACCATAAAGACAGTCGGGCCGGACCGGCGCATCGACCGAAATATGCGCTCCGATCTCATGGAAGCCGATCGCGTGGACCGACGAGGCGTAGACGATGCGCTTGACCCCGTGTTTCCGCGCGCCCTCGTAGATGTGATAGGAGCCGCGGATACTGGAATCGAGGATGACCTGCCATTCGCGTTCGGTCGGCGCTCCCCCGAAATGGACGATGGCATCGCACCCTTCGGTCGCTGCGACCGTCGCCTCCATGTCGGCAAGGTCGAAGATCGCTTCCTCTTCATGGGCGGCAAGCGGGCCGAGCGGCTCGCGATCGGCGAGGCGTATCACTTGCGCGAGCGGTGCAAGGCCGGCACGAAGCTGCGAGCCCAGGCGCCCGGCCGCGCCCGTAATCAGGATACGGTTGTAATGCGGCATGCGATCCTCGCGTCTGGCAGCCGCGTCGCGGCTATGTGGCTGCGCTCGGGCAGTCCCTATCGGAGGACGTAGTGAGGCATTGCCCGGCGATCGTTGGCAAGCCGCAGCACGGCTGGGCCGCACTGCGCAGGGTACGGGCCACCTCGGAGCAGCCTTCCCGCTAGCGAGGCAGTTCACCGCGCCGGGATCTGGTCAGCACATCGGCGACGCGGTCCTCCGGCAGGCCATACTCGGCGCAGGCGGCTTCTGCCGAGATATAGCCCAGGGCGAGATCGCGCTCCACGCTGCTCGCGGACCTGTCGGCCGGCGCGCCATAGCCGGCGCCGCCCGGGAAGGCCATCACGACCTTGCGGCCATGCGGGACGAACTGCTTGCCCTTGCCCTTCATCGCCGTGCCGTCATCGAGCGCGATCGTCGTCGGCGCGCCGCCGCCGCCGCCGCGCCGGCCGCGGGCAGGGTGATGGACGCGGTCGAACATCGCCTGGATGTCGAACTCGTAGCCCTCCCAGGCGCCGACCTCCATATGCTGGCCGAGGCCGCCGCGATGCTGGCCCTTGCCGCCCGAATCGGGCCGGAGTTCCTTGCGCCAGACGATGACCGGGCCGACCTGCTCGGTCGCCTCGACCGGCATCGTCATCACGCCGGAGGGGAAGGCGGTGGCGTTCATGCCGTCGAGCGCCGGCCGTGCGCCCGAGCCGCCGGAGTTGAAGGTCAATACCTCGGCCCGCACGGCGTCGGCCGGCCAGGGGCCGTCGGTGCGCGGCCGGAGCGAGACCTGGAAGTTGCACAGGCTGCCGGCGCCCTCGGCCGGGACGAGGCCGGGCAGGAGCTTGTCGAGCGCGTCGTAGATCGTGTCCGGCACCATGTGGCCGATGATATGGCGCAGCGCGACCGGCGCCGGCCAGACCGCGTTGACGATGGTGTGCTCCGGCGCGGTGATGCGGAAAGGCTCCAGCGAGGCGGCGTTGTTCGGGATTTCCGGCGCGATCGCGCATTTGAGCGCGTAGCAGGTATAGGCCTTCGTATAGACCAGCGGCACGTTGATGCCGTTCTTGTCGACGCCGGAGGTGCCGGCCCAGTCGCAGAGCACGCCGTCAGGCTCGATCGAGATCTTCACCTTGAGGTCGATCGGCCGGCTATAGCCGTCGATCCGCATATGGCCCTCGGCTTGGCCACGCGGCAGGGCCGCGATCTTGTCCAGCGTCGCCTGGCGGGAATTGGTCAGGATGAAATCGGAGATGCCGGCGAGATCAGCGAGCTTGAACTCGACCATCATCTCGATCAGCCGGCGATGGCCGATCTCGTTGCAGGTCGCGAGCGCATAGACGTCGCCGACGAGCTGGTCGGGCTCGCGGACATTGCCGCGGATGATCGTGACCAGCGTCTCGTTGACCGTGCCGCGATCGGCGAACTTCATGATCGGGATATGCAGGCCTTCCTCGTAGACCGAGTTGGCATCGGCGCCGAAGCCGCGCCCTCCGATATCGACGATATGGGCCGTGCAGGCGAAGAAGCCGACATGGCGACCCTTGTGGAACGAGGGGCTGACGACGGTGATGTCGTGCAGATGGCCGGTGCCTTCCCAGGGGTTGTTGGTGATGTAGACATCGCCCTCGGCGATGTTCTCGCGCCCGATCCTGCGGATGAAATGGGCGACGGCATCGGCCATGGCGTTGACGTGGCCGGGCGTGCCGGTCACCGCCTGCGCCAGCATCTCGCCCTTCTCGTTATAGACGCCGGCCGAGAGGTCGCCGGCCTCGCGCACCGAGGTGGAGAAGGAGGTGCGGATCAGCGCCTGCGCCTGTTCCTCGACGACCGAGATCAGGCGGTTCCACATGACCTGATAGGCGACCTTGGAGATCTCAGACATGGGCGGGCTCCTTCCGCGCGGCGACGCCAGCGGCGGGTGCGGCTTCTGAAAGGCGGATATCGATGCAGCCGTCGTTCAGCGTCACGGCGAAGCGGCTCGACGGCAGGATGATGGTGGTCTCGTCCTCGGTGACGATGCCGGGGCCGTTGATCCGGCTGCCGGCGGGCAGGGCGGTACGGTTATGGGCTTGCGCCTCGACGCGGCGTCCGAGGCCGGCATCGAAGACGGAGCGGCTGCCTTGCGCCGGCGCGTCGCGGGTCTGGGAGACCGGCGCCACCGGGGCGACGGCCTGCTGCGGCGTATGCGCGTTGACCGACCAGACGGTAATCTCGGCGGCGAGGCCCTTCACAGTGCGGCCGAAGAGATTGGCGTATTCGTGCTCGAAGCGCTGGAGGATGACGGCCGGGTCGGCAGCGCGCGCCTCTTCCGGCGTCAACGTGACCGGGATTTCCCAGCCCTGGCCGGCATAGCGCATGTAGATCTTGTATTCGGCCTGGATCGCGCCGTCCCAGCCGCAGGACCGCACCACCCGCGTCGCTTCCTCTTCCATCTCGTCGAAAAGTTTCGTGACGCGCGCGGTGTCGAACTGGGCGAGCCGCATGAACAGGGTGCGGTTGGCCTCGAAGCTGAACGGCGCCCGGAGGAAGCCGATGGCCGAGCCGACACCGGCACCGGGCGGCACGAGGCAACGGGCAATGCCGAGCTTTTCGCAGAGGCGGCCGGCATGGAGGGGCGCTGCGCCGCCGAAGGCGATCATCGTGTATTCGGACAGATCCTCACCGTTCTCGACGGCGTGGACGCGGGCGGCATTGGCCATGTTCTCGTCGACGACCTCGGCCACGCCCCAGGCGCTTTCCAGGGCGTCCATGCCGAGCCTGCCGCCGATCTCGCTCGTCAGCGCCGCAGCCGACTGGTCGGCGAAGAGCGGGATCGTGCCGGCCGCGAAGTTATCCGGGTCGATCTTGCCGAGAATGACGTCGGCATCGGTCACGGCCGGGCGCTTGCCGCCGCGGCCGTAGCAGGCCGGGCCGGGCTCGGAGCCTGCGCTTTCCGGCCCGACGCGGATCTGGTTCATCGAGTCGACATGGGCGAGGCTGCCGCCTCCGGCGCCGATCTCGACCATGTCGATCACGGGAATCGAGATCGGCATGCCCGAGCCCTTCTTGAAGCGATAGGTCCGGGCGACCTCGAAGACGCGGGCGGTCTTCGGTGTGTAGTTCTTGATCAGGCAGATTTTGGCGGTGGTGCCGCCCATGTCGAAGGAGAGCACCTTCTTCAAGCCATGCCGCGCGGCGATGTCGGCGGCGAAGACCGCGCCGCCGGCCGGGCCGGACTCGACGAGGCGGACCGGGAATTCCGAGGCGCTTTCGAGCGAGATGATGCCGCCGCCGGAATGCATCAGGAAGATCGGGCAGGAGGCGCCCTCGGCTGCCAGCCGCCCCTTGAGGCGGACGAGATAGCTCTTCATCAGCGGCTTGATATAGGCGTTGGCGATCGTCGTGTTGAAGCGCTCGTATTCGCGCATCTGCGGCGAGACTTCGGAGGAGAGCGAGACCATCGCGCCCGGCAGGCGCTCGGTCAGAACCTCCTGGATCAGGCGCTCATGCGCGTCGTTGACATAGGAGTGCAGCAGGCCGACCGCGACGCTCTCGTAGCCGGCTTCGCGCAATTCATCGACGAGGCTCTCGACGGCGGCGCGATCGAGCGGGATCAGGACCTTGCCGCGCGCATCCATGCGTTCCCTGACCGTGTAGCGGCGGTTGCGGGGCAGCAGCGGCTCCGGCAGCGTCAGGTTGAGGTCGTATTGCTCGAAGCGGCTCTCTGTCCGCATCTCGATGACGTCGCGAAAACCTTCGGTGGTGATGAGCGCGGTCTTGGCGCCGCGCCGCTCGATCAACGCGTTGGTCGCCAGCGTCGTGCCATGGATGATCTGGCCGATCGCGGAGGCGGCGATTCCGCCCTTCTCGCAGACCCGGTGCATGCCTTCGATGATCGCATCCTCGGGTGCGGCGTAGGTCGTCAAGACCTTGGTGGAGAACCTCTGCCCGCCTTGTTCGAGCACGACATCCGTGAAGGTTCCCCCGATATCGACGCCCAGGCGGGCCCCGAGAATGGACATGGCTTGCGCGCCTCCGTTGTTCGAGAGGCGGAGGATGGAACGTGGCGCCGATGTCGTCGAATTATTATTTTCAATGCTGTTCGATAGAGAATACTTATCGACACAACCCTTCTGCACGCTGCCGCCGGGCTATTGTGTCATCGGCTCGACGATGTCGCTGCGATGCTGTTGCAGGGCCCGCTCCCCGGCCAGCTCGGCCGCACGTTTGAGCAGGAAGCTGGCCGGCGTGTGGGCATATGATGCCGTGAAAATCAGAGCGCTAGGTGTCCATTCATAGGGGAATTCAACCAGCTCTCCGGCGTCCAGATACTTTTCCACCAGCGTCCTGGACATCGGTGCGATACCCAGCCCGTCGAGCGTCATCTGCAGGCTGGCCGCGAGGCTGCTCGACGGCACGATCCTGACCGGCCTTTCCCAGTTGTCGCGGAAATGCGCCGATAGCTCGACGAAATGGCGGGTATTGCGCGCATGGGTCAGGATCGTATGCGAGGCCATCGTCGCGAGGTCGGAACCGGTGAGCCCAAGCCGCGGCGAGGCCACCCAGAGATAAGGCACGGAACCGAGATCGACATTGCTGATGTTGAAGTTCGAGATCGGGCCGTTCAGCAGGCACAGATCGAGCGACCGCGAAACCAGCTCCTCGCGCAGGTTGATCGTCAGATCGACCCTGAGTTCGACATCGACATTGGGAAAAACCTGTCGCAGGTCGAGCAGATAGTCGCGCAGCCAGGTCTGGGCGATGAGCTCGGCGACGCCGAGCCTGAGGACGCCGACCTGCTGGTCCGAGCGGATCGATTGCTGCGAGAATTCCTCCGACGCCTGCAGCACGCGCTCGGCTTGTCCCAGCAGCGAATGCCCGATCGGCGTCAGGGCGACCGAGCCGGAGTCGCGGTGGAACAACCGCACGCCCAGAATGGATTCGAGCTGCGAGATGCGCACCGAGATATTCGGCTGGGTCGTATTCAGGCGCTCCGCCGTCGCCCTAAAGCTGCCGAGCTTCGCGACCCAAACGAAGCTCTCGAGCTGCTTCAGCGTCCAGTTCGGCATCGGCCCCGCACCCTCAGGCAAGCAATTTTTGGGCCGCTTAAGCGGCCGATAAACAAAATCTATCGCAACAACAGATAATTTCAATTGGATGCTATCGCGATAACACGCTCGACTGACCTTTAGCCGTCGATCGGGCTTCGGCACGGCTCGGCTCCTGAAACGCGCACGGCTTTCTCCGCAGCGCGACAAGAACGAGGGGAACCATGAACCGCAGAGCTTTGATCGCCTCCGTCGCCCTTGCCCTGAGCCTCGGCCTTGCCGCTCCCGCCACCGCCCAGACGAGCTGGACCATGGCGTCGGGCTACCCGGAAAGCAGCTTCTTCACCCAGAATATTCGGGAGATGATCAAGGAGATCGAGGAGAAGAGCGGCGGCAAGCTCAAGATCGACCTGCGCTCGAACGACAGTCTGATCAAGCTCGACGCCGTCAAGCGCGCCGTCCAGTCCGGCCAGATCCAGATCGGCGAGATCCGCCTCGGCGTCTATGGCAACGAAGGCGCGATGTACAATCTCGACAACATCCCCGGCGTCGCCACGACCTATGACCAGGCGACCAAGCTGACCGAGGCCCAGGCGCCCTTCTTCGACGCGCTGTTCAAGAAGAACGGCATGCGCGCCATCACCTATGTCGCCTGGCCGGGCCAGGGCTTCTACACCAAGGCGCCGCTGAAGGGTCTCGCCGACCTCAAGGGCCAGAAACTGCGCATCTACTCGAAACAGACGCAGATCATGGGCGAGAAGCTCGGCATGGAGGCGCTGATCCTGCCATTCGCCGAAGTGCCGCAGGCCTTCTCGACCGGCATGATCCAGTCGCTATGGACCAGCGCCCAGACCGGCACCGACGTCCAGATCTGGGATTACGTCAAGAACTTCACCTATACCGGCACGATGCACAACAAGAACGCGATCCTGGTCAACGAGCGCGCTTTCCGCCAGCTCGACGCAGCGACGCAGAAAATCGTGACCGAAGCCGGCGAGGCTGCGACCAAGCGCGGCTGGGATCTGTCCAAGAAGGCGGCAGAAGAGCGCGAGGGCGTGCTCAAGAGCCATGGCGTGGCGATCGCCCAGTCGCCGAAGGACATCCTCGACGCGATCGAGGTTGCCGGCAAAGGCATGGTCGCCGACTGGCTCGGTACCGCGACTGCCGAGGAGAAGGCTGTCTACGAAACCTACCAGAAGAGCCTGAAGTAACCGGCTTTCGTCCGCCACCTTTTCAAGACCCATGGCCAGCGGAGTGACCGGTGATACGAGGCGTTCTCGACAGGTTCTATGAGGCGTGCGGCTATGTCGCCGCCGCCTTCATGGTCGGCATCGGGCTGGCCATCGTCGCCCAGATCGTCTCGCGCATGCGCGGCGTCACTCTCGACGCTACCGAGGCGGCGGGGCTGTGTCTTGCAGCTTCGACCTTCTTCGGCCTGGCCCACACCTTCCGGCGCGGTGGACATGTCCGGATCAACCTCATCGTCGACCGCCTCCCGAAAGGCTGGCGGCGCGGGGTCGAGATCTTCAACTGCCTGCTCGGTACTGTGGTCGTTTCGTTTCTCGCCTGGCATGTGGCGTCGCTCGCGCTGCAATCGCGCGAATTCAACGATGTCAGTCCCGGCCTGCTGGCCATGCCGTTCTGGATTCCGCAGACCGGCGTCGCCATCGGCATCGCCGCATTGGCGATCGCCTTCATCGATGAACTCATCTGGCTCCTGACCGGCGGCAAGCCGCGCTACGAGGCACCCGACGAGATCGAACTCGACAGGCCGGTGGCATAGGGGCTGATGATGGACACGATCGTTCTCGCCTCGCTGGTGCTCGCCAGCTCGCTTCTCCTGCTGCTCGCCAGCGGCGTTTGGGTTGCACTCGCACTCCTCACCGTCGGCATGGTGATGATGGGGCTGTTCACCTCTGCCCCGATGGGTTCGCTGATCGCCTCCACGCTCTGGGATTCGAGCTGGGGCTGGGCGCTGACCTCGCTTCCGCTCTTCATCTGGATGGGCGAAATCCTGTTCCGCTCGAAGCTGCCGTCGGACATGTTCCAGGGCCTGGCGCCCTGGGTGTCGCGGCTGCCGGGCCGGCTGCTCCACGTCAACGTGCTGGGCTGCGGCATCATGGCGGCGGTCGCCGGCTCCTCGGCCGTGACCTGCGCCACGATCGGGCGGATCAGCGTGCCGGAGCTGGAGAAGCGTGGCTATCCGCTCAACATGACCATCGGCACGCTCGCCGGCTCCGGCACGCTAGGCCTCCTGATCCCGCCCTCGATCATCATGATCGTCTATGGCGTGACGGCCGAGGTTTCGATCGCCCGGCTGTTCATCGCCGGCGTGTTGCCGGGCATCCTGCTGATGGCGCTGTTCATGGGCTACACGGCGATCTGGAGCCTGCTCAACCCCGACAAGATGCCGCCGGCCGAGCCGCCGGTGCCCTTCCTGGAGAAGATCTATCGTTCGCGCCGACTGATCCCGGTCGCCCTGCTGATCGGCTCGGTGGTCGGCTCGATCTATGGCGGCATCGCCACCCCGACCGAGGCCGCGACCATCGGCGTCATCGGCGCGCTGATCCTGGCAGCGGTCGGCGGCGGGCTGACGCGTGCGAGCTTCATGGACGGGCTGATGGCGGCCATGCGGACCTCCTGCATGATCTCCTTCATCATCGCCTGCGCAGCCTGCCTGACCATTGCGGTGGCCTTCGTCGACATTCCTCGCTCGCTGGCGAGTTGGGTCGACGCCATGCACCTCTCGCCCTATGCGCTGCTGGCGGTGCTGGCCGTGTTCATGCTGATCCTTGGCTGCTTCCTCGAGGGCATCTCGATCATCGTGCTGACCTCGTCGGTGATGTTGCCGATGGTGCAGGCGGCGGGGATCGACCTGCTCTGGTTCGGCATCTTCGTGGTGATCCTGATCGAAGCGGCGCAGATCACCCCGCCGGTCGGGTTCAACCTGTTCGTGCTGCAAAGCATCACCGGCAAGGACATCCTCGCCGTGACGAAGGCTGCGATCCCCTATTTCTTCGTGCTGATGCTGCTGCTGGTGCTGATCACGGTGTTCCCGCAGATCGTCACCATCCTGCCGAAGATGATGGCGGGGTGAATACAGCGCAATCTTCGGTGCCGGCGCCATGACCGGCATCTTCGAGGTCGCGCCGTCTGCTTCGGCACCGGAGATTGGATTGCTACTGGCCGCAGCCTTCGCTTCCCTCGCCGCGATCGTCGTCCTCGGCCGCGTGCGCCACGAGGTTGCAGATTCGCGGTTGTGAACGATTATTGGATCTGGGCGCCCCCATTGCGGCAGATGCCGACATGCGACGGCTCTACAGGCGGCCACCCGGGCGCGTCTCGGATGATGTCTGGCATGTCGGCCGATATCAGTGGCGATCCGCGCGTGGATCGAGCCAGTCCCGCAGCCAGTCGCCAAGGAGATTGACGCTTAGCACCGTCAGCATCAGCGCGAGGCCGGGCAAGGTGATGATCCACCAGGCGCTGGCGATATAGGTCCGCCCGTCCGCCAGCATGCGCCCCCAACTCGGCGCGGGCGGCTGGATGCCGAGACCGAGGAAGCTCAAGCCGGCTTCGAGCACGATCGTGCGTGCGAGTTCCAGGGTCGCTACGACTAAGGCGGGGGTCAGGACGTTCGGCAGGATGTGCCGCAGCAGGAGGCGGGCATGGCCCGCCCCCATGGCCAGCGCCGCCTGGACAAATTCGCGTTCCCGGACGGTCAGGACCTGGGCCCGGATGATGCGGGCGTAGCGGACCCAACTCGTCAGGGCGAGGACCGCGATCAGATTTTGCAGGTTGGGGCCGAGCGCGGCGACGACCAGCAGGGCAAGCAGCATCAGCGGAAATGCGAGCTGTATGTCGACCAGGCGCATCAGCACCCGGTCGTACCAGCCGCCGAAATAACCAGCGACGAGTCCGAGCAGCACGCCGACGATGCCGCCGAGGATCACGGCGGAACCCGCAATCGTCAGCGTCACGCGGCTGCCCGCGATAATGCGGCTCAGGATGTCGCGGCCGAGCTGGTCGGTGCCGAGAGGGTGGACGCCCAGCCCGGCCCAGGAGATCGTCGGCGCCATCATGCGGGCGCGCAGATCGCCGCGCGTCGGGTCGGGCAGGCCGAGCCAGGGCCCGGCGAGCGCCAGCGCCAGCAGGAGCACCAGCAACGCGGCTCCGAGCAGCCCGAGCCAGTTCGCGCGCTGGCGATGCAGGAACGCGAAGAAACTCATGATGCCTGCCGGATGCGCGGGTCGATGAGGGTGTAGAGCAGGTCGACCAGAAGATTGACCACGACGAAGATGGTCGCGACCACCGCGACGCCGGCCTGCACGACCGGGAAGTCCTTGGTCTCGATCGCCTGGACGATCAACCGCCCGACGCCCGGCCAGGCGAAGACGGTCTCGGTGACGGCGGCGCCGCCGAGCAACTCGCCCGCGAGGATTCCGGTCATGGTCACGACCGGGATCAGCGAATTGCGGCCGACATGCCAGATATAGACGCGGCGGGGAGCGAGCCCCTTCGCATAGGCGGTGCGGACATAGTCGTCGCGCATCACGTCCAGCATCGAGGAGCGCAGCAGGCGCGCGATGCTGGCCGTCGTAAAGCAGGCCAATGTCATGGCCGGCAGCACAAGGTTCTGCCATTCCCCGTAGCCGCCGGTCGGAAACCAGCCGAGCTGCACCGCGAAGAACAGGATCAGCATGATGCCGAGCCAGAAGGAGGGCGTCGCCTGGCCGAGCAGCGCAACCAGAAGCACCAGCCCTTCGATCGCGGAGCCGCGATAGATCGCGGCGAGTGCGCCGGCGAGGCCGCCGACCAGCACGCCGATCGCGAGCGCGCAGCCGGCGAGCAGGGCCGTCGCCGGCAGCCTTTCGAGCACGACGTCGAGCGCCGGGCGCGCGAACTGGAAGGACTGACCGAAGTCGCCCTTCAGCGCATGGGACAGGAAGGTCAGGTATTGCTCCAGCAGCGGCTGATCGAGGCCAAGCTGAGTGCGCAATTCGCTGAGCTGGTCCTCCGTCGCCCCGATCGGCAGCAGCAGCACGGCGGGGTCGCCGAGCATGCGCGACACGACGAAGACGATCGTGACCACGCCCCAGATTGCGATCAGGCCCTCGCCGAGGCGGGAGGTCAGGTGGCGCGGCATCCGGCGGCCTCCTTCGTCAGAGCGTCCCTCAGGGCTTCAATCCGTAGATCTCGATCGCCGCCTGCCGCGAGATACGTTCCTCGCGCAGGTCGCGCTCGACCAGCGCCCGGTCGCGCTTCTTGGGGTCGCCGAAGCCGCCGCCGCCGGCCGCCACCATCCCGACCCATTCGCCCGGCTGCAGAATACCGGCGCGCCGGTCGAGCGGTTTGGCGCCGGGCGAGAGTTCGACGCGGGCGGTGAGACCGTCCTGGCCGCCCTTGAGGCCGAAGGGCGGCACGATGCTGTTCGTCCCGCCGGCCGAGATGCGGGCGATGTGGTCGAGCATCTCGACGCGCCGCCGCAGCGTCATGCCGCCGCGATATTCGCCGGCTCCGCCGGAATCCTGCACCAGTTCGTAGCACTTCACCATGACGGGGTGCTCGATCTCCAAGGCCTCGATCGGAAGGTTGGCCGTGTTGGTCGTGTTCACCTGCACGCCGTCGAGCCCATCCTTGTCAGAGCGGGCGCCCATGCCGCCGCCATGCATCTCGTTATAGACGTAGAAGCGGCCGGTGCGCGGATGGATTCCACTGGTCGTCAGCAGCGTGCCGCCTGTCGAGGCGGCGGCGATGCGCTCGGGTACGACGTCGGCGAGCGCGGCGAAGATCATGTCGACGAGGCGCTGGCCGATATCGGTGCGGCTGTAGACGGCGGCCGGCGGCGTCGAGTTCAGAACGGAACCCAGCGGCGCGGAGACGTGGATCGGCCGGTGGAAGCCGGAATTGGCCGGCAGATCGGGGTCGACGATCGCCTTCACGGCGAAATACACGGTCGCCAACAGGGCCGTGTAGACCATGTTGATCGGCGCGCGGACCTGCGGCGGCGCATCGGGGAAGTCGATGCAGATCTCGTCGCCCTTGACCTCGATCACGACCCTCAAATCCATCACGCCGTCGACGAGGTTGCTGTCGAAGTCGTGGCGGAAGCTGTAGATGCCGTCCGGGATCTGCGCGATGCCGGCCCGCGTGCGCCGCTCGGTATAGTCGAGCACCTGCGCGCCGGCCGCACGCACGGTTTCGGCGCCGTATTTGTCGCAGAGCGCCTGGTAGCGCTGCACGCCGAGGCGGTTGGCCGCCATCTGGGCGCGGAAGTCGTTGATGCGCTCGCGCGGCACCTGGCAGTTCAGCAGGATGAGCTGCATCAGGTCTTCCTGCAGCACGCCCTCGCGATAGAGCCGCACGGGCGGGATGCGCAGCCCCTCCTGGAAGATATGCGCATGGCCGCGGTCGACGAAGTCGGAGTGGTGGGCGAGGTTCGTCACCCAGGCGACCAGCCGGTCGCCATGGAAGATAGGCTCCAGGAAGACGATGTCGTTGAGATGGGTGCCGCCGCCGGTATAGGCGTCGTTGCCGACGAAAACGTCGCCGGGCCTCACCGTCGAGAGGTCGTGGTTCTTGAAGACGTGCTCGGCGATGCCGAGCAGCGAGCCGAGGTGGACCGGGATGTGCTCGGCCTGGGCGATGGTGCGGCCCTGCGCATCGAACAGCGCGGTCGAGCAGTCCTGCCGCTCCTTGATATTGGTCGAATAGGCGGCGCGAATGATCGCCTTGCCCATCTCCTCCACGATGGTGGTGAGCGCACTGCCGATGACCTCGACGGTGATCGGGTCGAGCTGCGTCTTGGCTTTGTCCAGCATGGTCAGCTCTCGATGATGAGGTTGAGATAGGCATCGACCGTCGCGACCTGTCCCGGCAGGACGAGCGTGGTCGAATCCATCTGGTCGATGATCGCGGGCCCGGCGACCTTGTGGCCGGGTCCGAGCTTTTCGCGGTCGTAGATAGGGCAATCGGTGAAGCCGCCGGTTTCCGGCAGCCAGACCTCACGGCGGGCCGTGACGGCGGCCTCGACCGGGTCGGTCGCGGGCGGATAGGCCTTGAGATCAGCCTTGGGCACGAGACCGACAGCCTCGATGCGCAGCGTCGTAACCTGCACCGGCTCTTCGGGGGCGATATAGCCGTAGACCTGCTTGTGAATGCGCTCGAATTCCTCGCGCAGCTTGACGAGCGCCGCCGCATCGATCGGGCCTGCGGGACACGGCACGGTAAGTTCGTAGCCCTGACCGCCATAGCGCATGTCGATCGAACGGGTCAGCGAACGGCGCGCTTCGGGGATCGCTTCCTGGGTGAACCACTCCTGCCCGCGTTCTTCGAGACCGGCGAAACCGCTCTCCATTCCCGGCGCGCCCTCGGCGCTCAGCGGCAGGAGCCGGGTCAGCGAGAGATTGGTACGCAGATCGGTCAGCAGAAGGCCGAGCGCGCACATGATGCCCGGATATTTCGGGACGGCGAGGCGCGGGATTTCGAGTTCGCGGGCGAGCCGCGCGGCATGGATCGGACCGGCGCCGCCGAAGCCGAGCATGACGTAGTCGCGCGGATCATAGCCGCGCTCGACCGAGATCACGCGAATGGCCTTCGCCATATTGGCGATGACCACGCTGATGATGCCTTGCGCCGTCTCCATGACACCGAGGCCGAGCTGGTCGGCGAGGCGCCCGATCGCCGCCTTGGCGCGCGCCTGGTCGATCTTCATGCGGCCGTTGAGCAAATGCGTCGGGTTCAGCACCTGCAGCACGACATTCGCGTCTGTGACGGTCGGCTCCTCGTTGCCGCGGCCGTAGCAGACCGGGCCGGGGTCGGCGGCGGCCGAGCGCGGGCCGACCTTGAGCAGGCCGCCGGCATCGATATGGGCGATAGAGCCGCCGCCGGCACCGACCGTGTGGATGTCGAGCATCGGCAGCTTCAGCGGATAGCCATGGACGACGGCGTCGTTCGACATCTGCGGCCGGCCGCGATCGATCAGCGAGACGTCGGTCGAGGTCCCGCCCATGTCGAAGGTGATGATGTTGTCGAAGCCGGAGAGACCACCGACCGACAGCGCGCCGATGACGCCGGCGGCCGGTCCGGAGAGCACCGTCCGGGCCGGAAAGTTCTGCGCAACCTCCGATGAGATGACGCCGCCATTCGACTGGGTGAGATGCGGATGGGCATCGATTCCGATCTCGGCAAGCCGCGGCTGCAGCTTCGAGAGATACGACTTCATGATCGGACCGAGATAGGCGTTCACGACCGTGGTCGAGAGCCGCTCGTATTCGCGGAACTCGGGCGCAACTTCGTGCGAGATCGAGACGAAGGCGCCCGGCATCTCCTCGGCGAGGATCTCCTTGACGCGCTTCTCGTGCGCCGGCTCGATGAAGGAGAACAGGAAGCAGACAGCGACGGTGCTGATGTTCTGCTCCCTGAGCTTGCGGGCGGCCGCGCGGACCTCCTCCTCGTCGAGGGTGGTATGGATGCTCCCGTCGAAGCGCACGCGCTCGCTGACCTCGAGGCGCTTGTCGCGCGCCACGAGGATGCGCGGCTTCTTTGTCTGGATGTCGTAGAGGGAATCGCGCTTCTGGCGGCGCAGTTCCAGAACGTCGCGAAAGCCCTTCGTTGTGATCAGACCCGTCTCGGCGCCGCGCCCGACGATCAGCGCGTTGGTCGCGACCGTCGTGCCATGGCCGAAATAGACCACGTCGACCTTTTGCCCGGTTGCCTTGGCAACTTCTGCGACGCCCTGCTCGATGCCACCGGCGATGCCGAGCGAGGGGTCCTGCGGCGTGCTCGACACTTTCCAGACATGGATTTCGCCATGCGTCTCGTCGAACATGCAGACATCGGTGAAAGTGCCGCCTGAATCGACGCCGACGCGCAGCTTCAGGGTGGTTTCGTCTTGAACGGTCATGACGTGGTCGCGATCCGGTTGATCGGGGATTCAGGCAAGGCTGTCGCGCCGACGGGCTGCCGAAGCCCGTCGCTCTGGCCTTGTTGGTGGCTTGTCAGCGCGTCTTGATGTCGATCGCGCGGACCCAGTCGTCGCCGCGCGCCTGCCAGGCGATGCCCTTCGACTGGGCGTAGGTGATCGGCGTGAAGAACATGAAGATCGAGGGAGAGTCTTCGCACAGCTGCTTCGTGAGCTTGCGGTAGAGTTCGGTGCGCTTGGCCGCGTCATTGGTCGATCGCGCAGCCTTCGCGCCTTCGTTGAAGCTCGCATTGTCCCAATAGGATTGCGGGTTCTCCCTCTCCCAGAAGTTCAGGAGGCCGCCGGCATCGAGCGTCGGCCATCCCAGCCCGAAATAGGCGGAGTCCCCGAGGTTCTTGGCGACGATGTACTTGTTCATGAAGGCGCCGAATTCCATCTCGCGCAGCTTCACGGTGACGCCGATCTCGCCGAGCTGGGAAGCCACGACCTGGGCGATGTCGGAAGCCTGGATGTAGCGGCCCGTCGGCACCTCGAGGTCCATGGTCAGCTCGTTGGCGAAGCCGGCCTCGGCCAAAAGCTTTTTGGCCTGCGTGGGATCGTAGGGCGCCGGTTTCAGGTCGGGGTTGAAGCCGAAATAGACCGGCGAGAGCGGCTGGCAGGCGCTGACCTGGGCCAGGCCATCGAGCAGCCCGTCATTGATGGCCTTGCGGTCGATGCCGAGATTGAGCGCGCGCCAGAGCTTCGGGTTGTCCTTGAAAGGGGTCTTCAGGCCGTTGAGCTTGATGAACATGCCCCGCGTGCCGGCGACCGAGCCGGCTTCTGCCTTGCCGCCAGCCTTGATACGGGCGATCTCGGAGGTCGGGAAGGCGGTGATCAGGTCGACATCGCCGGCTTCCAGCGCCGCGATGCGCGAGGAATCCTCGGGGATGATCCGGAAGGTCACGTTGTCGAAGGCGGGCTTTTCGCCCCAGTAATCCTTACGTGCCTTCAACACGACGCGATCGCCGCTGGCGAAGCGCACCAGTTCGTAAGGTCCGCTGCCAAGCGCCGCGATCGAAGGATTGTTTTCCGCCGTCCATTTCGGCGGCATCAGCAGGAACATCGACATCTGGTCGGGCAGGTCGGGATAGGCGCCCTTGGTGACGAACTCGACGACGGTCGGCGAGATGGCCTTGACCTCGCTGATGGCGGTGAACCAGGGCTTGTTGCGGGCGCCGGTCTTTGGATCAAGCACGCGCTCGACATTCCATTTCACCGCTTCCGCGTCGAGCTTCTCACCGTTCGAGAAGGCCACGCCCTCGCGCAGCGTGAAGCGCCAGGCCGTGTCGCCGATTGCTTCCCACTTGGTGGCGAGTCCGGGCCGGAGCTTCAGGTCGGGGCCGCGGTCGACCAGCGGCGTGTAGATGTGCGCGGCGACGCTGAGGTCGGTGCCAACGGTCGTCGATTTGTCCGGGTCGAGTGTGTTGATGTTGCTCGACAGTGCGATGGTCAGGTCACGCGCCGCGGCCGGCGTGAGGGCAGCGGTGGAACTGACCCCGAAAGCGAGGGCGGCTACGAACCTGCGGGCGAAGACCTTGCTGCGCATGACAATCCCCTGTTCTTGACTTTGGCGCCAATCTTGAGTTCATGATTGGCATCTGTCAATCGCCCGCCATAGGATGTTTTGCTTAATGAAGGTGCAAAGGCGCAGGACTTCATCTCCGGCCAGCCGGAGAGCCGGGCCGATGAATTGCGGTTCGGCGGCAAAGCGGGTGAAGATGGTTGCGAGCATGCAGGGATTCGGCTGCGGGACATGGCGCTGATGACGTTGGATATTGGGCAGAGCGGCGGGACTGGCGCCGGCACGCGCAGCGCACGGACGGCCGGCGGCAGCGCGTCGCGCGCCCGGGAACTCGCCAAGCTGATCGAAAAGGACATCAGCACAGGGCGTCTGAGTGCCGGCTCCTGGTTGAAGCAGGTCGATCTCGAAGCGCAATACGGCGCCTCGCGGCTCGATATCCGCCAGGCGCTGGACCGGCTCGAGGAGAAGGGTTTCGTCAAGCTGGAAGCCAATCGCGGCTACCGCGTCGAGACCTTCGATAAGGAGCGCTTCCGCAATGTCGTGACGATCCGCGCGATCCTCGAAGTCGCGGCCGCGCAGGAGGTGCTGAAGCATATCGACGAGCCGGGGCTGGAGCGCTTACGGCAACGTGCCGACGGCTTTGCCGAGGCGGTCAATGCCGGAACCGTCGTCGCACAGGAGGAGGCGAACTACGCCTTCCACGCCGCGATGCTCGAATTCTGCCCGAACCGCGATCTCGTCTCGATGATCTTCGACCTGCGCAGCCGCGTTCCCGTCACGCTGACACGCGAGAAGAACACGGCCGCGCTGCTCGCCAATACCGTGCGCGAGCACTACGAGATCGTCGAACGCCTGCGTGAACGCGACAAGCCCGCGCTGGAAGCCATCGTCCATCGGCATGTGCTGGGTGGCCTCGAAATCGTCTGACATCTATCAAGGGGATCATCCATGCGCGTCGCCATCGTCGGCTTCGGCGGGATCGGGCGCGGCTATGCTGCCTATCTGACCAAGCAGGGACATGAACCCGTCATCTGGTCGCCCAGTGGCGCGGCGCTCGCCGACTTCGGCGGCGGTTTGCCACTGACCGTCACGGGCAAGCTCGAAACCGCCGTGCCGCTGCGCATCGCCCGTGATTGTGCGGAAGCCGTTTCCGGCGCCGAAGCGGTTATCATCACGGTGCAGGCGAACGGCTTCAGGACGGTGATCGACGCCATCGCCCCACATTTGGCGACGGGACAGACCGTCATCATCAGCGCCCACTGCTCCTTCGCGGCGCTTTATCTGCACCGCCTTTTGAAGGCGCGCGGCATCGACATTCCGATCGCGACCTGGGCGACGACAGCGTTGACCGCTCGCAAGAGCGGCCCGCGCAGCGTCCATGTCTCGGGCATCCGGACAAAGCTCGACGTCGCCACCTTGCCCATCCGCCACGCCCGAGCCGGGCTCGCACTATGCTGCGCCTTGTTCGGTGATCGCTTCGAGCCACGCGAGGATGTGTTGGCGATCATGCTCAGCAACCTCAATCCTCCGGCCCATGTCGCCAATATGCTCGGCAACCTGACCCGCGCCGAACGCGGCGAGGACTGGCCCAATTACGGTTCGATCACTCAGGGGGTCGGGCGCATCGTGGATGCCATGGATGTCGAGCGCCTGGCGCTGGCCAAGGCCTTCGGCCTTTCGGTCCGCACCGTTCAGGACCACTATGTCCACTCATTCGGCGTATCGCCTGGGCCGGTCGGGGAGATGGCAGCGGCGGTCTCCAAGAACCGCCCGGAGCTTCTCGGTCCGAAGACGCTGGATACCCGTTTCATCACCGAGGACGTACCCTTCGGGTTGGTGCCGCTGGAAGCCTTGGGCCAAATGACCGGCGTGCCGCTCCGCCTGCACCAGGCCGGCATCGCGCTGTTCGACGCGATCTGCGACCGGAACTTCCGCGCCGAGAACGACTTGCTGCCGGCGCTTGATCTCGCCGGGATCTCCGCGGCGGACCTCCATAGAGAATTGCGAGGCGAGTGAGTGAACCTTCAGGCCTGACAAGAGAAGGGGCAAGGTGTCGACGGTGCCGGCACCTGCAGACACAGCCTGATGATGCAGATCGTGAGGGAGCGACGGCCAACGCCGAGGCACGATCAGATGCTTCTCTCAGAAAATGGGCAATGTCCGCATTTTGGCAGCCGTCCCACTTCCGCAAGGGGCGCTTCCTGCGGGTGCGAACCTGAGTAGATCCAGGTTGCCCCTCCGCAGGGGCAATTTCTAAATCCGGTCTGCGTGACGCAAGTTCGATGCGTCGTGCAAGATCGACGGATCACCCGATGGGTTGTCAGGCGAGAGACCGCACGGCTCTCCTGATCGTGTCGAAGATGCGATCGATCTCGCTCTCCGAGATGATCAGTGGCGGGGACAGCACGAGCGCGTCGCCAGCCGTGCGCAACAAGACGCCGTTCTCGAAGCAGAAATTGCCTGCAGGCACGCTGCGGCTCATTGGCTCGTCCTTCGGAGCGATCTCGATCGCCGCCAGCAATCCGATATTGCGGATGTCGACGATATGGGGCTCTCCCTTCAGAGAATGAGCCTGCTCCTCCCAATAGACCGCCATTTTGGCAGCGCGAGCGAAGATGTCCTGCTCCTCGTAGACATCGATCGAAGCAAGCGCCGCTGCGCAGGCGAGGGGATGGCCCGAATAGGTGTAGCCATGCATCAGCTCGATCGCGCTTTCAGGCCCGTTCATGAAGCCATCATAGACTTTGCGAGATGCAATCACGCCGCCCATGGGCACCGCGCCGTTGGTCATGCCCTTCGCGCAGGTGATCATGTCAGGCGTGACACCCAGTGCGGTCGATCCGAAGGCTGCTCCCAGGCGGCCGTAGCCTGTAATGACCTCGTCGAAAATCAGCAGGATGCCGTGCTTCTCCGTGATGGCACGCAGTTTTTCGAGATAGCTCTTGGGCGGAGGCAGGACGCCGCCCGATCCTGTGACGGGCTCCACGATCACCGCGGCAATCGTTGACGCGTCGTAGACCTGAACCATGGCTTCGAGTTCATCGGCGAGATGGGCTCCCCATTCCGGCTGCCCCTTCGAGAAAGCCTGTTCCTCCCGGTTGTAGGTGTGGCAAAGATGGGCAACCCCCGGCAATAGCGGCCCGAAATCGCGCTTCTGCCTGCCGATGCCGCCGACCGCGAGCCCGCCAAAGCCCATCCCATGATAGCCTTTGGCACGACCGATCAGCATGGTGCGATGGGCTTCGCCGCGAGCCCGGTGATAGGCGCGCGCGATCTTGAGCGCCGTGTCGACGGCTTCCGAGCCGGAGTTCGTGAAGAATACCCGGTCCATTCCGGGCGGAGTCAGCGTCGCTATGCGCTCGGCAGCCTTGAATGCGAGTGGATGGCTCATCTGAAATGACGAGACATAGTCGAGATGGCCGGCCTGTTCGCGGATCGCCGCCGTGATGCGCTCTTGGCCATGGCCCGCGTTCACACACCAGAGCCCGGCCATCCCGTCCAGAATCTCGCGACCATCCGCTGCTGTGTAGTACATCCCCTTGCCGGCGACGAAGAGGCGCGGGTTGGTTTTGAAGCTACGGTTCGGCGTGAAGGGCAGCCAGTACGGATCGAGCCCTTCGCGGCTGGGATTCATCTGCGGAACGATCGTCATGACATTCTCCCAAGCCCTGCGCGCTGACGTTCGAGGTCAACGCGTTTTGGGATTATGTCATCATAAAATACATTTCACAATTGGCTCAAACATTGCGCTCCCGAGGCGAAAGGCTGACCTCCTGGGCGCGATCGAGATGGCGTCGCAGGAGGGCGGCTGCGATATCGCGTTCGCCCTCCTGCAGGCGGTCGATGATCTCGATGTGCTCGCGACACGAGACCACGACACGCTCGGGGCCATAGCGCCACGAGTAGTTCGAGTACCGCCGCAGGCGGCTCTGCTGCTGGAGCGCGAGCACGAGAAAGCGGTTGCCGCTGGCGGCCATCAGACCTTCGTGGAATTCGCAATTCATCTCGAAGAGCGCGACGCTGTCGTTTTCGTTCCAGGGGCGCATCAGTGTCGCTTCATGGCGGCGGCGCATGTCCGCGAGCCAGGCAGGGTCAGGGGCGAAAGATGCCTCGAGAACCGCCGCCGGCTCGATGATGCGACGGAAAGCATAGCCCTCGATGATCGCTGCGTTGTCGTTAAGTGGCGAAAAAAGCCACCCATGACCCGGCCGGCGCTCAACCATCCCGACCTCGGCCAATTTATTCAGGACGCGCAACAAGAGCGGTCGCCCGATCTCATAGCGCCTCATCATGTCTGCTTCAGAGGCTTGAGAGGGCAGGGTGCCGGCAACGCGATCCTTGGCGACGCGCACGCAATAGGCGTCGAGCTCCGACGAGCCGCTGCTGTACTCGCTGTCGGAAATCTCTTCGGCCGGCCGCGATAGCGCATAGCCGCCATTGGGAAGGGCTACGACAAGGCCGCGCTCGGCGAGGTGTCGCAGCGCTGCTCTTATGGGCGTGCGGGAGACCTGCAGGCGCCGCGCCAGCGAGGCCTCGGGGAGGCGGTGCCCTGGTGGTACGGCGTCGTGTCGAATTGCCTCGAGGATGCGCGGCAGCAGGTCCCGCTGCAATTTGCTCGGAGGATCGAAGGTCGGCGCTGTCGGTGTCGCCTTCTCGTGTTTCATGGTTTGACAAAATACATATTGTTGGCCTCCATAGGAAGACGCGCAGTCGGAGCCTATGATGTCGTCGAGCCAGACTACAGCGATGTCCCCGATCGGGGGATCAGCCGATGAGGCTTTGTGGCGGCTCGACGCCTCGGAGCTTGCGCGGCTGATCGCTCAGAGCGAGATTTCAAGCCGTGAGGCCGTCACCTCCTGTCTCGCTCGCATGGATGCGGTCAACGGCACGCTGAACGCCGTCGTGCGCCGCTTCGATGCGGAGGCGCTGGCCGCTGCCGACGCCGCTGATGCAATGAGGGCGCGCGGTGAGGCGCTCGCCCCGCTTCACGGCGTCCCCATCACGGTCAAATGCAATATCGACCAGAAGGGCCACCCCACCGATGGCGGCGTCGGGGCCTATCGGGATCTCGTCGCCGACAGCGACAACCCGGTCGTCTCCAACCTTCGCGCAGCCGGCGCCGTGATCATCGGCCGTACGAACACGCCATCCTATTCGATGCGCTGGCACACCGAAAACGCGCTCCATGGCGCAACGCTCAACCCTTGGCGCGCCGACATTACGCCCGGCGGATCGAGCGGAGGTGCAGCGGCCGCCGTGGCCGCGGGAATCGGGCCGATCGCGCATGGCAACGACATCGCCGGCTCCGTGCGCTATCCGGCTTATTGCTGCGGGCTCGTCGGCCTGCGCCCAAGCTACGGGCGGGTGCCATCGAGCAACGCGACAGCCAAAGGGCTGGCCTCGATTTCTTCGCAGCTCATGGCGGTTCAGGGGCCGCTGACCCGCAATGTGCGCGATTGCGAACTTGCTTTCGACGCGATGGCGCGGCCGAGCGTGCGTGACCCGCGTTGCGTGGTGCCGGCGCCATTTCCAGCCGACTCGGGGCCCTTGCGCGTCGCCTTGGTGAGCAAACCCAGGAATGCCGTCGTCGATCATGGCGTGACGGCGGCCGTGATCAGCGCGGGCCGCGCGCTCGAGGCTGCCGGTGTCATTGTCGAAGAGGTCGAGCCGCCCGATCTTGCCGCTGTCGGCGATCTTTGGAGCAAGCTCGCCGTAGCCGATGTCATGGCAGGGCTGCAGCCGCTGATCGCGGAAAATGGCGATGATGGGATACGGCGGGCGGTCGCGCTCTGGGCTGAGGTCTTCCCACGCTACAGCGCTGCAGACACTTTGACGGCGCTTGGCGAGCGCTTGCTTGCGCTGCGCAACTGGCAGGTCTTCTTCGAGACCTATCCGGTCGTGGTCATGCCATGTTCGTACGCGCCGCCGCTTCCCGTCGGCTTCGACGTGCAGAACGCCGCCGAGACCGCCCGCGTGCTGGCCGCGCAAAGTCCGCTCATGGCGATTTCGGTGCTGGGCCTGCCGGGCCTAGCGGTGCCGACAGCGCCGCATGACGGGATACCATCGGGCGTTCAGGTCGTTTCCGGTCGTTTCCGCGAGGATCTCTGCTTCCGGGTCGGGGCGATCATCGAAGCCAGTTTCGACCGAGCAACCCCGCTCGATCCGCGCCCGACAGGAGCATATTGATGGCCCTCATCCGCCGTCACGGAGTCAAGCTTTCGGCATATGACTTCGGACGTACAACGATCCATGCTTGTCAGGCCGATCCGCGCTTCTCCTGGTGCGCCTATGTGCCGGAGGATTACGACGAGGCCGGCTCCGAACAATATCGGCTGCTGGTCGCGGTCCATGGCACCATGCGCGACATGGTCGCTTATCGCGACGATTTTATACCTTACGCCGAGCAGACCCGGAGCATCGTGCTGGCGCCATTGTTTCCCGCTGGCATCACCAGTCCCGGCGAGCTCTCGTCATACAAGCTGATGACGCCGTCGGCGGTGCCCTATGACACCATCCTGCTGTCGATGGTCGACGAGGTCATGGCGCGCTACCGGATCGCTGGCGACCGGTTCGCGCTCTATGGCTTTTCCGGCGGCGGGCATTTCGCACACCGCTTCCTCTATCTCCATCCCAAGCGGCTGTCCGCGGTCTCGATCGGCGCTCCGGGCATCGTGACGCTGCTCGATTTCGAGCATGACTACTGGGTCGGCGTGCGCGATTTCGAAACGGTGATGGGCAGGGCGATCGACCTGGAAGCGATGCGTCAGGTCGCGGTCCAGATGGTCATCGGGGGCGATGATACCGAGACCTGGGAGATCACGCTGGCGAAGAACTCGCCGCTGTGGCGCGAAGACTGCGCGATCGCGGGTGTCGACCGGCCCGAGCGCCTGCGCAGCCTCAAATCGAGCTTCGAGAACCACGGCATAGCCGTTCGTCACGACACCGTGCCGGGCATTGCTCACCGCCACGCGGGGCTGGTCCCGGCGGTCAGCGACTTTCTGGTTCAAGCGGTGCCTCGCCCGTAATGCGCGCCTTTCCCCCGAATTCCTGATGGAGACCGACCATGCGACGTAGCATCTGCCTTGCCGTTCTCGTCGCATTGGTCACGGGATCGGCCCTTGCCCAATCTGCTCCCACGGCCGGGCGGCTGGCGATCGCGCTGAACGCGGATATCCGCAGCCTCGAGCCAGGGGTGAACCGCGACACCAATACCGACACGGTCATTCACCAGCTGTTCGAGGGCCTCGTCGCCTACAAGACGGATCTCGATGTCGGGCCCGCGCTCGCCGAGAGCTGGACGCTGACCAACGACGGCAGGACTTATTCCTTCAAGCTTCGTCCAGCCCTTTTCCATAATGGCAAGCCCGTAACATCGGCCGAGATCAAGTGGTCGTGGGATCGTCTCAACCAGTCGTCCGCCTGGACCTGCCGGCCAGTCTTCAACGGTCAGTCGGGCGCCAAGGTTGTGTCGGTCGAGACGCCGGACCCGCAGACGATCGTGTTCAACCTCGATCGGGCGAGTGCGATTTTTCTGAAGCAGCTGGCCAATATCCAATGCCACGTGCTGGCGATGCACCCCGAAAGCGTCGACACGGAAGGCAAATGGACCAAGCCGATCGGTTCCGGGCCCCTCAAGCTGCGAGAATGGCGCCGGGCGGAGTACATCCTGCTCGACCGGTTTGAGGCGTATCGCGGCAGCACGGCGCCCGCCAATGGCTTCGCCGGCGTGCGCGACATGAAAGTGGACCAGGTCATCTTTCAGGTCATTCCCGATACCAGCGCACGCGAAGCCGCCCTGGTGACCGGTGCCGTCGACATCCTCCACGATATCGAGCCCGAACAGATGGGTGCGATGAAGCAGCGCGGCATGCGTGTTCTCAGCACCCCGGGGCTTGGATGGTCGACACTGCTCATGCAGACGGACGATCCGGTGCTGTCGAACGTCAAGATTCGCCAGGCCGTGGCGCATGCGATCGACATCAAGCAGATCGCCGAAGCCCGGACGCTTGGCATGGCCCCTGCGAATGCCTCTGCGGTCAGCAGCTCCACCGCCTTTTACAACGAAGGTTTCGCTGCGTGGCCTGCCTATGACCCTGCTCGCGCCAAGGCGCTGCTGAAGGAGGCCGGCTACAAGGGCGAGCCGCTGCGCATCCAGACCAACAAGCAGTATCAAGCCATGTACCAGAATTCGGTGATGATCGAGCAGATGCTCACCGAGGCTGGATTTTCAGTGAAGCTCGACGTCATCGACTGGGCCACGCAGCTATCGAACTACCTCAATGGCCGGTTCCAGATGCAATCCTTCGGATTTTCGGGCCGTTTCGATCCAGCGCTGATGTATGCCGCCTTTGTGGGCGACAAGACGAAGTTCAAGACGGCGCAATATGGCGACCCTGCGGCGGTCGAGCTCCTCGGGCAACTCGACACCACCGACGACCCCGCGGTTCGGGGCAAGCTCCTGGCAGCCCTCCACGCCAAGGTTCAGGCCGATGTGCCCATCGTTGGCTTGTACTTCGCGCCGATTATCGAAGCGGTGCATCCCCGCATCGAGGGGTATGTCTCATGGCCGGCCAATCGCCCGATCACCTGGGGCGTCTCCAAGCGCTAGGAGCCGCAGCATCGTGTCGAGCGGGCTTGGAAGGCTTCAACGAAAGATGTCGGAGGCGCTCACACAGACTGCTGAATGGCGCTGCGAAGCGCTTTCGATAGACTTGAGCCTGAGGGCGAGGTGCGTCGCTGAGGTGATCACCGGCGCGATAGGCCGGCGGCGCTGGACTGACGACGATCGGGCTCAGAGTCTTGAAGAGACGCTGAACCAAGCCTTAGCCGCCGTCAGACGCGACACTGCCAGTCGAAGCGATCTTCATGCCTTGTGGCCGAGCCGGGCGCTTATGCGACTGGCGCCGTCCTTGAGTTGATCTGCAAGTTCGCTTGCGCGGGAGTGGTAGCGTAGCGTCACAACGCCAAGATTGAGCGCCGCTACCACCTTGCCTTCTCTCCCCCAGATAGGTGCGGCAAGACCCGTCGAGCCGGTGACATGCTCTTCGTCGCTAACCGCGATGCCTTCCGCCCGGATCGTCTCGAACATACCCCGGATCGCGTCCGGATCCGTAACCGTCTTGGGTGTCCTTGGGATGAGGTTCGCCCGCGCAAAATATCCGTCAGTGAGAGGCGGATCCCAGTGAGCCAGCAGGACACGGCCAGTGGCCGAGCAGTACGAGTCGGAGAGCCCGTCGAGCTCGATGTCGTAGCGTACAGCCTGACGGCTGACGCATTTGGCTATGCGTCGACAATCGCCTCTCGCGGTTAAGACCGCGAGCATCAC
>NZ_JAELTI010000363.1 GCF_016428755.1 Allobosea sp. ASV33
TTCGTGCGCAGCTTCTCGAAGCCGGCGATGGCGTCGACCTCGCGGCGCGCCGTGTCGTAATCACCGGCCTCCAGCGCGCGCCAGACGGCGAGCGAGCGCTCGGGAGCTACATTGATAAGCCCAGAGGCTGTCTCTTATACACATCTCCGAGCCCACGAGACTCTAGGCGCGATCGCGTATGCCGTCTTCGGCTTGAAAAGAGGGGGGGGGGGGGGGGGGGGGGGGGGGGGGGGGGGGGGGGGGGGGGGGGGGGGGGGGGGGGGGGGGGGGGGGGGGGGGGGGGGGGGGGGGGGGGGGGGGGG
>NZ_JAELTI010000364.1 GCF_016428755.1 Allobosea sp. ASV33
CGTCATCAACGATCACGGCATCCCGGACTGGACCCGGGCGGGCGAGATCCGAACGGCCAAGGTCCCTTTCAGGCCCCCGGACGCCGAGGCGCAAATCGCCGCGGTTCGCCAGGGGATCGGACTGAGCCTGTCTCTTATACACATCTCCGAGCCCACGAGACTCTAGGCGCGATCGCGTATGCCGTCTTCTGCTTGAAAGAGGGGGGGGGGGGGGGGGGGGGGGGGGGGGGGGGGGGGGGGGGGGGGGGGGGGGGGGGGGGGGGGGGGGGGGGGGGGGGGGGGGGGGGGGGGGGGGGGGGGGG
>NZ_JAELTI010000365.1 GCF_016428755.1 Allobosea sp. ASV33
GCGTGCCAGCGCATGGTCGTAATCTTCCAGCACCAGCGCGCCCGCGCCCTCGCCCATGACGAAGCCGTCGCGGTTCTTCGAGAACGGCTTGGCGGCGGCTTCCGGCGGGTCGTTCTGGGTCGAGAGCTGTCTCTTATACACATCTCCGAGCCCACGAGACTCTAGGCGCGATCGCGTATGCCGTCTTCTGCTTGGAAAGGGGGGGGGGGGGGGGGGGGGGGGGGGGGGGGGGGGGGGGGGGGGGGGGGGGGGGGGGGGGGGGGGGGGGGGGGGGGGGGGGGGGGGGGGGGGGGGGGGGGGG
>NZ_JAELTI010000366.1 GCF_016428755.1 Allobosea sp. ASV33
CGACGAGATGTGCGCTGACTTCGAACAGCCCGTCGCTGCGCGCGCAACCGCGGAAATCGATATGACGATGATGCAGTGGCTCGCGGACGATGCCGTCATCTTCTTCCATGGTAGCCTCCTATCGATCTGTCTCTTATACACATCTCCGAGCCCACGAGACTCTAGGCGCGATCTCGTATTCCGTCTTCTGCTTGAAAAAGGGGGGGGGGGGGGGGGGGGGGGGGGGGGGGGGGGGGGGGGGGGGGGGGGGGGGGGGGGGGGGGGGGGGGGGGGGGGGGGGGGGGGGGGGGGGGGGGGGGGG
>NZ_JAELTI010000367.1 GCF_016428755.1 Allobosea sp. ASV33
CCCCCCCCCCCCCCCCCCCCCCCCCCCCCCCCCCCCCCCCCCCCCCCCCCCCCCCCCCCCCCCCCCCCCCCCCCCCCCCCCCCCCCCCCCCCCCCCCCCCCCTTTTTCAAGCAGACGACGGCATACGCGATCGCGCCTAGAGTCTCGTGGGCTCGGAGATGTGTATAAGAGACAGGGATAGGGCAGCGGACCGAAGCAGGCACCGGACCGCATACCCTGACGATAGACTGCGGAGCGCGAAAGATGCGCTTCAATTCCGCGCCCCGTTTGCGCAATTTTTTCGCGCTCAGCCGGGGGCTTG
>NZ_JAELTI010000368.1 GCF_016428755.1 Allobosea sp. ASV33
GGCCCGGATCGGTGTCGATGATGATGGCTTCGCGCATCTCAGGCCGCCTTGGCTTTTCCGGCCATGATCATATGGGCGATGTCGTCGGCGCCGAGGCCGCCGAGCGGCCGATCGACATATTTGCGGCTGTCTCTTATACACATCTCCGAGCCCACGAGACTCTAGGCGCGATCGCGTATGCCGTCGTCTGCGTGAAAAGGGGGGGGGGGGGGGGGGGGGGGGGGGGGGGGGGGGGGGGGGGGGGGGGGGGGGGGGGGGGGGGGGGGGGGGGGGGGGGGGGGGGGGGGGGGGGGGGGGGGGG
>NZ_JAELTI010000369.1 GCF_016428755.1 Allobosea sp. ASV33
AGGCGCGTCGAAGGTGGTCGAGGCCGTTGCGACGAGGCCGATGCGCTCGGTTGCGCCCGCGAGTGCCGACAGAAGCGTGAACGGCTCGAACGAGGTGACGGTATGGCTGCGCTTGAGGGCCTCGACCTGTCTCTTATACACATCTCCGAGCCCACGAGACTCTAGGCGCGATCTCGTATGCCGTCGTCTGCGTGAAAAGGGGGGGGGGGGGGGGGGGGGGGGGGGGGGGGGGGGGGGGGGGGGGGGGGGGGGGGGGGGGGGGGGGGGGGGGGGGGGGGGGGGGGGGGGGGGGGGGGGGGGG
>NZ_JAELTI010000052.1 GCF_016428755.1 Allobosea sp. ASV33
CTTGGTCTGGTTCTTGCCGGTCTTCTCGTTGAACTGGATCGACAGACGGTCGCCCTTCAGCAGGTTGATGCCGTTGAAGCTCGAGTCCTTGGCGAGATCGTCGATCTTGTCGCGGATGTCGTTATACTGGTCGATCAGGTTCGAACGCACCGCAGACGTGATGCCCGAAGAGGTGATCGAGGTTCCGGCAGCGGAGTTGTCGGTCAGCGCAAAGCCGAAATCGGTGTTGTCGCTGGTGGCGCCGGTGGCGAGCGTCGTGGAGGCGGTGCTGGCCGTCGTGATCTCACCCGCGGTCGGCGCGCCGGCAGCCGCAGGCGTGAAGGTCGTGGTGCCGATACCGAACTGAACCTTGTCGGAGCCGTTGCCCTTGACGTTGAGCTGGCCCTTCTCGTCGACGAAGGCGGTCGCAACGCCGGACTTGTTGATCTCGTTGACGACGTCGCGGACGGTGCTGTTCGTGCTGAGGAAGCTCGCGGTGTAGGTCGTCGAGCCCGAAGTCAGCGAGATCGAGGTGACAGCCTCGTCGCCCGCCGCCAGGGTGGCGCCGCCGACGTTACCAGCATAGGTCGCCGTGGCGGTATTGGCAGTCGCGCCGTTGTCATCGACGATGCGCTTGTCGAGGGCGATGTCCTTCAGGCTCTTGCTGGTCAGGGCGGCTTCCGATGCAGTCGCGAGAGCCGTGCCGGCCTTGGTCGGGCGGTTCTGAGCCGCGTCCGACTGCGCCTGCTTCAGCGTCGACTGCAGTGAATTCACCAGCTTGGTGATGCCGTCGATGCCCTTGGAGGCGGCCTGAATGGTCTGGATGCCGTTCGAGATGCCGTCGAGCAGGCCCGTGAGCTGGCTGGAACGGTCATTGAGCGAGGCGGCGGTGAAGTAGTTGACGGGGTTGTCTACCGCGCTGTTGACCTTCTTGCCGGTCGCGAGCTTGAGCTGGGAGGCGGCGGCCTGGGCGGCGGTCGACTGCAGCGACGAGAGAGCGGAACGAACGCCCGAGGAGAGAGAGACGGCCATCTGTGTTTACCTTCTGGTATGGAGCCTTCTGGCGCCCAAGCCGTTCTGGCCAGGACGGGCCGACCCTGCTGCGCCAGCCCGTAACAACCGGTAAATTTTGGCCGTCGAATTGCAGCGGATCGGCGGCTTGTCGGGGCGTGGTTAAGCAGCCGCTAACGGGGTCGACTTCCGCCTGATCGCCTCGATCCCTCGGATGCGCCGTCCGGATCCCATGCGCGCGCCCAAACGCAAACCGCCCGCGCAGGGCACGGGCGGTTTGCGGATCCGGTGGAAAGGAGACGGGGAGGCGCTCAGGCCGTCCGCTCGATCTGGTGATGGGATTCGCTCGCTTCCCGTGCCCGATCGGCGAGCTCGCGCGAATAGGCGCGCAGTTTCAGGAGCGTCTCGTCCGGCAATTGCGAGATGGTCTCGCCGGTATCCGGGTCTTTCTTCTGCAGCACGATCGCCCGGGTCTGCGGGTCGATGATCAGCTTGCGCTCGACCGTCTTGTCGGCGGTGCGGGCGGCGGCGCGCTCGTTCTGGTCGTTCGCCTGGGCGCGGCGCTCGCCATCGGCGCGGCTTTGCGCGTCGCGGGTCTCGGCGCGAACCTCGACATTGACGGCGGAGCCGGCCGGGGCCGATTGCACGGTCTTCTCGGGGGGGAGGTCCACGGCGACGCTGCCGGCCTGGGCCGTGACGTCTGCGCGGGAAACCGGCGGCGGGCCGATCACGGCCGCGAGCCTTGGTGCATTGCCAAAATCCATGACCACTCCTTCTGGAGTCGCTCACGGCGCCGTTGCGCCGCTCTCGTCCGATGCCGGGGAGCGGACGAGGCTACCCGACACTACGGAGATTGGCAGAAAAGATTGAATCCGGCGTCAAGAAATTAGGTAAATCTTTAGAGTTTCCGGCGCAGTCGGCGCGTAAACTCTTTATATACCAAGGGGCTGGCCGCGGTGATCCCCGGCCGACGTGAGCCTGCCGTATCGGCAGATCGCTCACAGCCGGCGCGAGACGACCAGCGGTCCGGAATTGGGGCGGGCGAAGACGCCGGCACCGACCGTGGCGGCCGGGCCGTAGCCGTTGGCGCGCATCGGCTTGTTGGCATCGGCGGCGAGGTCGCGGACGATCGATTCGGAGACGGCGCGCGCCGTCGCCAGCACGATCTGGTTGGTCTCGATCAGACCCTGGAAGGCGAGATGGGCGTCCTTGAGCCGCTTGACCTCTGCCGGCACGAAACGCGCCAGCGCCACGGCATTCAGCTTCACCTGCTCGACGCCGCGCATGTAGATGCCGGCGAGCTCGGTCTTGCGCGGCTCGCGGGTCATGGCTTCCGGCAGGCGGCCGGCGCGAACGAGCTCCGTCTCCTCGCCGACGAGATGCGAGAGGGCGCCGAGCGCCTCCAATACGGCTTCGATGAGGGCGCGGGCACCGAGGGCGTCGGCGATGCGCGGGCGTTCGTCGAGGATCGGCCTAGCTGCCAGCATTCTGAACTCCGCCGGCGGCCTGCTCCTGGAGGCTGAGCAGGTCACGCATGATCTGGTTGGAGAGGCCGATCCCGCCGGCCTTCTGAATCTGCTTGGCGTATTGCTGGCTGAGCTGCGAGCGCCAGATGCCGCCGCCGGTACCGTTCTCGCCAAGCGGGCCCTCGGTGCCTTCGCTGGCGGTGAGCCGGTCGGTCATCTGCTCCAAGAACATGGTCTCGAAATCGTCGGCCTGCTTCTTGGCCTTGGCCTTGGCCGGATCGAGCGCGTCCGCAATGCCGCCTGCAACCTTGCCGGCGACGCCGAGGGCGAGATTCGCGGCCGGAAGCGCGAGGGCAACAGTCATTACATCACCTCGATTTCGGCCTGCAGGGCGCCTGCCGACTTGATGGCCTGGAGAATGGAGATCAGGTCGCGCGGGCCGATGCCGAGCGCGTTGAGCCCGTCGACCAGCTCGGCCAGCGTCACGCTTTCGCGGACGAGGGCGAGCTTGTTGCCGCCGCCGGTGTCGACCTTGACGTTGGTCCGCGGCGTCACGACGGTCTGGCCGCGGGCGAAGGGCTCGGGTTGCGACACCTGCGGCTGCTCGCTGATCGTGACCGTGAGGTTGCCCTGCGCCACGGCGACGGTGGAGACGCGGACGTCCTTGCCCATGACGATGATGCCGGAGCGCTCGTCGATGACGATGCGGGCGAGCTGGTCGGGCTCGATGCGCAACTGCTCGATATCGGTGAGCAGCTTGATCATGTTGCCCTTGAAGCGGGCGGGGATCTGCAGGACGACCGTCGAGGGATCGGTCGGCTCGGCCGAGTCGCCGCCGACGAACTCGTTGATCGCAGCGGCCATGCGGCGGGCGGTGGTCAGGTCGGGATTGCGCAGCGACAGGCGCAGCGTCTGGAGCTTGTTCAGCGCGAAGTCGATCTCGCGCTCGACCACGCCGCCATTGGCGATGCGGCCGACGGTGGGCACGCCGCGCGTGATCTTGCTGGCGTCGCCTTCGGCCGAGAAGCCGGAGATCGCAACCGGACCCTGCGAGACCGCATAGACCTCGCCATCGGCGCCGAGCAGGGGCGTGACCAGCAGCGTGCCGCCCTGCAGCGACTTGGCGTCGCCCATGGCGGAGACCGTGACGTCGACGCGGGTGCCCTGCGTCGAGAAGGGCGGCAGGTTGGCCGTCACCATCACGGCGGCGACATTGGCGGTGCGCATGTTGGCGCCGCGGGTGTTGACGCCGAGACGCTCCAGCATCGCGGTGAGCGACTGCTTGGTAAAGGGCGTGTTGTTGAGCGTGTCGCCGGTGCCGTTGAGGCCGACGACGATGCCGTAGCCGAGCAACTGGTTGGTGCGCACGCCTTCGACCGAGGCGAGGTCCTTGATGCGCGACAGCGCGAACACCGGCTGCGACGACAGGCCGACGACCATGGCCAGCATGGCGGCCAGCGGCTTCAGCAGCGTCTTCAGGGCGGGGTTGCGGAACATGCGTCTGGCACCAGCGGGCAGTTGAACTCGCTTCCGCCCTTGCGAGGGCCATGCCAAACCGCTCGAATTTGAAAAGCCTTGTTTGTCAGTCCTTTGCAGTTTGGGGTCATGCTCGGGAGACCCTCACAGGGCCTGCGCTTCCTGCCGGGCCGGCAGTTTCTGCCGGGCAATTTACCGGCTGTTAACCGTCTTCCGGCAAGAGTTCGTTAACCCTTCCGGATCGTCGCACATCGCCAAGTGACGATCCGGATCCCAATCTTGGCATCGGGTTCTTCCGACAAGTGGCATCCACTTTTCGGTCCGATGCTCCAGAGGCCGCCGATGATCAGGATCGACCAGCGCGCGCCCGTTTCGAATGCCGGCCCGGCCAGTTCCGCGAGGCGCTCGAGCGGCGCGGCCTTCACGCTTCCGACGCAGGACAGCGCGACCGCGGCCCGCAGCAGCGGCGTCAGCGCGGCCGGACCGCTCGACACGCTGCTCGCCGTGCAGGCGCAGGAGGATTCGCAGGACCGCAAGCGCCGGCAGGCGCGGCGCGGACATGACCTGCTCGACGGGCTCGACCGTCTCAAGGCGGCGCTGCTCACGGGCCGGGTGCTGCCCTCCGAGCTGGAGCGGCTGCGCACGACGCTGTCGCTGCGGCGCGAGACCACGGACGATCCGCGCCTGGACGAGGTTCTGGCGCACATCGAATTGCGCGCGGCGGTGGAGCTCGCGAAGCTTCGCCGTTAAAAGGCGTCATGCTCGGGCTTGACCCGAGCATCTCCTGCCGGATGAGGCATTTTCACCCTCAATCTTGTTAGAGATTCTCGGGTCTGCGCTGCGCTTCGCCCGAGAATGACGGCGGCCGGGCTACCGAATGAACTGATCCACATACTCCGCGCCGAGCCCGTTTTGGGCGTAATGCGCGCGGCATTTGTCGATGCGGGTGAAGACGTCGTCGTAGCCCAGGCATTTGCCGTCCGGGTCGACATAGATCATCGCGCCGTTGACCTGGAACATGGTGATCATCTCCTCGACATCGGGATCGACCACCAACGTATGGGTCTCGCCCGGCGCCTCGTAGACATAGGCACCCTCTGTCGCGACCCAGTCGTGTTCGAGGTAACGCCATTGGCCCTTGAGTACGTAGCCATGCACCGGCAGCGGATGGCGGTGGCGCGAGAGCACACCGGCGCGCCGGACCTTGAGCAGGTTCATCCAGTAGCCGCGCGAGGTGCAAAGGAGCAGGGGGCGGAACCAGACATTGTCGTCGACGGGAACCCAGACGCGCTCGTCGGTCGGGATCACGTTGGGGACGATCAGTTCCGGCGGCGATTCCTTCGGCTGGGGATGGCGATAGGGCGTCCAGCGCTCCTCCTGCGTGGCCGCGACGGGGATCGGGCTCGTCGTGTTCATGGCGTCTCTCCCGGGCTGATGTTCTGATTCAAGCTGCGTGCAATCTGATTCAGCTTCCTGGCCCAAGCTCTTGAGCCGGAATCGTTTTTCTAGACGGCGAGGTAGCCGCCATCGACCGGCAGGATGGCGCCGGTGACGAACGCAGCCGCATCCGACAACAGGAAGGCGATGGCGCCGCCGACATCGCCGGGCTTGCCCCAGCGGCCCATCGGCGTGCGGGCGAGGATCGGCGTCGAGCGCTCGGCATCCTCGACCAGCGGGCGCGTCAGCTCCGTCTCGATCCAACCCGGCGCCACAGCGTTGACGCGGATACCCTCCTGCGCCCAGGCGGCGCCGAGCGACTTGGTCAGCTGGCCGATGCCGCCCTTCGAGGCGGCATAGCCCGGCGCGAAGGGCGAGCCGTGGAAGGTCAGCATCGAGGCGATGTTGACGATGGCGCCGCCGGCCTTGTCCGCGCCCTTGGCGGCGAGCTTGTCCCTGGCCGCGAGGCACATCCGCATCGTGCCGTTGAGATTGACCTCGATCGTCAGGCGGAAGGCGTCGATCTCGAATTCCTTGCCGCCGCGCTGGATCATGCCGGCGCAGTTCACCAGCGCGTCGAGGCGGGGGCAGGTCGCGACGATGGCCGCGACCTGATCGTCGCGGGTCACGTCGAGCCGGGCATGGCGGATGGCGGGATGGGCCGGCGCTGCCGCAACCTCGTCCTCGGTCAGGCCGGTGGCGAGCACATCGTAGCCGGCGGTGGCGAGGGCGAGGGCTGCGCCCGCGCCGATTCCGCGCGTGCCGCCGGTGACGAGGGCGAATTTGGTCGAGGGCGCGTGTGTCATGAGGCGAGGCTAGAGCGGCCCGCGCCCGTGTGGAAGGCAGGATGATGCAGGCCGCCATGCGATGGCGGCCGTGCCGGTCATTCCCACTTGTATTTCAGGGAGAGCATGGCCCGGCCGCGCGTCTCGAAATCGCTGGCGACGAGCGGCACCTTGCGGGCCAGCGTGACATCGAAGGAGGTCTGCCAGGGCAGGTCGGCGAGTTTGGCGAGATCGACCGATAGCTTCATCTCCGGCGTCAGCGCCGTGTGCAAGCCGTCGCCCGGCGCGAAGACATAGTTGCCGGCCATGGCGAGCTGGGAGGTCAGGGTGAGGTGCGGGAAGAGCTCCTGCCGGTATCCGATCAGCGCTTCCCCGATCTGTTCGGGGCTGCCGTAGAGCGCGCTGCCGCCCCCGGTCGCGAGGCCCCAGATGAAGCCGTCTCCGCCCGTGACCGGCTGCGCCAGCCGCCAGCGCAGCTCGGCATTCCGCGTCGCGCCGGCGCTGGCCGGATCGGAGATCGTGGTCGAGAGCGAAAAGACGTCCTGGCCCAGCTTGAAGCCGACGGAACGATCCTGTTCGGTGCTCGTCATGGTCTGGCGCGCTGCGAAGCCCTTGCGGATGGTGTCGACGGGGATTGGTGCGCGCGCCCGCAGATGCGCGCCGGAAGCTGCGGCGGCACGGCCGAGCGCGGCGAGGCCTGGATCGAAGACGATGGCATCGGATTCGTTGGCGAGCGATGCCGTGGTTGTGTCCGCGTCGGGATCGGCCAGCGCGCCACGCGGGATCGGCAGTGGCGCGGCGGGCGGTTCCTCGGCCGTCTGCGGCGCGGAGGCGAGGGCGGGACTGAGCATCGCCACGATGAGCGTCGCCAAGAGAAGAAGCGTGGCCGGCTGGAGGCCGGCGCGAAGATCGAGACTGAAACGGAACACGTCGTTCGTCCTGTCGCTATGACGAGCGGCAGGTCAGGCTAGGCGCGGAAGGTGCCGATTTTGCGGCAGTGCAGCATAAACCTACCCTGTCGCATTGCCCGAAAGCTGCGCTTCCCCCGCCGCCCTTAACCCGCTAGGAAGCGACCCAGCCGCGGGCCGCGGCCAAAAGCCGGGCCCCGGATCGTTCTATCTGGAGAGAACAGGGGTCATCGCATGAGCAAGATCAAGGTCGCCAACCCGGTCGTCGACATGGACGGCGACGAGATGACCCGGATCATCTGGCAGAAGATCAAGGACACGCTGATCTTCCCGTATCTGGACCTGGAACTCGATTATTACGACCTTTCGGTCGAGAACCGCGACGCGACCAACGACCAGGTCACCATCGACGCCGCCAACGCCACCAAGAAGCACGGCGTTGCCGTGAAGTGCGCGACCATCACGCCGGACGAGGGCCGCGTGAAGGAGTTCAACCTCAAGGAAATGTGGAAGTCGCCGAACGGCACGATCCGCAACATCCTCGGCGGCGTGATCTTCCGCGAGCCGATCATCTGCAAGAACGTGCCGCGTCTCGTGCCCGGCTGGACCCAGCCGATCGTCATCGGCCGCCATGCCTATGGCGACCAGTATCGCGCGACCGATTTCAAGTTCCCGGGCAAGGGCACGCTCTCGATCAAGTTCGTCGGCGAGGACGGCAAGGTCATCGAGAAGGAGGTCTTCAAGGCTCCCGAGGCCGGCGTCGCCATGGCGATGTACAATCTCGACGACTCGATCCGCGACTTCGCCCGCGCTTCGCTGAACTACGGCCTGATCCGCAAGTATCCGGTCTATCTCTCGACCAAGAACACCATCCTCAAGACCTATGACGGCCGCTTCAAGGACATCTTCGAGGAGATCTACCAGGCCGAGTTCAAGGCCGAGTTCGACAAGCTCGGCATCACCTACGAGCACCGCCTGATCGACGACATGGTGGCGTCGGCGATGAAGTGGTCGGGCGGCTATGTCTGGGCCTGCAAGAACTACGATGGCGACGTGCAGTCCGACACCGTGGCGCAGGGCTTCGGCTCGCTCGGCCTGATGACCTCGGTGCTGATGACGCCGGACGGCAAGACCGTCGAGGCTGAGGCCGCGCACGGCACGGTGACCCGCCACTATCGCGAGCACCAGAAGGGCAAGGAGACCTCGACGAACTCGATCGCCTCGATCTTCGCCTGGACCCGCGGCCTCGCGCACCGCGCCAAGCTCGACAACAATGTCGAGCTCGCCAAGTTCGCCTCGCTGCTGGAGAAGGTCACGGTCGACACCGTCGAAGCCGGCGACATGACCAAGGACCTCGCCCTTCTGGTCGGCGCCGAGCAGAAGTGGCTCTCGACCACCGGCTTCCTCGAGAAGGTCAGCGACAACATGCGCAAGGCGATGGCCGCCTGATTTCGAGCGCATCGTCGCGTGGAATGAGAAGCCCGGCCGAAAGGCCGGGCTTTTTCGCATCTGGCTTCCGGCTTTGTCGCCTTCAACGGGTCGGAAGCGGACTTTCAGTGTGGTCCAGCATAATGTTGCGAAAGCTCAGCTTGAACTCAGCGGAGACCAGCGTGACTGAACCAGCCATCACACCATCGATGACCCTCTATATTGCACCCGGCTCAAGCTCGATGGCTGCCCATATCGCGCTTTACGAGGTCGGCGCTACCTTCGAGGTTCGTCCACTCTCGTTTCACCGTCGTGAAAACCGTGCTCACGAGTATGTAGCGCTCAATCCAGAAGGTAAGGTCCCAACACTCGTTATCGACGGCCGACCACTCACGGAGGTGGCCGCAATTCTTTTCTACCTCGCCCGGCAGTTCCCGAAATCCAAGCTGCTGCCCGATAATGCGGAGGGACAGGCGCAGGCTGTGTCCTGGATGTCCTTTGCCGCCGCGACCCTGCACCCGGCCAGAAGGCTGGGCCTAGAGAGAGCGGCGGCCGTCTACGCTATAGCTGACCGGCGAATGACTGGACGGAAATGGGTTCTCCCTGGCTATTCCATTGCCGACATTCATCTCTTCCGCTTGTTCTGGCGATTCAACGCTTCATTGCGGCCGCCGCCTGGAGCTTTCCCGAACCTCTCGGCTCACCACGACCGGATGCTAGATCGCCCCGCAGTGCAACGCACGATCGAGGCCGAGGCCGCAATCGGATATGAACTGCCCGCTTAATCTCAAGGAAGAGCCTCCGCAATCGATCGAAAGTGACCGCACCTAGACTATTCCACCCTCACCAGCCGCCGCGCTAGAATCCGATGCTCCGCTAGCGGTGCGTGCATAACATAGCGCAATTCGTAGAGACCGGGCTGGTCGGGCGCTTCCAGCATCGCCTCGACATTCTCGGCCGGGAAGAAGCGCGGGCCGTCCGCATCGGCCGGCGCATCGGGTCTCACCAGCATCACACGATCCTGCTCGCCATTGGGGCCGATGCCCCGTACCGGCAGGCCCTGGCCGCGGCTGATGCGCTCGGGCGCGGCGAGCGTCGCGCTCGGCTCGGTGGTGGCGAGCGGCTGGCGCAGCAGGATCACGGGCGCGCCGTCCTTCTCGACCGTCAGGCGCAGCTCGTAGGTGCTGATGGCGCCGGGCGTCGGCAGGGCCGGCACCGTGTTCTTCAACGCGACGACGACGATCGCCTTGTCCGCCGGATCGTCCGGCCGGGCGATGGCGAGGCGAGCGCCTTGCGGTGCGTTGCTCAGGAGGACGCTAAGCGGGGCGCCGGCCATGATGGTCCGCGCCGCCGAAAGCGAAGGCTGCGACACGCGCGGCGTGGGCTTCTCCTGCTTCTGTGCGGCAGCCGCAGCCGGCCAGAGGCCGGCCGCGATCAAGAGAGCGCGGCGGGAGAGGGCGCCCATGGCGGCGCCGTTCTGCCGCGACGCCATCAGCCCATCGCGGCTGCGACGGCGTCGAGCGCGGCTTGCGCCTTGCTGCCGTCCGGCCCGCCGGCCTGGGCCATGTCGCGGCGGCCGCCGCCGCCCTTGCCGCCGAGCTGCTCGGAAGCCGCGCGGACCAGCGCGACCGCGTCGAAGCGCTCGATCAGGTCGGGCGTGACGCCGACGACGACGCCGGCCTTGCCGTCATCGGCGACGCCGACGATCGCGACCACGCCGGAGCCGACGCGGGCCTTGGCCTCGTCGGCCAGGCTCTTCAGGTCCTTCATCTCGATGCCGGTGACGGCGCGGGCCAGGAGCTTGGCGCCGGCGATCTCGCGGACCGGATCCTCGGTCGCGCCGCCGCCGCCCATGGCGAGCTTCTTGCGGGCCTCGGTCAATTCGCGATCGAGCTTGCGACGCTCCTCGATCAGGGCGGCCAGGCGATTGCCAGCCTCCGCCGCCGGGACCTTGAGCAGGCTCGCAAGCCCGTCGAGCAGGCGCGATTCCTCGTTGAGGCGCAGGCGCGCGCCATTGCCGGTCATGGCTTCGAGACGGCGCACGCCGGCCGCGACGGCGCCTTCGCCGACGATGCTGACGAGGCCGATATCGCCGGTGCGCGACGCATGCGTGCCGCCGCAGAGCTCGACCGAATAGGCGCGGCCGGCCGGGTTCGTGCCCATCGCGACGACGCGGACCTCGTCGCCATATTTCTCGCCGAAGAGCGCGCGGGCGCCTGAGGCGATCGCCTCGTCGACGCTCATCAGGCGGGTCGTGACCGGCTCGTTCCGGAGGATGATCGCGTTGGCGATCTCCTCGACCTCGCGCAATTCCTCGGCGCTGATGGGCTTGGGATGCGAGAAGTCGAAGCGCAGGCGGTCGGCCGAGACCAGCGAGCCCTTCTGCGCGACATGGTCGCCGAGGACGAGGCGCAGCGCCTCGTGCAGGAGGTGCGTCGCCGAGTGGTTGGCGCGGATCGCGGTACGGCGCTCATGGTCGACGACGAGCTCGACGGCGGCGCCGAGCTTCAATTCGCCTTCCTTGACCGTGACGCTATGGGCGAAGACGTCGCCGAGCTTCTTCTGGACGTCGGAGACCTCGACGACAACGCCCGGGGCCTTGACCACGCCGGCATCGCCGACCTGGCCGCCGGACTCGCCGTAGAACGGGGTCTGGTTGACCAGCATGAAGCCGCTCTCGCCGGCCTTGAGCGACTGCACCTCGGCATTGTCGCGGATCAGCGCGGTGACGACGCCCTCGGCGGTCTCGGTGTCGTAGCCGAGGAATTCGGTGGCGCCGACCTTGTCGCGCAGCGGGAACCAGAGCGTCTCGGTGGCAGCCTCGCCGGAGCCCGACCAGGCCGCGCGCGCCTTGGCCTTCTGCTGCTGCATGGCGGCGTCGAAGCCCTCGGTATCGACCGTGATCTCGCGGGCGCGCAGCGCGTCCTGCGTCAGGTCGAGCGGGAAGCCGTAGGTGTCGTAGAGCGTGAAGGCGACGTCGCCCTTGAGGCTCTGGCCGGCGGTCAGGTCCTTCGAGGCGTCGTCGAGCAGGGTGAGGCCGCGCGCCAGCGTGGTGCGGAAGCGGGTTTCCTCCAGCTTCAGCGTCTCGGTGATCAGGGCCTCGGCGCGCAGCAGTTCGGGATAGGCGCGGCCCATTTCGCGGGTCAGGGCAGGCACGAGCTTGTAGAGCAGCGGCTCCTTGGCGCCGAGAAGCTGCGCATGGCGCATGCCGCGGCGCATGATCCGGCGCAGCACATAGCCGCGACCTTCGTTCGACGGCAGCACGCCGTCGGCGATCAGGAAGGACGCGCAGCGCAGATGGTCGGCGATGACGCGGTGGCTCGCCTTCATCGGGCCGTCCGGATCGACCGAGGTCAGGTCGGCGATCGCCGTGATCAGGGCGCGGAACAGGTCGATATTGTAATTGTCATGCGTGCCCTGGAGCACGGCGGCGATGCGCTCCAGCCCCATGCCGGTATCGATCGAGGGGCGGGGCAGGTTGGTGCGGATGCCGCCGGCCGCTTCCTCGTACTGCATGAACACGAGGTTCCAGATCTCGATGAAGCGGTCGCCGTCCTGCTCGGCGGAGCCCGGCGGGCCGCCCCAGATATGGTCGCCATGGTCGTAGAAAATCTCGGAGCAGGGGCCGCAGGGCCCGGTATCGCCCATCCGCCAGAAATTGTCCGAGGTCGGGATGCGAATGATCTTGTCGTCGGTCAGGCCGGCGATCTTCTTCCAGAGGGCGTGCGCCTCGTCGTCCTCGGAATAGACGGTGACCGTCAGCTTGTCCTTGGGCAGGCCGAATTCGCGCGTGACCAGGGTCCAGGCATGGTGGATCGCCTGTTCCTTGAAATAGTCGCCGAAGGAGAAATTCCCCAGCATCTCGAAGAAGGTGTGATGGCGGGCGGTGTAGCCGACATTGTCGAGGTCGTTGTGCTTGCCGCCGGCGCGCACGCATTTCTGAGCGGTTGTGGCGCGCGAATAAGGACGCTTCTCCTGCCCGGTGAAGACGTTCTTGAACTGCACCATGCCCGAATTGGCGAACATCAGCGTCGGGTCGTTGCGCGGCACGAGCGGGCTCGACGGCACGATCTCGTGGCCCTGGGACTTGAAGTAGTCGAGGAAGGTCGACCGGATATCGTTGACGCCGCTCATCGCTATTTGCGCTTCTCAACTCGGGCAGAGGCCGGGCGCGCCCAGCAGGAAGGTCCGGTTCTAGTCAGGCGGCTCGCCGCTGTCCAGAAAGCTTGATGCAGCGCACCACCCGCAAGGCCTTATCGGCAAACGAAAACGGGCGGCCCGAAGGCCGCCCGCTTGATGGAACGTCATTCTCGGGCGCAGCGAAGCGCAGACCGGAGAATCTCTCTCGGGATAGGTCGCCTCATTCGCCCTGAGATGCTCGGGTCAAGCCCGAGCATGACGGAGTTGGTCGTCTCAGGCCTCGCCTTCGTCGAGATCGTCCGCAGTCGGGTCCGCCTGGTCGAGGATGCGGTCGGCGACGAGGCCGGAATTCTGGCGGATCGTGGCCTCGATCTTGGCGGCGAGGTCCGGGTTGGCCTTGAGGAAGGTCTTGGCGTTCTCGCGACCCTGGCCGAGGCGCTGGCTGTCGAAGGAGAACCAGGCGCCAGCCTTCTCGACCATGCCGGCCTTGACGCCGAGATCGATCAGTTCACCGACCTTGGAGATGCCCTCGCCGAACATGATGTCGAACTCGACCTGCTTGAAGGGCGGCGCGACCTTGTTCTTGACGACCTTGACGCGAACCTGGTTGCCGGTCGCCTCGTCGCGCTCCTTCAGCGTCGAGACGCGGCGGATGTCGAGGCGCACCGAGGCGTAGAACTTGAGCGCATTGCCGCCGGTGGTGGTCTCCGGCGAGCCGTACATCACGCCGATCTTCATGCGGATCTGGTTGATGAAGATGACCATGCAGTTCGAGCGCGAGATCGAGGCGGTGAGCTTGCGCAGAGCCTGGCTCATCAGGCGGGCCTGGAGGCCCGGCTGGACATCGCCCATCTCGCCCTCGATCTCGGCGCGCGGCGTGAGGGCCGCGACGGAATCGACCACGAGCACGTCGATCGCGCCGGAGCGGACGAGCGTGTCGGTGATCTCCAGAGCCTGCTCGCCGGTATCGGGCTGCGAGATCAGCAGGTCGTCGAGATTGACGCCGAGCTTGCGGGCATAGACCGGATCGAGCGCATGCTCGGCATCGACGAAGGCGCAGACGCCGCCCTTCTTCTGGGCCTCGGCGATGGTGTGAAGAGCGAGCGTGGTCTTGCCCGAGGATTCCGGTCCGTAGATTTCGATGACGCGGCCCCTGGGGAGGCCGCCGACGCCGAGCGCGATGTCGAGGCCGAGCGAACCGGTCGAGATCGTCTCGATCTCGATCGAGGGCGAATTCTTGCCGAGCCGCATGATCGAACCCTTGCCGAAGGCGCGTTCAATCTGGGAGAGCGCTGCATCGAGCGCCTTGGCCTTATCCATCGAGGAGCCTTCCACGAGTTTGAGATTCGCCTGATTCACGGTTCGGGCTCCTTATGGCAGGGCGAGGGGGACATCTCAATGCGTCTTGACATGAGGATGGTCACGCTTTGTTCTTGGTCGCAAGTTCTTTTTTTGTTCCCGATGTCAGTTTCTGTCAGGAGGTCGGCGAGGCGGCGCGTTCTCGCTTTCGAGCGTAGGTCGATATGCGTAGGGTGGGATCGTTCAATTTCTAATGCGCCGACCCATGTGCTTGATGCATGGCTGTGGCGTCGCGTTTCGCCTGCCTGCCCTGGTACATTCCTGTTATTGCGCGCCGTCTCTCGCCCGTTATCGAAAGTTGCCAACGTGTCTTCCGCATCGGCCGCATCCGCATCCCTGAACTCTCCGGCGCGTGTCCTGTTCGCCAGCCTGATCGGCACGACGATCGAGTTCTTCGACTTCTATATCTATGCGACGGCGGCGGTGATCGTATTCCCGAAGCTGTTCTTCCCGGCGAGCGATCCGACGTCAGCGATGCTGTCGTCCTTCGTGACCTTCGCCATCGCCTTCTTTGCGCGGCCGGTCGGCGCGGCGCTGTTCGGCCATTTCGGAGACCGGATCGGCCGCAAGGCGACGCTGGTCGCGGCGCTCATGACGATGGGTCTTTCGACCGTGGCAATCGGGCTTCTGCCCAGTTATGCGCAGGTCGGCATCGCCGCGCCGCTGCTGCTGGCGCTGTGCCGCCTTGGCCAGGGGCTCGGTCTCGGCGGCGAATGGGGCGGGGCGGTTCTGCTCGCGACGGAGAACGCTCCTCCCGGCAAGGAGGCGTGGTACGGCATGTTCCCGCAACTGGGGGCGCCGATCGGCTTCATCATGGCGACCGGCAGCTTCCTGTTGTTGTCCGACGTTCTCAGCGAGGAGCAGTTCTTCTCCTTCGGCTGGCGCATCCCGTTCATCGCCAGCGCGCTGCTCGTCTTCATCGGTTTGTGGATGCGGCTGAAGATCAGCGAGACGCCGGCCTTCCGGAAGGCGATGGACAAGCAGGAGCGCGTGAAGGTGCCGCTGGCGAGCGTGTTCGGGCAGCACAAACTGCCGCTGTTGATCGGCACTTTCGCCGCGCTAGCGACCTTCGTGCTGTTCTACATCATGACGGTGTTCTCGCTGAGCTGGGCGACGACCCGGCTGGGCTATACCCGCAACCAGTTCCTGCCCGTGCAGATGGCCGGCGTCGTCTTCTTCGGCCTGATGATCCCCGTCTCGGCCGTGCTGGCCGATCGGTTCGGCCGCCGCCGCGCGTTGATCGGCACGTCTCTGGGCATCGCGCTGTTCGGCTTTCTGGTGGGACCGCTCTTCGTCGCAGGGAGCATTCCCAGCGTACTGCTGTTCTCGGTTCTGGGCTTCGCTCTGATGGGCTTCACCTATGGGCCGATCGGCACGGCGCTGGCCGAGATCTTCCCGACCGCGGTGCGCTACACCGGCGCGTCCCTGACCTTCAACCTGGGCAGCATCGTCGGCGCGTCGCTCGCACCGTTCATCGCGACCTGGCTGGCGAGCACCTACAGCCTGTCCCATGTCGGCTACTACATGACGGCGGCCGCCCTGGTGACGATCGTCGCACTGCTGGCGATGGGCCGGCCGGTCGAAGAGAGCAGGGCGGCGGCTAATGTTGCTCGAGCTGAGTGATGCGGCAGAGCTGAAAATCAAGAAAAGGCAGCGATCAGGTCAATCCTGATTATCTCCTTTTTGCGTATACTAAATTTTGCAACAGGATAGTCTAAGGGAAAGTGCAGATCTGTCGGTGAGGCGCCATCGGCGTGCTCGTTTATGAAACGAGCGTCAGAAAGCAAACGACAACTGGTTAGGATGAGACCGCCAGTGTGCCCTTACGTACTCCTGACGACGGCGTCGCCATCGGGTGTAAGCTCGAACTGCCACAGCTTTCTTCTTCAACACGTAGCTCATGCCAAAGCTTCCATGCTTTTCGACGAGGTAGTCTCGTCGCCCTCAGCTCACATCATGTGAGCCGTGGCCCATGCGGGACAGCCAAACGGCTGCAAAGCGGAAGTGCCGATGGCGCCTCAAGATAATTTGTTACTGATTCGCGATTTGCCGCAAAGGAGCTTCACCCCATCGCCGCCTTCACGGTCTCGACGAGCTGCTTCATCGTGAAGGGCTTGGGCAGGAAGTGGAATTCCTCGCCCTCGGGCAGGTTCTTGCGGAAGGCCTCCTCGGCATAGCCGGAGACGAAGACGACCTTGGTGTTCGGGTTGCGCTTACGCAATTCGCCGAGCAGCGTCGGGCCATCCATTTCCGGCATCACCACGTCGGAGACGACGAGGTCGATCTTGCCGTCGTTCTGCAGGAAGAGATCGAGCGCCTCGACGCCGGATGCCGCCTCATGGACGGTGTAGCCGCGCGAGATCAGCATGCGGGCGTTGAGCGCCCGCACGGCGTCCTCGTCCTCGACCAGCAGGATGACGCCGGCGCCGGTATGGTCGGCGGCGAGCTTCTTCGGGGCTTCCTTGGCCGCGGCCTCGGCGGCGATCTCCTCCTGGCTCGGCACATGGCGCGGCAGGAAGATCCGGAAGGCCGTGCCCTTGCCGATGGTCGAGTCGACGAAGACATAGCCGCCGGTCTGCTTGACGATGCCGTAGACCATGGAGAGGCCGAGGCCGGTACCCTTGCCGACCTCCTTGGTGGTGAAGAAGGGCTCGAAGATCTTGTCGAGATGCTCCTGCGGGATGCCGGTGCCGGTATCCTCGACTTCCAGCAGCACATAGTCGTCGGCCGGCAGGGCCTCGTGTCCGAAGGTGGCGCAGTCCTCGCGGGTGACGTTGCGGGTGCGGACCGCGAGCTTGCCGCCGTCCGGCATGGCGTCGCGGGCGTTGACGGCAAGGTTGACGATGACCTGCTCGAGCTGACCGAGATCGGCCTTGACCGGCCAGAGGTCGCGGCCCTGGCGGACGTCGAGCGTGACCTTGTCGGCGACGACGCGCTTCAGCATCAGCGAGAGATCGGACAGCACCTCGCCGAGCTCCAGAACCTGCGGGCGCAGGGTCTGGCGGCGCGAGAAGGCGAGCAACTGCCGGACCAGCGCCGCGGCGCGGTAGGCGTTCTGCTTGATCTGCATGATGTCCGGGAAGGACGGATCGGTCGGCCGGTGGCTGGCGAGCAGGAACTCGGAGGCGTTGATGATGACCTGCAGCACGTTGTTGAAATCGTGCGCGATGCCGCCGGCAAGCTGGCCGACCGCCTGCATCTTGCCGGCCTGGTCCATATTGTCGCGCAGCTTGCGCTCGGCCGTGGTTTCCAGCGCGTAGACGATGGCGCGCTCGCCGTCGCCGCCCTCGGTGCCGGCGACGGGGGTGAGGTAGAGCTTGGCCGAGCGGCCGTCCTCGCCAGCGAGCGCAAGGTCGAGCGGGGCGCCGCCCGAGCGGCCGGCGACGACCTCCGCCAGCGCCTCGTCGAGCCCGGGGGCAGACGCGACAAGATCGTGGATGGTGCGCGGTCGCAGGCCCGCCGGGATCAGGCGGGCGAAGGCCGCGTTGGAATGCAGGATGGCGCCGGCCTCGTCGATGGTGGCGATCGCCATCGGCGTCGAATGGAAGAAGCGGGCGAAGCGGACCTCGGCATCGCTGCCGCCATCGGCGCCGGCCTCGCCGGTCGTGCGGTTGAGGACGAGGGTGCGCGAGGGGCCGGCCCGGCCGTCCTGCCCGAAAGCGACCTGGTGATGCAGGCGCACGGGCAGAGGGGCGCCGTTGCGGCGCTTCAGGTCGACATCGAGCACCTCGACGCGGACATCGCCGGGCTGGCCCCGGATCGCCTGGATCAGCGCGGCGGCCGAGGGCGTGCAGACATCGTCGAGATGCAGGCCGCCCGAGCCGAAGCGGGCGAGGTCGAAATCGAGCCAGCCGGAGAGGGTGGCGTTGAGATAGGAGATTTCGCCGTCGGCATCGATCGAGATGAAGCCTGCGGGCGCATGATCGAGATAGTCGATCGCGTGCTGGAGTTCCTGGAAGGCGTTCTCCTGGCGCTCGCGCTCGGGCGTGATGTCGGAGACGGACCAGAGCGTGGCGGTCGTGGCCTCGCGGCGGACGGGCGAGACGCGGACGCGATACCAGCCGACCTCGCCGCGACCGTTCAGGGCGGGCTCCAGCCGGACCTCCTCGACCAGACGGCGATGCTCGCGGGCAGCGGTGGCGAGCCGGTAGATCGCCTCGGAAACATCGGCGCGGCCGGTGAGCAGCCGGCCGACGGGCTTCAGGTCGTTGGCGCCAGTGGCGCCCGCCAGCGCGAGATAGGCCTCGTTGGCATAGACGACCTCGTTCTCGCTTTCGGTCACGACGATGCCGTCATCGGCGCGGTCGACGATCGCCTTGGTCAGGTCGTTGCGGGAGGCGCGGCCGGAAAACTGCACGAGGCCGATGGCGAAGGCGAAGAGGCCGAAGACGCCGACGACCGACAGGAGGGCGAGCAGACCAAGGATCAGCGGCTGCGCCCATTCATTGGCGAGGAAGCCGAGCGCGATCGCCGCGCCGACGAGCAGGGCCGCGACGAACAGGATGATCCCGATATGGCCGGGCTTGTCCGAGCGATCGATCGTATTGGTCGCCGTGCTTCCGCTCATTGCGGTCAAACCCGTTTTCTTGCTGGCCTCTTGGGGCACACTGCATCCTGACCGGAACAGGCCGTCATTCCGGGCAAGCCGCGTAGCGGCGCCGATCCGGAATCCATCGCAAGGCTTTGCGTTCTACGATGGATCCCGGGTCAAGCCCGGGATGACGGCGCGGTTCCGTCGACGCAACATACCCGCGACCAGAGACAATTCCGTTTATTCGCATCCGTGCCGAGTTAGGCGCGCCGGCCCTTCAGGCGCAAGACGTATCCGATGACTTCGGCGACAGCCTGATAGTGTTCGACAGGAATTTCTTCGTCGATGTCGACAGTGGCATAGAGAGCACGCGCGAGCGGCGGATTTTCGACGATCGGGACGCGGTGCTCGCCGGCGACCTCGCGGATCTTCAGGGCCATCGCATCGACGCCCTTGGCGAGGCAGAGCGGGGCTGCCATGCCGGGCTCGTATTGCAGGGCGACGGCGAAGTGGGTCGGGTTGGTGATGATCACGGTCGCCTTGGGGACGGCCGCCATCATGCGCTTGCGGACGCGCTGGGAGCGGAGCTGGCGCAGCTTCGCCTTGACCTCGGGATTGCCTTCCGAGTTCTTGAACTCGTCCTTCATCTCCTGCTTGGTCATCTTCTGGCGCTGGTACCAGGAGAAGCGCTGCCAACCGAAATCGCCGAGGGCGATGATGGCGAAGAGCGCGAGGACCGCGCCCATCAACTGGATCGCGAGCGAGAGCGTCGCCGGCATCAGCGCCTCGACCCCCATCTGGGCGAAGCCCTCGAGCCGGTCGTGCTGCGCCCAGAGCGTGTACCAGACCACGATGCCGATCAGGGCCGTCTTGGCGAGACCCTTGGCGAAATTGACCCAGGCTTCCTTGCCGAAGAGCCGCTTGGCGCCCGCCATCGGCGAGATGCGGTTGAACTTCGGCATCAGTGGCTCGAAGGTCCAGAGCGGCTTGTGCTGGAGCAGGGCCCCGGCAAGTCCGGCGCAGAGGATGAAGGCGAAGGGAAGGCCCAGCGCCATGAAGCCGGTGAGCACGCCGCGCTGCGTGACCTGCATGAAGGAGGCGCCGTCGGCCGGCACCTGATGCGCGTTCATCAGGAAGGAGCGCAGCGACAGCATCGCCTCGCGGGCCGACCACCCGGCGGCGACCATCAGGGCCAGCGTGAAGCCGCAGAGCACGAAGAAGGTCCCGATCTCCTGCGATTTGGGGACGTCGCCTTTCTCGGTGGCTTCGTCCAGCTTTCGCTGGGTCGGGTCTTCTGTTCTGTCTTCGTTTTCGGCTTCCTCGGACATGGTTTCCTCAGCCCGTGAACTGGCGGAGGAAGGCGCCGAGATCGTCGATGAAGACGCTCATCATCACGCCGATGACGACGAGCAGGACGAGCATGCCGCCCATGATCGAGGCGGGAACGGCGAGGAAGAAGACCTGCAATTGCGGCATCATCCGCGCGAGCACGCCCAGCCCGAGATTGAAGAGCAGGCCGAAGACGAGGAAGGGCGCGGAGATCTGGATGGCCAGGGCGAAGCCGCGCGCCGTCGAGCGGATCGCCAGTGTCATCGTATCGGTCAGGTCGACGGCGCCGCCCGGCGGCAGCAGGCGGTAGCTTTCATGGATCGCGGCGATGGCGATGTGGTGCAGGTCCGTGGTCAGGATCAGCGTGATGCCGAGCATCGTCAGGAAATTGCCGATCGAGGGGTTCTGCATGCCGCCGGTCGGATCGACCGTCATGGCGAAGCCGAGCCCCATCGTCTGGGCGACGAGGGTGCCGGCAGTCTGCAGGCAGGCCATGACCAATCGGGCGCAGAGCCCGATGACGAGCCCGATCAGCAATTCGCTGACGAGGAGCGCGACGACGCCGGAGACATCGCCGGGCACGCGCAAGGAGGGGCGGACGACGGGCACGATCATCAGCGCGATGAAGAAGGCGAGCGACAGCCGCGCCCGCGAGAAGATGAAGCGCTCGCCGATGCCGGGCATGAGCATGACGAGCGTGCCGACCCGCGCGAAGACGAGCACGAAAAGGGCGCTGATCTCGGGCAGGATCGCGATCTGCATCGTGCCGCGGGCACCTTTGCGCCAATAGGTGCGCCGCGGACCCGCGCCGGCCAGGGCCGGCAGCAGGCGCGACGGGCTCATCCGCCCGTGGCGATTCGGGCGGCGACTCGCCCCATATAACCCGCCAGCGCGTCTCCCATGAACGGAAGAAACAGCAGCAGTGCCGCGAAGACCGCGACGATCTTCGGTACGAAGACCAGCGTCTGCTCCTGGATCTGGGTCAGCGCCTGGATCAGCGAGACGACGAGGCCGACCGCGAGCGCGATCACCATCAGCGGGCCGCCGACCTTCAGGAAGACGACGATGCCGTCACGGGCGATGTCGAGAATGGCTCCGGAAGTCATGGTCTTTATCCGATCCGTTGGCCGTCAGACCGGCATCCGCATGATTTCTTCATAGGCCGCGATGACGCGGTCGCGCACGGCGACCAGGGTCTCGATCGCGGCCTCGCTCTCGGCCACCGCCGTCACGACATTGACGATGTCGGCCCGGCCGCCGGCGACGCTCGCGGTCTGGGCATCGGCCTGCCGCCCCGCATTGGCCGTCGCGTCGAGCGCCTTGCCGAGCAGGGCGGAGAAATCCGGCCCGCCCGCTTCCGCGCCGCCCGTGGCGATCGGCTTGCGCATCAGATTGCCGGCGCCCATCCCCTGGATGGAGGCGTAGGCGCCCGCGGCGAAACCCGGAGTGGCCATGATGGTCTAGTCCCCTTCTGGAGTGTTTGTTTGCCGCATATTCGCTGACGCGGACCTCCGGTTCTTCACGCGAACCGCTGCCCACTTCGCTCGAAAATGCTTTGGAGCGCGTCAGGCGCGCAGGATGTCGATGGTGCGCTGGATCATCCGGCGCGTCGAAGAGATCAGGTTGAGATTGGCTTCGTAGCTGCGCTGGGCCTCGCGCATGTCGACCATCTCGACCAGGGAATTGACGTTCGGCATCTGCACGTCGCCCTTGGCGTCGGCGGCCGGGTTGCCGGGCTCGTGCTTGACCTTGAAGGCGCTTGGATCGCGCTGGACCTTGCCGAGCGCGACGAGCTGAGCGTCGAGGGTGCGGTCGAAATGGCGCTGGAAGGTCGGGACCTTGCGGCGATAGGGCTCGGCACCGGCGCGCTCCGGCCCGGAATCGGCGTTGGCGATGTTCTCGGAGATGATGCGCATGCGCCCGGACTGGCTGCGCAGGCCGGAAGCGGCGACGGCGATGCTCTTGATCAGGTCCATGATCAGCGCCCCTTGCCGATCGCGATCTTCATCAGGCCGAGGCCTTTGCTGTAGAGCGAGGCGGCGAGCTGATAATCGGACTGGTTCTGCGCGACCTTGAGCATCTCGTCCTCGAGATTCACCGCGTTGCCGTTCGGCGTGGTCTCGAAGCGCGGGGCGCCGGTGCCGTCGAAGCCGCCATTGCTGCCGGTCAGGCTCATATGGCCGGCACTGGTCTGTGCAATCGCGACGCGGGCGCGGGCCGGATCGACGCTCGGCGGCTTCAGGTCGACCGGGCGGAAGCCGGGGCTGTCGGCATTGGCGACGTTCTCAGCGAGGATCTTCTGGCGCGACTGCTGGTACTGCATGCGCGTCTTCAGCGCCTGCATCAGGCCGCCGCCGACGCTGAATCCGTCGTTCGCCATGGCTCCCGCTCCCCGTCCTTGCGCCCGGCGATGCCGGGCAACTGGGCAAATCCTGCCGGGTGCATGGTTAACATCGGGTTAAAAGGGGCGAGTTTCATGGGTGTGGTTAACCACGCGTTCACCATGTTTCCCGATAGCCAAAGCGTTATGCTATACGCAAGGTGTTGAACCATGGACGGGACTTAGCGGCCCTCCGGGCCGTTGCGTAAGAGGCAGACCTTGCAGAGCTTGTTCGGATTAGAACTCTCCATCGCGCAGAAGGTGATCGTCGCCTCTGTCGTCAGTCTCGTGCTTCTCGCGCTGCTCGGCTTGTTCGTGCGGCAGATCAAAGGCGGCCGGCTCCGGCTGCACGGCCAGGCCGGCGGGCGGCAGCGCCAGCCAAGGCTCGGCGTGGTCGACACCTACGACCTCGACCGCCAGCGCCAGCTCGTCCTGATCCGGCGCGACAATATCGAGCATCTGCTGATGATCGGCGGTGCGTCCGACGTCGTGGTCGAGACCAATATCATGCGCAGCGGCGGCCGCGCCGCGACGCCGAGCTACGCGGATACCTCAGCGGATCGGCCGCTGCCGCCCTTCGAGACGCTGGTTCCGCCGAGCGAGCCCGCGATGCGGGCCGGCGAGGAAGCGCGCCGCGCCGGCTATCCGGAAGGGCCAGAGCTGCTGCCGCCCCTGCCGAGCCGCCCCGTTTCGGTTCCGGTCGAGCCGGTGACGACGATAGCTGCGAACACCGCCGCGACCGCAGGCGTCGCTGCCGCCCTCGGCGTCGCGGCGACGGCTGCGGCAGAGGCCGCTACAGCTCCTGCCAAGCCCGCGATGCCGCCGATGCCGGCGCCGCCGCTCACCACGGGCCCGGCGCCAAGCTTCGCCCGTGAGCATGCGCCGCAGCCGGCCGTCAGCGCCGGCGAGCTCGACGATATGACCCGCCAACTCGAAGAGGCGCTGAAGCGGCCTTTCTCCGCCGTGCGCCCGGGCAATATTCCCGCCGAGGCGCCTGCCGCGAGCCCGGCGCCGGTGGTCGAACCGCCTGCGAGGGCCGAAAAGTTCGCGCCTGCTCCCGTCGTCGAGAAGGAGCCGATCGAAGCGGTCGCGCCGATCGTCGCCCCGCCAGCTCCCGAACCCGAGATCGTGCCCGAGCCGGTCGCGCCGTCGCCTGCGGCCGCCCAGCCGCGCCAGAAGCCGATCCCGAGCGATGTCGAGGCCGAACTGGCCGCGGCGCTCGGGCTGACGCTGGATCGCCCGATTCCGAAGGCGCCGGAGCCCAAGCCTGTCGACGTCAAGCCCTTCGAGCCGAAGCCGGCCGAGACGCGTCATCCGGAGCCGCGCCGTGCGGAGCCTGTCGTCGAGCCCGCGCCGATCGCCGAGGACGAGCCCGTTATCGAGGAGCCCGCCGGCAAGGCGGAACAGCCGGTCCCCGTCGAGAGCCCGAAGCCACAGCCCGAGCCCGAAAAGCCGGCCGAGCCTGTCTCGAAGGAGATCGACCCTTTCTCCGTCGACGCCATCGAAGCCGAATTCGCTCGTCTGCTGGGCCGCGATCCCAAGGCCAAGTCCTGAATCGGCAGCGGCAGCCTGAAGGTGGGCGGCCGCCGACCGCGGGCCATCAACAGGATTGTCGGCCATCCGGCCTCATCGACGCCGCGCACTGGTTGCGCGGCGTTTTCGCGTGGCTAGCCTCAGGCCACCCGATCGGTTGAGTCGGGCTGTGGCGGCGCGCGTGAACTTCATCGGCGGACGAGCGAGACGGTTTCGAGGCGGACGCGCCCTGGCGGCGGCCGCGCTGCTGCTCGTGCTCCAGACGGTGCCGGCGCTGCCGCAGACGCTGTCGCTCGACCTGGGGCAGGGCGGCGGCGTGGCGGAGCGGGCGCTGCAGCTCATCGCCGTCATCACGGTACTGTCGCTGGCGCCGTCGATCCTGATCATGGTGACGTCGTTCACGCGGATCGTGGTGGTGCTGTCGCTGCTGCGCTCGGCATTGGGTACTCAGACCGCGCCGCCCAATGCCGTGATCCTCGGGCTCTCGCTGTTCCTGACCGGCTTCGTCATGGCGCCGACCTTGCGCGAGGCCTACACGACGGCCGTCCAGCCGCTGGTCGCCGGCCAGATCCAGCCGCAGGAGGCCTATAATCGCGGCGTCGTGCCCTTCAAGACCTTCATGCTCAAGCATGTCCGCGAGAAGGACCTGGCGCTGTTCCTCGACATGTCGCAGGGACCGCGTCCGCAGCAGCCGCAGGATGTCGGCGTCGAGGTGCTGATACCGGCCTTCATGATCTCGGAACTGCGCCGCGCCTTCGAGATCGGCTTCCTGCTGTTCGTGCCCTTCCTGATCATCGACCTCGTCGTGGCCTCGATCCTGATGTCGGTGGGCATGATGATGTTGCCGCCGGTGACGGTGGCGTTGCCATTCAAGCTGATCTTCTTCGTGCTGGTCGACGGCTGGGGGCTGGTCGCGGGCTCGCTGGTGAAGAGCTACGGCGGCGGGTGAGGTCGGCGCTTGAAACTGAATCGGGCCAGAGGCTTGGCGGAATGTCCTCCAGGCCCGATTCAGGTTCTGCGAGATCGCCCTGCGCGAGATGTGCGGAGTCGAAAGCCGCATCATCACCCAGGGCGGCGGCACCGGACGCGCCTTCCAGCAAGCGAAGACCCGTCCGGCCGGACCAACCTGATTATTTCGGCATCAGCACCGTATCGACGACGTGGATGACGCCGTTGCTCTGCTTCACATCGGGTATCGTGACGATCGACTTGCCGCCCTTGGCGTCGATGACCTCCAGCTTGCCGCCGGCCATCGCGACCTTCAGCGTCTCGCCCTGAACGGTTTTGAGCGTCGCCTTGCTGCCACCGGCCTTGGCATCGGCCATCAGCTGGGCGCCGGTGAGATTGCCGGGAACGACGTGATAGGTCAGCACGGCGGTCAGTTTGGCCTTCTGTTCGGGCTTGAGCAGCGTGTCCACCGTTCCCGCCGGCAGCTTGCCGAAGGCGGCATTGGTGGGCGCGAAGACGGTGAACGGCCCGGGGCCCATCAGGGTGTCGACGAGGCCGGCGGCCTTCACCGCGGCGACGAGGGTGGTGTGGTCCTTGGAATTGACTGCATTCTCGATGATGTTCTTGTTGGCAAACATCGGCGCGCCACCGACCGTGACGGGCTCTTGCGCGAAGGCTGGAGCGAGAGAAGCGTTCGTGCCGAGCACAAGCAGGCTCATTGCGGCGCCGAGCGCCACATTCACTGTGCGTTTCATAGGGTGATCTCCAGAATTTGCGGCAGGAAATCTACCGCAAAACCCGAATTGTCCTGGCCGGCCGCCATGGCCGCTCAGGTTTCGGTAATCCGAATACGTTGGCTGGAGCCCATCGGATCGAATTATTTCTGCCGGCGGTGAAGCAGTATCAGTCCACAATCACCCGGCCGCGCTGGATGCGCAGGCTGAGCGTGCCGTTCTTCAGGGCCAAGGCCTTTTCGCCGAAGACGCCGCGGCGCCAGCCATGCAGGGCCGGGACGTCGGCGAGGTCGTCGGAGGCGATGGCGTCGAGATCGTCGCTGGAGGCGATGATCTTGGGTGCGACGCGCTCGGCATCCGCCACCGCCTTGAGCAGGACCTTGAGCAGGTCGAGCACGGCGGCATTGGTGGGCCGGCCGCGCTCGCGCTCCAGCCGGGGCAGGGTCTTGGGATCGAGAGCGGCGGCGCGCTCGATCGCGGCCAGGACCTCGGCACCGTTGCGCGAGCGCTCGAAGCCGTTCGGCACGGAGCGTAGTTCCGCCAGCGCCTCGACCGAGCGCGGGCCGCGCTGGACGATGTCCATCAGCGCGTCGTCCTTGAGCACGCGCTGGCGCGGGACGTCGCGGGTCTGCGCCTCGCGCTCGCGCCAGGCGGCGATCTCCATCAGGTTCGGCAGTTCACGCGGCTTGCGGATGCGGCCCTTCAGCCGCTGCCAGGCGTTCTCGGGCTTGACCTCGTAGGTCGAAGGCGAGGTCAGGACGGACATCTCCTCGGCGACCCAGCTTTCGCGGCCGCTGGCATCGAGATCGGCCTTCAGGGCGAGATAGATGTCGCGCAGATAGGTGACGTCCGACTCGGCATAGGCGAGCTGCGCCTCGGTCAGCGGGCGGCGCGACCAGTCGGTGAAACGCGAGGACTTGTCGATGCGCGCCTTGGCGAGGTCGTTGGCGAGCTGCTCGTAGCCGACGGAGTCGCCATAGCCGCAGACCATGGCGGCGACCTGCGTGTCGAAGAGCGGGGTCGGCAGCACGCGCCCGAGCAGCCAGACGATCTCCAGGTCCTGGCGGGCGGCATGGAAGACCTTGACCACGTTCTCGTTGACCATCAGCCCGAAGAAGGGGGCGAGGTCGAGATCGGGCGACAAGGGATCGACCAGCACGGCCTCGTCGGGCGAAGCGAGCTGAATCAGGCAGAGCTTGGGGTAATAGGTGGTCTCGCGCAGGAACTCGGTGTCGACCGTGACGAAGGGGTGGATCGCGAGGCGGTCGCAAGCGGCGGAGAGCGCGGCGGTGTCGGAAATCAGATGCATGGTTCCGGGTCTTAGCAGAGAGAGCCGCAGGATGTCGCGGGCGTTCTTGACATTTCGAGCGCGCGCGTGTGGTTAGCCGCAAAGCTGCGGCTGGCGCTTCGCGCCGGCCTTCGACGCATTTCCGAAAGACCGAGACCGTGACCCTGCATCGCTACCGTTCCCACACCTGCGGCGCGCTCCGTGACAGCGACATCGGCCAGAATGTCCGTCTCTCCGGCTGGTGCCATCGCATTCGCGACCATGGCGGCGTGCTCTTCATCGATCTGCGCGACCATTACGGCATGACCCAGGTGGTGATCGATCCCGATTCGCCGGCTTTCGCGGATGCCGAGACGCTGCGCTCGGAATGGGTCGTGCGCATCGACGGCAAGGTCAAGGCCCGCCTCGCCGGCACCGAGAACGCCAACCTGCCGACCGGCGCGGTCGAGGTCTTCGCGACGGGCATCGAGGTGCTCGGTCCCTCGGCCGAATTGCCGCTGCCGGTCTTCGGCGACCTCGAATATCCCGAGGATACCCGTCTCAAGTACCGCTTCCTCGACCTGCGTCGCGAGAAGCTGCACAACAACATCATGCTGCGCACGAAGGTCATCGACTCGATGCGCCGCCGTATGAAGGATTCGGGCTTCTCGGAGTTCCAGACGCCGATCCTGACCGCGTCCTCGCCGGAAGGCGCGCGCGACTTCCTGGTGCCGAGCCGCCTGCATCCGGGCAAGTTCTACGCGCTGCCGCAGGCCCCGCAGCAGTACAAGCAGCTCCTGATGATGGCGGGCTTCGACCGCTATTTCCAGATCGCGCCGTGCTTCCGCGACGAGGACCCGCGCGCCGACCGCCTGCCGGGCGAGTTCTACCAGCTCGACGTCGAGATGAGCTTCGTCGAGCAGGAGGATGTGTTCGCGACGATGGAGCCGATCATCACCGGCGTGTTCGAGGAATTCGCCGAGGGCCGCACCGTCCAGAAGAACTGGCCGCGCATTCCCTATGCCGAGTCGATCGCCAAATATGGCTCCGACAAGCCGGACCTGCGCAACCCGCTCGAAATGCAGGACGTTTCCGAGCATTTCCGCGGCTCGGGCTTCAAGGTCTTCGCGCGCATCCTCGAGGGCGAGAAGAACCGCGTCTGGGCGATTCCCGCGCCGGGCGGTGGCTCGCGCGCCTTCTGCGACCGGATGAACTCCTGGGCGCAGGGCGAAGGCCAGCCCGGCCTCGGCTACCTGATGGTCAAGGAAGACGGCGAGGGCCAGGGGCCGATCGCCAACAATATCGGGTCTGAGCGCGTCGCGGGAATCATGAAGCAGATGGGGCTGAAGGGCGGCGACGCCTGCTTCTTCGTCGCAGGCGATCCGGACAAGTTCTACAAGTTCGCCGGCAGCGCCCGGAACAAGGTGGGCCAGGAGCTCAACCTGATCGACGAAAACGTCTTCGCCTTCGCCTGGATCGTCGATTTCCCGATGTTCGAGTACAACGAGGACGAGAAGAAGGTCGATTTCTCGCACAATCCCTTCTCGATGCCGCAGGGCGGCCTGAAGGCGCTCAACGAGGAAGACCCGCTCTCGCTCAAGGCGTTCCAGTACGACATCGCCTGCAACGGCTTCGAGCTCGCTTCCGGCGGCATCCGCAACCACCGCCCCGAGGCGATGGTGAAGGCCTTCGAGATCGCCGGCTATGGCGAGGAGACGGTGATCGAGCGCTTCGGCGGTATGTATCGCGCGTTCCAGTACGGCGCCCCGCCGCATGGCGGCATGGCGGCCGGCGTGGACCGCATCATCATGCTGCTGGCGCGCGCCACGAACCTGCGCGAGGTCGCGCTGTTCCCGATGAACCAGCAGGCCGTCGACCTCCTGATGGGCGCCCCGGCCGAGGCGACGCCGAAGCAGCTGCGCGAGGCGCATCTGCGCGTCAACCTGCCCGAGAAGAACGGCTGACGACCATGGCTTCGCTGTCGATCGGGCGGGCGTTGTCGCTCGCCTGTCTCCTGATGCCCCTGCTCGGCGCCTGCGTCGCCCATGGCGAAAGCAGCTCCGGCCGCGCCTCGGCGCTGGCGACGACCGTCTCGCGCGCGATCGCCTGCAAGGCGGGCTCGCCGCAGCGCTCGACGCTCGACCGTTTCCTCGCAGCCGAGAAGGCGCGGGGCGCCGACGATCAGCAGATCGCGGCGGCGCGCTCGGCCTATATCGGCATCTCCGAGGCCGAGATGGTCAACCAGGGCGTGCGGCCGCAAGGCTGCACGGCCGAGGAGCGGGCCGAGCTGAAGGCGCGGATGGGCCGCATCCGCACCGGGGATTTCGACACGCTCTGAGCTGCGCCGTGCCGATGCTCTCGCTCTCGCAACCGGCCGCCGCAGTGGCCTTGTTCGCCGCGCTCGGCGCCTGCACCGTCGCCGGGCCGCTGCCGGGCACGGTGGAATATGCCGCCGCGACCGTCTCGCGGGCCTATGATTGCGGCTTGCCCGTCGATCGCAACCGCATCATCGCGCGGCTCGACCGTCAGGACCGGCAGCGCTTCGTCGCTGCCAATGCCGGCTATGCCGTGAAGTCCTACAAGGCGCCGCATCGCTGCGAGGCGAGCGAGCGCGAGCGGATCAAGGGCGAGATCGGCGCGCTCGCACGCCGCTGAAATCGCTTGCTTCGGGCTGCGCGACATGGCCACAAGGCGGCAATGCCCGCCGCTGCCATCACCGCCATCGTCGTCAGCTACGACAGCGCCGAGGTCCTGCCCGCTTGCCTCGATGCGCTGGCCGGGGAGGGCGTGCCGGCGATCGTCGTCGACAATGCCAGCGGCGACGACAGCCGCGCCATCGCGGCGGCGAAAGGCGCGCGGGTGATCGCGAATGCCCGCAACGAGGGTTATGGTCGGGCCAACAATATCGGCGTCGCGGCGGCCGAGACGCCCTATGTCCTGATCGTCAATCCCGATCTGGAGCTCACGAAGGGCGCGGCTGCGGCGCTGCTGGAGGCGGCGGTGCGCTATCCCGACGCCGGAATGCTGGCGCCGCGCATCGTCGAGCCGTCCGGCCGTATCTTCCTGCAACCGCGCTCGCTGCTGTCCCCGCCGCATCTCAATCGCTCCGGCACGATGGCGATTCCCGAGGGCGATGCCTGCCTGCCTTTCCTGTCGGGGGCCTGCCTGCTGATCCGGCGCGAGCTGTTCGTCGCACTAGGAGGCTTCGATCCGGCGATCTTCCTGTTCTATGAAGATGACGATCTGTGCCGGCGCATGCGCGATGCCGGCTACGCGCTCGTCCATGTCCACGGCGCCGAGGCGCGGCACGGCCGGGGGCGCTCGACGGCGCCGTCGCCGCAGCGGCGCTTCAAGGCGCGCTGGCATCTCGCCTGGTCCGAGCACTACATCGCCCGGAAATACGGGCTCGCCGGGCCGGGACCGATCCGCATGCTGGAGAATATCGGGAAAGCCGCGGGCTACGGATTGCTGCTGAAGCGTGAGAAGATGTTCGCGCATGCGGGCTCTGCCGCCGGCGCGCGAGCCTGGCGGCGCGGCGAGACGGCGCTCGCCCATGAAGGGCTGGGGGAGATGCCATGAGCCGGCCCACGGTCGCGGCGGCGCTCGCCAATCCGCACAATAATTTCGGCTTGCTTCGTTTGATCATGGCGCTCGCCGTCGTCGTCTCGCATGCCTTCAGCGTGACGGACGGGCGGGTGGAGCAGGAGCCCTGGTTCCAGACGACCGGGTTCACGCTGGGCGAACATGCCGTCAACGGCTTCTTCGCGATCTCCGGCTTCCTAGTGACGATGAGCTTCGTCAGGCGCGGCTGGCGCGACTATGTCGTCGCGCGGCTGCTCCGGATCGCGCCCGGGCTGATCGCGGCGACGCTCCTCGTCGCGCTCGTGCTGGGTGCGCTGATGACGACGCTGGATACTTCGGCCTATTTCCGCGATCCGCGGCTGTGGCGGTTCATTTCGGGCACGCTGACCACCTTCAAGAGCGCGTCGGGGTTGCCCGGCGTCTTCGAGAGCAACCCGCTGCCGTTCCCGCTGGGGACGGTGTGGACGCTGAAATACGAGACGCTGTGCTATCTCGGCGTGCTCGTCGCGGGGCTCGCCGGGCTTCTGGCGCGCCCGCGCACCGCGCTGGCAGCGCTGTTGGCTTTGACGCTCGCCGTCGTCCTGCGCGAGGTGCTGGCGCCACATGGATCCAAGGGCACCGAGACGGCGCTGCGGCTGCCGCTGATCTTCCTGGCGGGCGGCGTGGTCTATCTCTACCGCGAGAAGGTGCCGCTGTCGCTGCCGCTGCTGGCCATCGCGCTGGCGGCGCTGGTGCCGCTCTCCTTCACGCCGCTCTACAAGGCGGCGCTCTTCCTCGTCACGGCCTGGGGCGTGCTCGTACTGGCACTCGCGCCCGCGCTGACGCGACGCGCGGTCGAGCCGCCGGCCGATCTGTCCTATGGCGTCTATCTCTATGGCTGGCCGGTGCAGCAGGCGCTGCATGCGCTCTATCCGGCACTCGGTGCGGTGACGCTGCTCTGGCCGTCGCTTGCCGTGACGCTGATCGTCGCGGCACTGTCCTGGTACCTGATCGAGAAGCCGGCGCTCGGGCTCAAGCGCCGCCTGATGGGCGCTTCCTGAGCGCTTCCAGCAGGTCGTCGATCTTGTCGGAGAGCAGGAGCGGGATCAGCCGCTCGACCTCGGCGCGGGGGCGGTCCCACCAGGCGGTTTCGAGGAGGCCGGCGATCCGCACCTCGTCGAAGCGCAGCCTGACCACGCGAGCCGGATTGCCGGCGACGATGGCGTAGGGCGGGACGTCGCGCGTGACCACGGCGCGCGCCGCGACCACGGCGCCGTGGCCGATGGTGACGCCCGACATCACCATGGATTGCGAGCCGAGCCAGACATCGGGGCCGATGACGACATCGCCGCGGCTCGTGTCGTGGCCGGTCATTCCGGCGGCCGGAGGCCAGAGCCGGGGCAGGGCGGGGAAGGGATAGGTCGTCGCCCAGTCGAGGCGGTGATTCCCGCCGAGCAAGATCTCGACGCCGTCGGCGATCGAGCCATAGCGGCCGATCACGAGCCTTGCGCCGCTCTCGGGAAACCGCACCTTCGGCCGGCCATAGGTATAGGGGCCGACGACGACCTGGCCCGGCCGCCGCGCGACGAGCTTCGCGAGATGCAGCCGGGTCTGGTTGTCGGGATTCACGCGCTTGCGCAGCCAGCCGCGCGGGACTTGCGGCAGGCCCGCCCACCAGGCCTGAAGGCCGGATGGGCGCCAGTCGCGATCCTCGGGTGCGATCACGTCATTCTCAGTTGGCCGCATTTCCTTCACGCGAACCGGTGTCCACTTCGCTTGAAAATGCTCAGCTCACTGAGCATCGGCCTTGAGATCGATCTTGTCGAAGATCTCCGTCGGCTCGGTCATGGTGATGACATCGGCGAGGCCGAGGCCGGCCGCCGACTTGGCGCTGGCCTGGACGGTCAGCGTGCCGGGCTTGGCGACGAAGCGCGAGGCGGCGGCGGCCACGGCCTTCGCGCCGTCGGACGGGCCCAGCACCGCGGCAAGCCCGAGGCTCGCGACCATCGTGAACTGCTGGCGGACCTCCTCGACCTTGCGCTTGGACTTGCGGGCCTCGTTCTCGATCAGCTTCTCGACCAGGCCGAAATTCTGCACCTTGAACTGCAGGTTGCGGGCGGTGGCGCCGAGTGCTGCGACCTGCGCGAGGGCGAGATCGCTGGCGAACAGGTCCTTGGTGACGTTGCCGAGCGTGCCGGAAGCCTCGATCTGGGCCAGGCCGGCGCTGCCGAAGGAGAGCGTGCGGATGGCGATCTCGTTCTTCGCGGCTTCCCAGGCGAGGTCGAGCTTGGCCGAGAGATCGAGCGAGCGGATGCCCATCGCGATCATGTCCTTGGCGGCCGGGTTGCCAGTCGCCTCGGACACCGGGGTGACGAGCTTGTCGATCGTCAGCGCGAGGCTGGTCGGGATGCCGTTGAGCTGCTCGCCCGCCTTGATCTCGAAGGTGCCGAGCGAGACCTTGACCGGCTCCTTGCCGGTGATGATCGCGGGGGCGTCGATCGAGATGCCGGCGAGGCGGATCGTGCCGATCGTCGGGATGAAGCGGCGGAAATCGACCTCCTCGATCGGCTTGTCCGGCTCGTTCAGAGCCGCGCGCAATTCGCTGATGACGGATCCGAACTTGAAGCCGGAATAGGCGATCGAATCGATGCCGCCCTTGGCCTCGCCCGAGCGGAACTGGAAGCCTTCCATGGCGAAGCCGGATTTCGCCGGGGTGTTCTCGCCGAAGGCCATGCGGGCGATCCGCATGTCCACCGGATCCGTCTTGGGGCCGGCCTTCGGCGGCGGGTTCACGTTCATGACGAGGTCTCGGGCCTCGCCGCTGCCGTATTCGAACATGTCGAAGAGTGCGAGCATGGAGAGGCCGAGCTGCCGTTCGGCCTCGGTCTTCGCCGGCGGCTTGTCGGCGTCGGCGGGCTTCTTGTCGCCCTGCTTTTTCTCGACCTCCTCGCTGGCCGCCGCGAGACGGGACATCACGTCGAGCAGCGGCTCGGGGCCGACCTTGGCGGCAAAGCCACGCGCCGTCGTCTTGCCGAGCGACATCTTGCCGGCCTTGCCCATGTCGAGATTATAGCCGTCCTGCTCGAAATTGCCGATGATCGGCAGCATCGCCTCGCTGGCTCCGGCCGCGGCCTTCTCGGTGAGGACGCGTGCGATCTGGCGCAGGTCGAAGGCATCGAAGGCCGTGCGCTTCAGCTCGCCCTTCATCGGGCCGGTCGCCGAGCCATCGGCGGTGATCGTGCCGCTCGCCGATTCGCCATGGCCGATCTTGCCTTCGCGGATATCGGTGAGGCGGATGTCGCGATAGACCGTGGTCTGCTTCTGGTCGCCGACCGTCTGCACCAGCGACAGTTCCGGAGCGCTGATCTCGGCGGCGTTCAGGCGCGCAGCCCGGGCGGCGGCCGGTTCGCTCGCGGAAGCGCCGGTGAACAGCGCCAGGAAAGCGTCCTTTTCCAGCGTCGAGCCCTTGATCGCGATCTTGGGCGCGTTGATCACCAGCTTGCCGAGATCGATCTTGACGTTGTCGAGCTGGAAATCGGCGGCCCAGGCCGGGGCGGCGAAGGTCATCAGAACAACCGCCAGGGCCGTGCCGGCCAGATGCGTCGTCCGACGAGGGCGCGCAACGATCATGGATATCTCCTACTTCATTTAGGCCGGCGAAACTGCCGCAAGCGGATGACGAAAGAAAGCCGTCAGGCGAGGCTCTGCGGCATCCCCATTCATATGATGACGAAAGACTTGACCGAAAGGCGGCGAAGGCAGCCATCTGCCGAAGATTTGCCATCGGCCGCTTCTACAGCACAAGAGGCCATGGCCGCCACGGAGTCCAAACGATGCACGCCCTCAGAACCGCTCTCGCCGCCCTCGCGCTGGCGTTGGTCGCATTGGCGCCGGCCGGCTTGCAGGCGCAGGGCCAGCCGGCGGCCGCCGGAGGAGCCGGCCTCGAATCACTGGTCATCCTCAGCGGCGGTACGCGCCACGCCTTCCAGGTCGAGGTCATGCGCACGCCGGACCAGCGCGCGAAGGGCCTGATGTTCCGCAACTACATGCCGGCCGATCGCGGCATGCTGTTTGATTTCGCCGCCAGCGAGCCGGTGGCGATGTGGATGCAGAACACCTACATCTCGCTCGACATGCTGTTCATCCGGGCGGACGGCACGATCGCGCGCATTGCCGAGCGTACCGAGCCGCTCTCGACGCGGACGATTCCCTCGGGCGAGCCTGTGCTCTCGGTGCTGGAGATCAATGGCGGCGTCAGCAAGGAGCTCGGCATCAAGCCGGGGGACAAGGTCGAGCACGCGCTGTTCAAGCGCTGAGGCGCCGGCAACAGCCGCGCTTGCACAAGCCTGACGCCGGGTGATTGGCTTTCGCTTGCGGGTTCGGGCTATGGCATGATAGCGAACCGCAACGTTTCGAGTGGTGTCGGGGTATAGCGTAGCCCGGTAGCGCATCTGCTTTGGGAGCAGATTGCCTAATCACACGATCCTCTTGATTTCTTTGCTGTTTTCGAGAGCTTCGTTATCAGTCTGGAAACTTTCGCGGGAAGAATGCGCGGCGTCGAGCGCTTTGCGCAGATCGCCCTCTGTGGCATGGGCGTACTTCATCGTCGTCGCGATGGAGGCATGGCGTCCCAGCTTCTGGCCAAGCTTCAGATTGCCGCTATCGCGCACCAGGCGCGTGATGCCGGTGTGCCGATTGTCGTGGAAGCGGTAGCCCATCAGCGGGTCTTCGCGACTGGACTTCATGCCGGCGTTCTTGCGAGCGCGACGGAACTCAGTCTTTAGGCCTCGTGCGTGATCGGGCGCGGCGTCAGGTTGTCGGCGCCTTCCTCGTGACGGGCAGGGCGGTAAAGCCAGACCGGACCGGTAGGGTTGGTTTCGCCTTCCGGGATGACGCTGCGCAGAACACGCTCCATCTCCGTCGAGAGCGGGATGAACCCGACGACCTCGCCTTTGCCCATCAGGTTCAGGCGCCGGCCTCCCCAGCCGACATGCTCCCATTGCATCGCCAATAGCTCTTCTCGCCGAAGCGCAGAGAGCACCGCGAAACGCAGAATGGGGCGATAGCCTGGGCGCACATTCGCGAACAGCTTATCTTCTTCGGAATCTGAGAGCTCGCGAACGCGCTCTTTCGGTTCGTCGAGAAGCAGTTCCTTCCACTCGATGCGGGCGACCATCTGCCCCCCCATAGCGCGGCGCGACGAAGGATGGCGCGCAAAGGCTCCAGAACCGTCCGGTTGACGGTGGAGTTGGTGACGACAACACGCCCGCCGCGACGATGAGCTTGATCGACCAGGCATAGCGCAGCACGCGCCGCCAGTTGGAGACTGGTTGCATCGGAACTCCGGGCAAAGAAAAACCCGCCGGTTAGGGCGGGTCTGGGGACACGGAAATTTGCCTAGCGAAGGATTCGTTATTGGCGCCGCAGCACCAAATGAAAGCCCAGATGCGGGCTTGTTCTGGCATCCCAATCATCGCCGGAATGCCCAGCGCCTCGAACGAAATCACCGGCTTCGAATAGGCCGGCAACCGGCTTTAATCCTTGAGCGGAAAAGCGCTCCTCCCACCATGCCTTAGGCTTCACGGTCTGATGGAAGTTTGTCCCTGTTGCGGGGTCTATATCGTTGAAGGTTGCGATCGAGCAAACCACTACCCCTTCAGGAGATAGGTGCGCTAACAGGTGGGTAATTACGTCGTCTACTCTGTCGGTCGGGATATGTTCGAACAGTTCCCACGCGGAAATAACATCGAACAGCACCCGCGCGCCGTCCTGTTTGACTTCGAACGGGTAGCAGACATCGGCCGTGAACAGTCGATCTGGGATAGTCCCCCACTCTGCTCGGCTGTTTCGGCGGCTGTAATCGCTCCCCTCGATGCCGATAGACAGATTCCCGGCGATGGTGAAATCCCATACTAGGCCGCCGCCAGCGCAGCCGATGTCTAGATGCTTTACCTTGCGCCCGAATATCTCTTCACTGCGCTGAACGAACCGCCGATGTCGGGTATTATCCCTCATCGTCCCCCAAGGGACGATGTGATCGGGCGAATCGAATGCGATGGGTCTTTCTGCCGAGAAGTCGATCTTCGCCGGTTCAATTTTGATTTCCCCTATTAACATGCGCTTGATGTCGTAAAGGGACAATTCAGCTTGCGTAGCGTGGCGAACGGATCGCCGGTGCAAATCTTCTGTTAGAACAGCCAGGCCATCCAAGTTAGATTTTAAATCTTCCCGGATGTCGGCTCTGAGATCTGCTTTGATCTCTCTTTTTAGCTCATCCAACGCACTGGCAACCCAGAGCCTATCATGTTCGCGCTTGGCGTTAAGCTCAGCCAGCTTTCCTTCAATGGAGCCGAGCGTCAGTTCGGCTTGGTGCGCGCTACCGAGTAGTGTGTAGTATCCTGTAATGCGCCGAACGAGCGAAAGTAAAGCAGAACGCACAGACCCCTCCGAAAGACCTGCAAGATAACAATGCAGCAGGACTAACGACTAACATGGTCTGAAGGCGCCGTCTATTTTCTCGGACAATAAATGGCCTGCTGCCGGTTTCGTGGACATCGAGATTGGGTGTTTCATGAAACCGGATGTGGGGTATGCGACGAAGGCAATTTGGGCGTGAGTTCAAGATCGAGGCGGTCCGCCTGATCAAGGACCGCGGA
>NZ_JAELTI010000370.1 GCF_016428755.1 Allobosea sp. ASV33
ATCGTCTCGAATGCCGCCTTGCAGTCGCGCCCCTTCGCGGGGCTGAAGCGGCATGGCGAGCGCATCCGGGCCTATCTCGCCGGCAGCTATCTCTTCGCCAAGGGCGGGCCGCGCCATCTGCAGGACCTGTCTCTTATACACATCTCCGAGCCCACGAGACTCTAGGCGCGATCGCGTATGCCGTCTTGTGCTTGAAAAAGGGGGGGGGGGGGGGGGGGGGGGGGGGGGGGGGGGGGGGGGGGGGGGGGGGGGGGGGGGGGGGGGGGGGGGGGGGGGGGGGGGGGGGGGGGGGGGGGGGGGG
>NZ_JAELTI010000371.1 GCF_016428755.1 Allobosea sp. ASV33
CGCCGCCGCGCTTGGCCGTCTCGGTCAATTGCAGCGCGTCCGGGCTGCGGCCGGATTGCGAGGCGGCGATGAAGACCGCCCCGGAGAGGTCGATCTCTCCACGATAGACGGAAGCCAGGCTGGGGCCTGTCTCTTATACACATCTCCGAGCCCACGAGACTCTAGGCGCGATCTCGTATGCCGTCTTCGGCTTGGAAAGGGGGGGGGGGGGGGGGGGGGGGGGGGGGGGGGGGGGGGGGGGGGGGGGGGGGGGGGGGGGGGGGGGGGGGGGGGGGGGGGGGGGGGGGGGGGGGGGGGGGGG
>NZ_JAELTI010000372.1 GCF_016428755.1 Allobosea sp. ASV33
GTTCGCGCTGCTCATCGCCGCGATCCTCTGGAACCTCGGCACCTGGGCGCTCGGCCTGCCGGCCTCGTCCTCGCATACGCTGATCGGCTCGATCATCGGCGTCGGCCTCGCCAACCAGCTCTATGGCTGTCTCTTATACACATCTCCGAGCCCACGAGACTCTAGGCGCGATCTCGTATGCCGTCTTCTGCGTGAAAAGAGGGGGGGGGGGGGGGGGGGGGGGGGGGGGGGGGGGGGGGGGGGGGGGGGGGGGGGGGGGGGGGGGGGGGGGGGGGGGGGGGGGGGGGGGGGGGGGGGGGGG
>NZ_JAELTI010000373.1 GCF_016428755.1 Allobosea sp. ASV33
AGATCGATCCGGCCTCGGCGATCCTGCGCGAAGACGCCAAGGGTCCCTATGTCAACCTGATCGCCGTGCGCAGCGCCGACAAGGACAAGCCCTGGGTCAAGACGCTGGTCGAAAGCTACCACACGCCTGTCTCTTATACACATCTCCGAGCCCACGAGACTCTAGGCGCGATCGCGTTTGCCGTCTTCTGCTTGAAAAGGGGGGGGGGGGGGGGGGGGGGGGGGGGGGGGGGGGGGGGGGGGGGGGGGGGGGGGGGGGGGGGGGGGGGGGGGGGGGGGGGGGGGGGGGGGGGGGGGGGGGG
>NZ_JAELTI010000374.1 GCF_016428755.1 Allobosea sp. ASV33
GCCATAGGTCAGGGTCTCGCCATGCGGGATGGCGAGCGCGACCTCGTAGACCTTGCGATTGAACGCGGAGACGCTCTCCAGCGCCACCGGCAGATGCGACAGGTCGCGCTTCTCGCCGTCGAACAGCTGTCTCTTATACACATCTCCGAGCCCACGAGACTCTAGGCGCGATCGCGGATGCCGTCTTCTGCTTGAAAAGGGGGGGGGGGGGGGGGGGGGGGGGGGGGGGGGGGGGGGGGGGGGGGGGGGGGGGGGGGGGGGGGGGGGGGGGGGGGGGGGGGGGGGGGGGGGGGGGGGGGGG
>NZ_JAELTI010000375.1 GCF_016428755.1 Allobosea sp. ASV33
GGCCCGGTCCGGGCCGTGGCCAAGGCGGGCATCTTTCCGAAGGCGGTGGATGACGGCGTTTCCGCGAAACGTTTTGCGCCGGCGATGAATTCTGCTCTTGCCAAGCCGGATCGCATTGATTAGACCCTGTCTCTTATACACATCTCCGAGCCCACGAGACTCTAGGCGCGATCGCGTATGCCGTCGTCTGCGTGAAAAAGGGGGGGGGGGGGGGGGGGGGGGGGGGGGGGGGGGGGGGGGGGGGGGGGGGGGGGGGGGGGGGGGGGGGGGGGGGGGGGGGGGGGGGGGGGGGGGGGGGGGG
>NZ_JAELTI010000376.1 GCF_016428755.1 Allobosea sp. ASV33
CCCCCCCCCCCCCCCCCCCCCCCCCCCCCCCCCCCCCCCCCCCCCCCCCCCCCCCCCCCCCCCCCCCCCCCCCCCCCCCCCCCCCCCCCCCCCCCCCCCCCCCTTTCCAAGCCGAAGACGGCATACGCGATCGCGCCTAGAGTCTCGTGGGCTCGGAGATGTGTATAAGAGACAGGCTCGGTGTAGCGGAAGGTGTCGGACGAGATGTCGAGCGCCGCGCCGAAGGCTTCGTAGACGGCGATGGCGGCGAGATAGGGCGTCGATTTGAAGATGCCGATGAAGTAGTTGCCCATCGGCGCGG
>NZ_JAELTI010000377.1 GCF_016428755.1 Allobosea sp. ASV33
CCCCCCCCCCCCCCCCCCCCCCCCCCCCCCCCCCCCCCCCCCCCCCCCCCCCCCCCCCCCCCCCCCCCCCCCCCCCCCCCCCCCCCCCCCCCCCCCCCCCCCTTTTTCAAGCAGAAGCCGGCATACGCGATCGCGCCTAGAGTCTCGTGGGCTCGGAGATGTGTATAAGAGACAGGTGCTGCGCTGCGACGTGCTGGCGGCGGCGATCGATGCGGCCGTGCCGGCGGATGATGCGAGACCGCGCCTGCTGATGTCGCCGCGCGGGCGGCCGCTCAAGCAGGAGCAGGTGCGCGACTGGGCT
>NZ_JAELTI010000378.1 GCF_016428755.1 Allobosea sp. ASV33
AGACGAAGGCAGACAAGGGCCCAGGTAGCGGGCCGGCATCCGGCGCGGTTCAGTCCAGATTGATGTAGACGGCCTTCGGGGAGAGGAAGCCCTCGACATGCTCGCGCGAGCCCTTCCAGCCGTAGCCTGTCTCTTATACACATCTCCGAGCCCACGAGACTCTAGGCGCGATCGCGTATTCCGTCTTCTGCTTGAAAAAGGGGGGGGGGGGGGGGGGGGGGGGGGGGGGGGGGGGGGGGGGGGGGGGGGGGGGGGGGGGGGGGGGGGGGGGGGGGGGGGGGGGGGGGGGGGGGGGGGGGGG
>NZ_JAELTI010000053.1 GCF_016428755.1 Allobosea sp. ASV33
CTTTGCCAGCAGCAGCGAGCCGATACCGCGCCTGAACGCGCCCGGCAGCAGATAGAGCTGGTCGAGATCCTCGCCGTCGAGGCAGAGGAAGCCGAGGATGCGCCCGGCCTCCCGCGCGACCCAGGTCTCGCCGCGGGCGAGCCTGACGGTCGCAATCCAGTCCCGCACCTCGGCGTCGCTATGGACGCGACGCAGCCAGGGCAGGGCCTCCGCGCGCGACGCCAGATAGAGCGCGGCGATCTCCCCGGCATCCCGGGGAGAAGCGCGTTCGATCGTGATGGCAGGCGTCGCGCTCATGCCTGTCGGCCGGTCTCAGGCGTCGAAGACGCCGAGCAGGAAGTCCTGCTTGCCGATCTGGAAACCGTTCTGGCGCAGGATGTCGTAGGCCGTCGTGGCGTGGAAATAGAAGTTCGGGATGGCGAAGCGGGTGAGATAGGCCTCGCCGGTCATCGTCACGGTCGCCGACGGGCCGCGCGGGAAGGTGACCTCGCGGCCAAGCCCGGCATCGAGCGTGGCGCCATCGGCCGCGGCGATGAAGGCGAGCGTCTTGGAAATGCGCTCCTTCAGTTCCGGGAAGCTCTTCTCCTCGTCGGGGAAACGCGGGTTCTCGCCGCCGGAGAGGCGCGCGACCGCGTTCTTGGCGAAGTCGCAGCAGAGCTGAATCTGGCGGGTGAAGGCCAGCATGTCCGGTGCGAGCCGGGCGGAGAGCAGCACCTCCGGCTGGATCTTGCGGGTCTCGGCCTGGTCGACGGCCTTGTCGAGAATGGCGTCGAGCGCCTTGAGCGTCTGCACGAAGCCGGAAAGGGCGGCGGCCTTGACTGTGAGCGTCATGATGTCCTCGGAAACGACAACGGGCCCGGAAAGGGCCCGCTGCGTAACCTATAGAGGAGAATTTTCTCCGGCGCTCTGCGCCAGCAGATCAATCCTTCGCGCGCTCGACATACGACCCGTCGGCCGTCATCACGACGACGCGGGTGCCGACGCCGACATGCGGCGGCACGGCGCTGCGCACGCCGTTCGAGAGGATCGCCGGCTTGTAGGAGGATGAGGCCGTCTGGCCCTTGGTCACCGGCTCGGTCTCGACGACTTCGAGCGTGACGCGCTGCGGCAGCTCGATCGCGACGGCCTTGTCCTCGAACACCGAGAGCGAGACCTTCATGTTCTCCTGGAGATAGGGCGCGGCATCGCCGACCACATCCTTGTCGACCGGGATCTGGTCGTACGTCTCCGGGTTCATGAAGACGTACTGCTCGCCGTCCTGGTAGAGATAGGTAAAGTCGCGATCCTCGACATAGGCGCGCTCGACCTGCTCGGTGGTCTTGTAGCGCTGCGTCATCTTCACGCCGTCGGCGATGCGGCGCATGTCGATCTGCGTCGTCGGGGTGCCCTTGCCGGGGAAGAAGCTCTCGGCCGAGATGACGGTGCAGAGATGTCCGTCGAGCTCGAGGACGTTGCCCTTGCGGACGGAAGAGGCGATGACCTTGACCACGTGAATGTCCTTGCTGGTGCGCGGCGTTGTCGCGCGCTATGCGAATTCTGTCGCCGCGCAACTACCGCATTCGCGCGCGAAACGAAAGCTTTCCGACGCATTCGACGCGAGATTCGATGAGTTCGTCCCCGACACCGTTCTGGCGGCCCGATGTCCATGCCGACCGCCGCCCGGCCCTGCTGGCGCGGGGGCGGATCAAGGCCGCATTGCGCCGCTGGTTCGAGGCCCGCGACTTCACCGAGGTCGAGGCGGCGATCCTGCAGCTCTCGCCCGGCAACGAGACGCATCTGCACGGCTTCGGCACGACGCTGATCGACAATGCTGCGCAGCCGCATCCCTATTACCTGCACACCTCGCCGGAATTCGCCGCCAAGAAGCTGCTCGCGGCCGGCGAGGCCCGCATCTTCGATTTCGCCCGCGTCTTCCGCAATCGCGAGCGCACGGCGCTGCACCATCCCGAATTCACGATGCTGGAATGGTATCGTGTCGGCGAGGATTACGACGCGCTCATGCAGGATTGCGCGGCGCTGATGGCCGAGGCCGCCCGCGCCGCGGGCGCGACCATGCTGCGCTGGCGCGGCATCGAGGCCGATCCCTTCGCCGAGCCCGAGCGCCTGACCTTGCAGGAGGCCTTCAAGCGTCATGCCGGGATCGACCTGCTGCGCACTGTCACGGCCGATCAGGAGGTCGATCGCGGCGGGCTCGCTGCCGACGCGATCGAGGCCGGCATTCGCGTCACGGACGACGACACCTGGTCCGACATCTTCAGCCGCATCCTGTCCGAGCGCATCGAACCGCATCTCGGCCGCGGCCGTGCCACGATCCTCTGCGAATACCCGATCAGCGAGGCCGCGCTCGCGAGGCCGAAGCCCGGCGATCCGCGCGTGGCCGAGCGCTTCGAGCTCTATGCCTGCGGCGTCGAGCTCGCCAATGCCTTCGGCGAGCTCACCGACCCGGCAGAGCAGCGCCGCCGTTTCGTGGCCGATATGGACGAGAAGGAGCGCATCTATGGCGAGCGCTATCCGGTCGACGAGGATTTCCTGGAGGCACTGGCGCTGATGCCGGCGGCATCCGGCACCGCGCTCGGCTTCGACCGGCTCGTCATGCTCTGCGTGGGCGCGCGCCGGATCGAGGATGTGCTCTGGACGCCGGTCGCGGAACCGGGCAGGGGAGGGGCATGACCGTTCACCAGCCCCCCGGCGGCCAGCCGCTGCGCAGCATCGACGCGCTCGTCGAGGCCGGCCTTGCCGCGCCTGCGCGCCGCGATGCCTTGCAGGAGGTGGCGGAGCGCTATGCCGTTTCGGTGACGCCGGCCGTCGCGGGCTTGATCGATCCGAACGACGCTGCCGATCCGATCGCACGCCAGTTTATCCCCGATGCGGCTGAGCTCACAACGCTGCCGCAGGAACTCGCCGATCCGATCGGCGACGACGCCCATTCCCCGGTCGAAGGCGTGGTCCATCGCTACCCTGACCGCGCCCTGCTCAAGCTCGTCCATGCCTGCCCGGTCTATTGCCGCTTCTGCTTCCGGCGCGAGATGGTCGGTCCTGGCGGCGATGCGTTGACCGGCGCGAAGCTCGACGCCGCGCTCGCCTATCTCGCCTCCCGTCCTGAAATCTGGGAGGTGATCATGACCGGCGGCGACCCCTTCATTCTCTCCGCTCGCCGCGTCCGCGAAGTCGTCAAGCGCCTGGCCGGCATCCCGCATATCAAGGTCGCGCGCTGGCACACTCGCGTGCCCGTCGTCGACCCCGGCCGGATCACGCCGGATTATGCGAGGGCACTGCGCATCCCCGGCAAGGCGAGCTATATCGCCATCCACGCCAACCATCCGCGCGAATTCACCGACGATGCCCGCGCCGCGATTGCGACGCTGGCCGATGCCGGCCATGTCCTGCTGAGCCAGTCCGTGCTGCTCAAGGGCGTCAATGCCGACATCGAGACGCTTGGCGCCCTGATGCGCGCCTTCGTCGAGAACCGCATCAAGCCCTATTACCTGCACCATCCCGATCTCGCGCCCGGCACCTCGCATTTCCGCCTGACGCTGGAAGAGGGGCAGGCGCTGGTCAAAAGCCTGCGCGGGAACCTTTCCGGGCTGTGCCAGCCGACCTATATCCTCGATATTCCCGGCGGTGCCGGCAAGATTCCGGTCGGCCCCGCCTTCCTGTCCGGTTGCGAGACGCCGGGCGCGGAAGCGGTCGCCGAAGACCGTCACGGCGGGCAGCATCGCTACCCGCCCGCCTGAGACCTGAGGATATCGACATGCAGGACAAGCTGCCGCTCGCGATCGTCTCCGACATCGCCTGCCCCTGGTGCTTCATCGGCAAGGCCCGGCTGGAGTCGGCTCTTGAGCGCTACGGCGTGGCCGAGCGCTTCGCCATCACCTGGCTGCCCTATGAGCTGAACCCGGACATGCCCGAGGAGGGCATGGATCGCACCCAATACCTCGAAAGCAAGTTCGGCCCGGGCAAGCGCAAGGAGATCGAGGTCCGGCTGTCGGAGGCGGCGCTGGAGAGCGGCGTCACCTTCAACTGGGCGAAGGTGACCAAGAGCGTCAACACCCGCATGGCCCATATGCTGGTCGCAGCCGCTTCGACGGTTCAGCGCGGCGGCGACATGAAGGCCGCCCTGTTCAAGGCCTATTGGCAGGACGGGCGCGATATCGGCGATGTCGAAACACTGGTCCAGATCGCGGTCGAGCAGGGTTTCGACGAGCAGGCCGCCCGCGAAGAGCTCGCCAATGACGAGCTGCGCGAGACCGTGATCGGTCTGGAGGATCACGCCCGCAAGGTCGGCGTCACCGGCGTGCCCTTCTTCATCGTCGACGGCAAGCTGGCCGTCTCCGGCGCACAGCCGCCGGAGGTCTGGGCGCAGGTCTTCCAGCAGGTCTTCGCGGCGCAGGCTCCGCAGGAAGCGCAGTTCTAGGGCAGCGGGCTTTCATCGAGTCTCACCGTCATTCCGGGGCTTCGCGTTAGCGAAGAGCCCGGAAACCAGAACCGATGCCGCTTCCAGGAAAGGTGTGGTCAGGCAGTCGCATCAATTGATGACGGCATCGGTTCTGGGTTCCGGGCTCAGGCCTTTGGCCTGCCCCGGAATGACGGAGTGTTTCCTCGCAAGGCCGGCAGTATTCACAAGCCGAGCATGTGCATGATGGCCGGCGCGCCGAGCGAGACGCCCGACAGGAACAGCAGCAGGAACACGATCTGCCGCATGGCGGCCTGGGTCAGCGGCGGCGGATAGCGCCGCGCCAGATGCGTCGCCGCCATCACGACCGGGATGGCGAAAAGGCCCGTCAGCGTCGAGGCATGGGGAATCTGGCCCGACGTCGCGACCAGGCCCGTGCGGAACAGCGCGTTCAGCGCGAAGACCGTCACCAACGTTTCCCTGACCACGATGAGCGGCATCGGCTGGCGGTAGAAATGGTAGACCAGGGGCGGGCCGCCGGTGGAGAACATTCCGCTCATCAATCCCGCGATGCTGCCGAAGAACAGGTAGCTGGGCGCTCCGGATGGCTGCTTGAGCGGTTCGGGCTTCCGCGCCAGTTGCAGGCTGGAGACGATGATGACCAAACCCAGCGCCAGCCGAAGAAGATCGGCGCGGCTCGCGGCGAGCCATTCCAACAGGTGGAAGCCGATGAAGACGAAGGGCCAGCTCGCGACCATCACCAGCCCGAACTTGCGCCAGTCGACGTCGCGCCAGCCTTTGAGCAGCATCTGCGTCGCGTTGACCAGCGTCAGGGCGCTGACGAGCATAGCGGCATCCGGCAGCGAGAGCAGCCCGGTCAGGCCGACGCCGCCCATCGCGATCAGGCCGAAGGCGAAGCCGGTCAGCGTCTGCACATAGGCGGCAACGCCGGTCAGCAGCAGGAACCCGATCAGGGCGGCCAGGGACATGGTCGGCGTCTCCGAGGAAGCGGAACGCGACGCCTAGAGCATCGCCGCGGCGGCCGGAATTCATTTTCCGGCAAAGCTGATGCGCGTTGAGGGCTCGCGGGTCGTTTCGTCATGGCATTGTCGCGCTGCCGTTGCCCCCGAGCCACGCCGGTGACGCTTCTGCCTGCCAGGGTGGCTGTCGAAGGTTGACTTGGCTGGGCCGGGGCGGGCACGATCGTCGTGCTCGCGATCAATCCACAGCAGGAGCGGCGAAGATGCTGTCGATCCCGAACCGCGCAGCCGTTTGCTTGTTCGGCTTTGCGCTTTCCGGCTGCATGCAGTCGATGCCGACCGCGGAGACGATTACGCGGCCGACCATGGAGGCCTTCACCCGGCTGAGTTCCTGGACGCCGTGGCGCGCGTCTCCCGAGCAGCCGCCGCCGCCGGTCGTCGCGCAGAATGCGCCTCCGGCGGTCGAAACCGTCGAGCTTCCACCGGCGCCGCCTGTCGCGCAGCATCCGGTGAGGCCCAAACCGATCGCCCGCCCGGCGCCGCAACTGGCTTCGTCGCGGACACGGCCCGTGCTTCCGGTCGCGAGCCCGGCCGCTGCCGTAATACCGGTTGCCGCGACCACCCCGGCACCTGCCGCTGCGTCGCCGTTGCTGCCGGCCAAGGTCGTCTGCCAGACGGCGAGCCAGTCGGGCGAGCGTGTGCGGATGGAGTGCACGCCGGTCGAATGACCGACTGATCGATCGAGCCTCGCAGCCGTCGACCCGATGAATGCGGGGTTCGCGTGCCCTTGCATCATCATTCGAATCGTGCGCCTTCCCTCGAAACTCAGGGAGCCGGTTGATGAAGCAGAAGATCAACGATGTCCGCGACCGCCTGATCGTCGCCCTCGATGTGCCGACCGTGTGGGACGCCTATCGGCTCGTCTCGACGCTGGGAGACGGCGTGACCTTCTACAAGATCGGCTATCGCCTCGCCTTCGCCGGCGGGCTCGACCTTGCCCGCCAGCTCGTCGCCGAGGGTAAGAAGGTCTTCCTCGATCTCAAGCTGCACGACATCGGCAACACCGTGACCGAGGGCGTGGACTCTCTGACCAAGCTCGGCGTGACCTTCCTCACCGTCCACGCCTATCCGCAGACCATGCGCGGTGCGGTCGAGGGGCGCGGCGATGCCGCGCTCAAGCTGCTCGCGGTCACCGCGCTGACCTCCTATGACGATGGCGATCTGCGCGATGCCGGCTATGGGCTTGCGGTGCGCGATCTCGTGCGCCTGCGCGCCGAGCAGGCCCGCACGGCCGGCATCGACGGCATCGTCTGCTCGGCCGCCGAGGCGGAAATCGTGCGCGAGGTGATCGGTAAGGACATGGTCATCGTGACGCCGGGCATCCGCCCCTCCGGCAGCGCGGCGGGCGACCAGAAGCGCACGCTCACGCCTGCCGAGGCGATCCGCATCGGCGCCGACCATCTCGTCGTCGGGCGTCCCATCATCCGCGCGGCAGACCCGCGTGCGGCGGCGGGCGCGGTCATGGACGAGATCGTCGCCGCTTCGTAAGCTTCCGCCCGGACTCGATTCAAGCAACGGATAGGCACAATGCCCAAGGGATATGTCATCGGCCGCGCCAAGGTCACCGACGCGACCAAATGGGCCGGCTATGCCGCCAAGGCTTCCGAGGTCATGAAGATCTATGGCGGCACGCCGATCGTGCGCGGCGGCCAGATGACGGTGGGCGAGGGCGAAGGTCGCGCCCGCAACATCATCATCGAGTTCAACGATTTCGCCTCGGCGCGTGCCTATCTGTTCTCGCCGGAATATGCCGAGGCGCGGAAGCTGCGCGAGGGCGCCGGCGAGATCGATCTCGTCGCGGTCGAAGGAGCCTGAGCCATGGCCAAGGGCTATTGGATCGCGCGCGTCGACGTCGAGAACGCCGAGGCCTACGCGAAATATCGTGCGCTCAACGCCGTGGCCTTCGCCAAATACGGGGCGAAGTTCCTGGTCCGCGGCGGCGAGTATAAGCTCGCCCGCGGCGAGGGCCGCAAGCACAACGTCGTCATCGAGTTCAAGGACGAGGAGACCGCCCGCGCCTGCTACGCCTCGCCCGAATATCAGGAGGCGGTGAAGCATCTCAGCAGCGCCGGCCAGTCCGATCTCGTCATTATCGGCGGCTATGACGGCCCGCAGCCGGGCGAGTGAGCATCTGGGCTGCTCCTCGCCGTCCCGGGTCCGAGCTTCGCTTCGCCCGGGACGGCGCCGTGCTCGACATGCAGCCTTGAACGCCGGTTGGTCCTCACCTTTGCCGGCCAAGTTTATCGCTCTGCCGAATTCGTCTCCGTCATTTGGATGACGAAAGCGGCGCGAGAGCTGCTCTAGCCTCACCTTCATGGCCTGACGGGGATATCGGGCATGCGAGCCGGGAGAGGCTCGCTGGCGCGTCCGATCCGGCCTCGATGACGATGTTTCAGCGCGGACGCAGGGGGAGCGCCGCGCTGCGCAGCAGTGAAACGAGCTGACTTTGCTGGCGCGTGTTCGTCTTCTGGAAGATGCGCGCCAGATGTGTGCGCGCGGTCGAAATCCGGACGCCCTGGGCTTCGGCCGCCTCGGTCAGGGATGACCCGCTTGCGAGCGCGGACGCGAATTTGGCTTCGGTATCGGTGAGGTCGAAGAGCTGGCGTGCGCAGGCGACGAGATTGGTCGCCGTTTCCAGCCGCCGCAGCGCGATCAGGACCCTGCCGGCCGTGTGAGCCTGTGTGACGGAGGGGGGCGCTGGCATGGCGCAGGCGGAAAGCGAATGAGAGCCGTCCTCGCCATGCAGGATCATGCTGGCCTGATGGTGGGCGAGAGGGTCCTGCGCCGTCCGCAAGGTGCCTTCGACCAATTGCTTGAGCTGGCGCTGGTCGGCCGGCTGGCGCGCGAAGAGGCGGCCTTGGCGCAGGCCGAGCGCGCTGTCCGGATCGGCCAGGATTTCGTCGGCGCCCTCGTTGGTGTAGGCGATCCGCATGTCCTGATCGAGGATCGCGATGCCCATTTCGATCCTGTCGAGCGCGCCGCGTGCCTCGTCTCGCTGGATGGTCACCCGGCCGATATGGCGCCGCAATTCGATCACGCGCCGCAGCACCGGATAGAGCTTCGCGAGCAGGGCGGCCTCCTCGCCGTCGAACCCCTCCTGCTGCCCGCCGCGCTGCACGTCGAAGAACCAGAAGGCCTGGCCATTCTTGGCGAGCCGGCAGGCGATGCCGCCATACATGTCCTGCGGCCGCATCCATTCCTGCCAGACGCGGGAGCTGCGCAGGACCTCCGCGCCGAACACGTCATGGTCGTGGTAGACCTCGCCCAGCGGGATGTCGCGCAGCGCGCCGCCCAGCTCGATGAAGTCGGGCGCGAGCTCGCCGAAGCAGCGCTCCTGCAGCGCGGGGTCCGGATTGGTCGCATAGGACGCCCAGTCCTCGGGACTGGGGCCGAACCCGGCGAAGCAGGCTTTCGAGCCGTTGAACAATTGCCGCATCGCTTCCGCAGCGGCCGGCATCTGGTCCTCGTCCATCGCCCCGACCAGCAACTGGTCGATCGCGGACATGACGGTATCGACATCGGGGCGCGGCATGAGGAATCCCGGCTGGCCACGGAGAGCGCGCGTAGGGCGCCTGTTCCCGAAGCTAGCAGCATGGGTTGCTCAGGAAAAGTCCAAAAACAATCCAAACATTTTTACCGGTCGATGTGGGACTTATCCGCCACTCATGGCCGCGATGGCGGCGAGCGTCGGCAGTGCGTCGAACACGCCATGACGCGTGGTGGTCAGCGCGCCTGCCGCTGCGGCATCGCGCAGCGCCTCCGGCACGGGCCGCCCCGCCGCCAGCCGGACGCCGAGCGTCGCGGCGAAGGCATCGCCCGCGCCGAGCGAATCGATCGCCGCGACCGGAAAGCCAGCCTGCGCGATGGCCGGCGCCCCTGCAGCCACCGCCAGGGCCCCGGCCGCGCCGCGGGTCAGCACGACGAGATCAGGCCCTTGCTCCAGCAAGGCCGGCCCGAGTTCCCTAGCGAAATCCTGGCCGAGATTTGCCGCGTCCATCTCCCGGCCGAGCGCGGCCGAAAGGCTCCGCGCCTCGGTCTCGTTGACGATCAGGATCGAGGTCCGTGCCAGGATCGCGGCGGGAATCGGCCGGAACGGCGAGGGGTTGAGCAAGGTCGCGACGCCGGCTTCTCGCGCCAGCCGGAAAGCCGCTTCGATCGGCGCATCGCCGATCTCGAACTGGGCGGTCACCAGCCCGGCATCGGCTATGGCCTGCGCCCGGTCGCCGACATGATCGGCGGTGAGAGCAAGGTTGGCGCCGGGGGCCACGGCAAGGCAGGTCTCGCCGCTGGCATCCGTGAAGCCGATGCCGCTGCCGGTGCTGCCCTTGAGTCGGACCAGCAGCGACGCCGGCAGGCCGGCGCGCTCGAGCGCCGGCGCGGCGAAGGCGGCGGCAAGATCGTCGCCGACGGCGAGCAGGCCGTCGACCGCGGCGCCGAGCCGGCGCGCCATGATCGCCTGGTTCAACCCCTTGCCGCCGGGCTCGATCGTCACGGTCTCGGCGGCCAGCGATTCACCCGGACGCGGGAAGCGGGAGACCTTCGCCGAACAGGCAACGACGAAACTTCCCAGCACGAAAACGGCTTTGCCGGCCATGACAGTCTCCGGGGATTTGATTTTCCCATTCACGAACTGCTACGCGGGTTGTGTCACGCTCATGCAAACGATGACAGTGCCTAAACCGCCTTTCCCAAAGCCGCCCTTCCAGAATCTGCTGGAACTGCGCAGCGATACCGCCAAGCCGCTCTACCAGCAGCTTGAAGACCAGTTGTCGCAACTGATCGGCGACGGCACCTTGCCGCCGGGCACGACGCTTCCCGCCGAGCGCCAGCTCGCGGAGCGGCTCAGCATCAGCCGCGCCACCGTGCAGCGTTCCTATAACGCCTTGCGCGAGCGCAAGTTGCTGAGCGCGCAAGGCCGGCTGGGCTCGATCGTCCAGGGCACGGGGCCGCGGCTGCATTCCGGCATGGACCGGCTGAAGGGCTTCACCGAGGAGATGCAGGAGCTCGGCCGTGTGCCGTCCTCCCGCATCGTCGAGCGCGCCGTGGTCACCGACCGTTCGATCGCCTCGATCTTCAGTCTTTCGTCGCATGCGCGCTTCCTCAAGCTGGTCCGCGTTCGCTCGGGCGACGGCATCCCGATGTCGCGCGAGGTCGCCTGGTACAATCTGGAGCGCGCGCCCGAGTTGGCCGAGAGCGATCTGTCCGGCTCGGTCTATGCCCGGCTCGCCGATCTCGGCCTGCCCTTGACGCGTTGCGACCAGACCATCGAGGCGGCGGCGCCGACCCCTGAGGAATGCGCCATTTTCGGCTTCGAGACGCCCGCGCCCTGCCTGTTGATCAAGCGGCGCAGCTATGGCGCGGACGGCGACATGCTCGAATATGTCGAGGGCCTGTTCCGCGGCGATACCTATACCTACAAGCTGACGCTGAACGCCTGACGGCCGACGCGGCGGCGCATCGCCGCTGATATCCCTGTTGGTATCCAATAGCAGTCCAAAATGCGAAGGAGGCTTTGAACCTGTCCGCAGCTGGCTGCGACCAAGGGAAACGGAGCTGCATCCGGCCGGCTTTATTCCTCCGGCGACACGGTGCGGCGATCCGCGGATTGCAGGGATGGATATTGCAATGTCGCTTCACGTCTCGATGGTCGGCAGGACGAGCTACACCTCGTTTCCGCCCCGCCACAACATGCCCCCCGATGGCTTCGGCAAGGCGTCCCGGCCGGTTTTCGTGATCGATGCCGAGCTGAACCAGCGCTTCGGCAACCGCGGCGCGGAAGCGCTCGCCCGTGACGGCCTGGGCGGCCTCGACCGCTTCACCGCCAGCGACAAGGATTTCATGGCGCGGCTGCAGGTCTGGCTGAAGCGCTGTCGCGGCGGCAGCACGGCCGGCGAGACGCGGCTGCCGCTGGTGCTGCGCAACGGGCGTCAGGTCGCGGTCGATGCTGTCCATCTCGCCAGCATCGAATTGTTCGTGCTGACGGTGGACGATCCCGAGAGCGCGATCGACCGCAACATCGCCCGGGTCAGCGAGGCTTGCGGCCTGACGCCGACCGAGGAGCGCATGCTGGCCCTGATGGTCGAGGGGCTCGACACGATCATCGCCGCCAAGCGGCTGGGCATCGCGCCGACCACGGCCCGTACCCATCTCCAGCGCCTCTTCGCCAAGACCGGCACGGCACGGCAGAGCGAGCTCGTCCGCTTCGTCGCGACCTATGTCGAGGAGCTCCGCTGATCGCGCGGACCCGGCAGCGCTGACCGCTGTCGGCCCTGTTGACAGGGCCGGTCATCGCACGCCCATCTGGATCGACATGCGGAAGCACCGCATCCGTCCGGAGCGATCGCGACCATGGCCGAGACGCTGGCAGCCTTCATCTTTTGCGCGCTGATGAGCGGCAGCGCCATTTTCGGGATCAAGCTGCGGGGCTGGCTCTCGGAGGAGCATCTTTCCGAGCACACCCTGGAGGCGATCCGGCTGGTGACGAGCCTGCTCGTGACCTTCGCCGCGCTCGTCCTCAGCCTGCAGCTCTCCAGCGTCAAAGGGGCCTTCGATAAGGCCTACCGCGACCGCAATGCCGATGCGGCCGGGCTCGCCCAGCTTGACGAATGCCTCCGCAGTTACGGGGCGGAGGTGGGGCCGATCCGCCTCGACCTGCGCAGCTACACTGCCGGCGTCATCGCCAGCACCTGGCCCGGCGAGCCGAAGCCCGCGGGCGTCTCCTATCCCGACACGACCGCGATGGCGCGCGAGGGGGCCGACCCGTCGCTCGGTGCCCTCATGCTCCGCATTGGCCGGGCCATCAATGGATTAGCGCCGGCCGATACGTTTCACGCCAACCTCGCTGCCGAATGCCGGGCACTCTACCAGCGGGTGCAGGAACGGCGCTGGGCTGTGATCGAGGATGTGCGCGGCCCTGTCTCACCGCTGTTCACCAGTGTCATGACCTTCTGGCTGATGCTGGTCTTCCTGAGTTTCGGCCTGCAGATCCCGCGCCGGCGCCTGGCAGCGATCGTTCTGGCGATCGGCATCGTCTCGATCTCGACCGTGATGTTCGTGATCGCCGATCTCGAGACGCATTATGGCGGGCTGTTCGGCATCTCCAGCGTCTCGATGCGCGATGCTCTGGCGAGCATGGCCCGCTGAGGCATCCGGGTGGTTGGCGCGGCGCTTGCCAAGAGACGCGTGATCGGGTGCGATGGCCTCGGACGATCCGAACGGGTCCGCTTCAAACGATATGATCTCGATACGAGGCAGGGGAACAGGCTGATGGTGCGTGGGATGACAGGATTGCGGTTGAGTCTGGCGCTGGCGGCGTCGATTCTGGCGTTCGGCGTGGCGCAGGCCCAGGAGCCGAAGAAGGGCGGCACGGTCCATGTCGTCGTCCAGCCCGAGCCGCCGATGCTGATGCAGGGCCTCAACCAGAACGGCCCGACCAACATGGTTGCCGGCAACATCTACGAGTCGCTGCTGCGCTATAACGAGAAGCTCGAGCCGCAGCCCTCGCTCGCCAAGAGCTGGGAGATCTCGCCGGACGCGAAGGTCTACACCTTCCACTTGCAGGAAGGCGTGAAATGGCATGACGGCAAGCCGTTCACGGCCGACGATGTCGTCTTCACCCTCGACAAGTTCCTGCGCGAGGTGCATCCGCGCTGGCGCCCGATCGTCAACGCGCAGGTCGAGAAGATCGAGAAGGTCGATGACCTCACCGTGAAGATCACGCTGAAGCAGCCCTTCGGCCCGATGATCATGACGCAGGAGGTCGCCTCCGCGCCGATGATCCCGAAGCATATCTATGACGGCACGGATTACCGCGCGAACCCCGCCAACAACACGCCGATCGGCACCGGCCCCTTCAAGCTCAAGGAGTGGAAGAAGGGCTCCTATATCCACCTCGTCAAGAACGAGGAATACTGGCTGAAGGGCAAGCCGAACCTCGACGAGATCTACTGGCAGATCATTCCCGATGCAGCCGCTCGCGCCGTTGCCTACGAGACGGGCAAGGTCGACGTGCTGACCGGCGGCTCGGTCGATGTCTACGACGTCGCGCGGCTGTCGAAGCTGCCCAATACCTGCATGACGACCAAGGGCTGGGAGATGTTCGCCCCCCATGCCTGGCTCACGCCCAACGTGCGCAACGGCATCCTCGGCAACAAGCAGTTCCGCCAGGGGCTGATGTACGCGATCGACCGCGAATTCGGGAAGGACGTGGTCTGGGGCGGCCTCGGCAAGCTGCCGACCGGGCCGATCTCGTCCAAGACCAAGTTCTATTCGGACGACGTGCCGAAATACACCTATGACCCCGCCAAGGCGAAGGAACTGATCAAGGCCTCCGGCTACAAGGGCGAGACGATCAAGCTCCTGAACCTGCCCTATGGCGAGACCTGGAGCCGCTGGTCCGAGGCGATCAAGCAGAACCTCGAGGATGTCGGCGTCAAGGTGCAGATCGAGAACACCGACGTGCCTGGCTGGACGCAGAAGGCGTCGAACTGGGATTTCGACCTGAACTTCAACTTCCTCTACCAGCTCGGCGACCCCGCCATGGGCGTGGCGCGCTCCTACATTTCCTCCAACATCGCCAAGGGCAATCCCTTCGCCAATGTCGGCGGCTACTCCAATCCGGAGGTCGACAAGCTCTTCGCCGATGCCGCGATCGCGCCGACCGACAAGGAGCGGCAGGAGCTCTACACCAAGATCCAGAAGATCCTGGCCGACGAACTGCCGGTGCTCTGGCTGCTGGAGATGGACTTTCCGACCATCTACCGCTGCAACGTCAAGAACCTCGTGACCACCGGCATCGGCGTCGATGACGGCTTCCGCGACGCCTGGAAGGAGTGAGACGGGCGCAAAAGGACGCGTCATCCCGGACGCCGCGAAGCGGTGATCCGGGATCGTATCGGGGTTAGCCTTTGGGCGCCCCATCCTGATGACGGTCCCGCGTCTGCGCAGCGGCACTTCGCGCCGCGGCGCGCGCGATGACAGGCTTCACGAAAGTCCTGAATGAACCTCGCGCAATTTCTCGCCGGCCGGCTCGTGAAGGGGATCATCGTCCTCTTCGCCATCGCCGTGCTGAATTTCCTGCTGATCCGGGCCGCGCCCGGCGATCCCGCGCAGGTGCTCGCCGGCGAGGCCGGCGCGGCCGATGCGCAATTGCTTGAACAATTGCGCGCCCGCTTCGGCCTCGACCAGCCCTTCCTGACCCAGCTCTGGATCTATCTGAAGGGCTATCTCACCTTCGATCTCGGCTTCAGCTATCGCCAGCAACAGCCGGTGCTCAGCCTGATCCTGGAACGCCTGCCGGCGACCCTGCTGTTGACGGGGGCGGCCTTCATCGTCTCGCTCGTCGTCGGCACGGCGATGGGCGCGCTCGCGGCGCGCCGGGCCGGCAAATGGTCGGACAGCCTGATCACCACGCTGGCGCTGGCCTTCTACGCGACGCCGCTGTTCTGGATCGCGCTGATGAGCCAGATCGTCTTCGCGCTGAAGCTCGGGCTCGTGCCCAATGTCGGCTACGAGACCATCGGCGCAAACTATACCGGCTTGGCGCGGGCGCTCGATATCGGCCAGCACCTCATCCTGCCTTCCCTCACGCTCGGCCTGTTCTTCACCGCGCTCTATGCCCGGATGATGCGCGCCTCGATGCTGGAGGTGGCCGGCGCCGATTTCGTCAAGACGGCGCGCGCCAAGGGCGTCTCGCAAGCTCGTGTCTGGCGCCGGCATGTCGCCCGCAACGCCATCCTGCCGGTGGTGACGCTGGCGGGTCTGCAAGCCGGCCAGCTCGTCGGCGGCGCCGTCCTGACCGAAACTGTCTTCGCCTGGCCCGGCATCGGCCGGCTGATGTTCGATGCGCTGGTCCAGCGCGACTATTCCGTCCTGCTCGGCGTCTTCTTCGTCTCCTCGGCGATGGTCGTCTGCTTCAACATCGCGACCGATCTGGTCTACCGGATCGTCGATCCGCGCATCGAGGCGCACGCATGAGAGCTCGTCGCTTCTCCAATCCAAGCCCTCATCCTGAGGAGCCGCGTCAGCGGCGTCTCGAAGGATGCTTCAGGAGGCTCTGGAACCATCTGGACCATCCTTCGAGACGCGCCTGCGGCGCTCCTCAGGATGAGGGCTGTGAGGAAAGCGCGGCATGAACTTCCTCAAGCGCTTCGCCCGCAATCGCGGCGCCGTCATCGGCATCCTGATCCTGCTCGCCGTCGTCGCCTTCGCGCTTCTCGCGCCGACGCTCTATCCGCAATCGCCCTGGCGTCCGGTGGCGCGGCCCTTCCTGGCGCCCTTCGTCAACGAGCGCTTCCCGCTTGGCACCGACACGCTCGGCCGCAATCTCGCTTCCGGTCTCGTCCATGGCGCCCGTGTCTCGCTGATGATCGGCGTGGTCTCGACGCTGGTCGCGCTGGTGATCGGTGTGCCGCTTGGCGCGATGGCGGGCTATGCCGGCGGCTTCGTCGATGATGCGCTGATGCGCTTCACCGAGTTCTTCCAGACCATTCCCTCCTTCGCGCTTGCCATCGTGCTGGTCGCGATCCTGCAACCGCAGCTCGGCTCGATCGTGCTCGCGATCGGGGTGGTCAGTTGGCCCCCCGTGGCGCGGCTGGTGCGAGGGGAGGTGCTCTCATTGCGAAGTCGCGAATATGTCCAGGCGGCGGTGACCATCGGCCAGTCGACGCCGCGGATCATCTTCAGCCAGGTTCTGCCCAACACCATCGCGCCGATCATCGTCATGGGCTCGCTGATGATCGGTTCGGCGATCCTGCTGGAATCCTCGCTCTCCTTCCTCGGACTCGGCGATCCCAACCTGATGAGCTGGGGCTACATGGTAGGCGCCGGCCGCACGCGCCTGCTCGACGCCTGGTGGATCTCGTTCTTCCCCGGCTTCGCGATCTTCCTGACGGTGCTCGCGCTCAATCTCGCCGGCGAGGGGCTGAACGATGCCCTGAACCCGCGCCTGGCCCGGGGGCGCGAATGACCGCTCCCGCGCTCTCGATCGAAGGCCTGACGCTTGCATTGCCGGCGATGGCCGATCGCCCGCATGCCGTCGAGAAAGTTACGCTCGCCATCCAGCCCGGTGAGACGCTCTGCGTCGTCGGCGAATCCGGTTCCGGCAAATCGATGATCGCCCATGCCGTGATGGGCCTTTTGCCCAAGGCGGTGAAGCCGGTCGCCGGCGCGATCAGGCTCGCCGGTCGCGACATCCTCGCCCTCGACGAACAGGCGATGCAGGATGTGCGCGGCCGCGAGGTCGGCATGATCTTCCAGGAGCCGATGACCTCGCTCAACCCGGTCATGCGCATCTCCGACCAGATCATCGAGACCTTCGAGGCCCATGGTCTGCATGACAGGGCGACGCGCCGGGCGCGCGCCATCGAGCTCCTGACCGAGGTCGGTTTGCCTGATCCGCCGCGGCTCGCCAAGGCCTATCCGCATGAATTGTCCGGCGGACAGCGCCAGCGCGTGATGATCGCGATGGCGCTTGCGCTCGAACCCAAGCTCCTGATCGCCGACGAACCGACCACCGCGCTCGACGTCACCACGCAGGCGCAGATCCTCAAGCTCATCGACAACCTGCGCCATCGCCACGGCACGGCGGTGCTGTTCATCACCCATGACATGGGCGTGGTCGCCGAGATCGCCGACCGTATCGCCGTGCTGGAGAAGGGCGTTCTGGTCGAGGAGGGCACGGCCGATCAGGTGTTGGGCTCACCCACCCATCCCTATACGCAGAAGCTGCTCGCCGCCGTGCCCTCGCTGACGCCGGCCGTGCTGCCGCCGCTGCCGGAGACCGCGCCCGTGATCAGCGTCGAGGGCCTCGGCAAGACCTATCGCAAGCGCTCGCTCTTCGGCGTCGCCCGAGAGGTCAAGGCGGCCGACGACATCTCCTTCGCGCTCGTCCGCGGCGAGACGCTCGGCCTTGTCGGCGAATCCGGCTCGGGCAAGTCGACGGTCGGGCGCTGCTGCCTGCGCCTGATCGAGCCCGATCGCGGCCGCATCGCGCTAGGCGATCTCGTCCTATCCGAATTGAAGCCCGCCGAATTGCGCCGCCAGCGCAAGCGCATCCAGATGGTCTTCCAGGACCCCTTCGCCTCGCTCAACCCGCGCCAGACCGTCGGCCGCATCATCTCGGACGGCCCTGTCGCGCATGGCACGCCGCGCAAGGAGGCGCTGGCGCGGGCGAAGGAATTGCTGGAGCTCGTCGGCCTCTCCGCCAATGCCATCGATCGCTATCCGCATGAATTCTCGGGCGGCCAGCGCCAGCGCGTCGGTATCGCCCGGGCGCTCGCGCTCGAACCGGACGTGCTGGTCGCGGATGAGGCGGTCTCGGCGCTCGACGTTTCCGTGCAGGCCCAGATCCTCAAGCTGATCAAGGATATCCAGGCGCGGCTCGGCCTCGCCATCCTCTTCGTCACGCATGATCTGCGCGTCGCAGCGCAGATCTGCGACCGCATCGCCGTGATGCAGCGTGGGCGCATCGTCGAGACCGGACCGACGGCCGCGATCTTCGCCGACCCGCAGCACGCGTATACGCGGCAACTGCTGGCGGCGGTGCCGGGCGGCGGGCGCTTCGGGCACTAATGATGTTCTCGCCGTCATTCTCGGGCGAAGCGTAGCGCAGACCCGAGAATCTCGTGACGAGACGACACTGGTTTCCGAGATGGTCGGGTCAAGCCCGACCATGACGCTGGATAGGAACGCCCATGCCTCTCGATCCCGCCTTGCGTGACAAGATCCTCGCCGCCGTCGAGGCGGGCTTCGACCAGCAGGTCGCCTATACGCAGGAGCTGATCCGCTTCGCTTCGACACGCGGGCAGGAGCACACGGTCCAGGACTTCATCTTCCGGGCCATGAAGCAGCGCGGCTTCACCATGGACCGCTTCGCCATGGACAGGGAGGCGATCGCCGCCCATCCCGGCGGCGCGCCGTTCTCCGACACGCATTCCGAAGCCCCGATTGTCGTCGGCATCCACCGCCCCCGCGAGGAGAAGGGCCGTTCGCTGATCCTGCAGGCCCATGTCGACGTCGTCCCGGCTGGCCCCGCCGATCAGTGGAAGCATGCCCCCTTTGACCCCGTCATCGAGGACGACTGGATGTATGGCCGCGGCAGCGCCGATATGAAGGCCGGTTCCGCCGCCAATCTCTTCTGCCTCGATGCGCTCCGGCGCATCGGCATGCAGCCGGCGGCGACGGTCTATGTCGAATCCGTCGTCGAGGAGGAATCGACCGGCAATGGCGCGTTGATGACGCATTTGCGCGGCTATCGCGCCGAGGCCGCGCTGATCCCTGAGCCGGAATACGAGATGCTGGCGCGCGCCAATGCCGGCGTGCTCTGGTTCCAGTTCGAGGTGCGCGGCATCCCCGCCCATGTCCGCGAGATGGGCACCGGCGCCAATGCGATCGATGCTGCCTATCGCGTCGTCGCGGCTTTGCGCAAGCTCGAGGAGCAGTTCAATCTCGAGAAGGTCGGCCGCGAGCATTTCGAGAATGACCCGCACCCGATCAACCTGAATATCGGCAAGATCGAGGGCGGCGACTGGGCCTCCTCCGTGCCGTGCTGGTGTCGCGTCGATTGCCGCGTCGGACTCTATCCCGGCGTCACCGCCAAGGAGACGGCGCAGCGCATCGAGGATTGCATCCGCGAGGCCGCGCGCGGGGATTCCTTCCTGGCCAACAACCCGCCGAAGGTCACCTTCAACGGCTTCTGGGCCGAGGGCTATGTGCTGGAGCCAGGCAGCGAGGCGGAGGCCGTGCTCGCGCGCGCTCATGAGGCGGCGCTCTGCAAGCCGCTGAAGAGCTTCATGACGGCGGCCTATCTCGATACCCGCGTTCACGCCCTCTACGACAAGATCCCGGCGCTCTGCTACGGCCCGATGGGCGAGAATATCCACGCCTTCGACGAGCGCGTCAGCCTCGCTTCGGTGAAGCGCATCACCGGCGCCATGGCGCTCTTCGTCGCCGAATGGTGCGGGCTCGAAAGCATCGAGGCTTGAGCGCGGTGACACCGGGCCGGGCATTGCTGCTCGTCCCGCTGCTCGGGCTGCTCTGGGGCTTCAACTGGCCGGCGGTGCGGATCTCGTTGACCGAGATCGCACCCTGGACCTTGCGCGCCGCCGGCATGAGCTTCGCCGGGCTCGTCCTCGTTGCAGTCGCGTTGGCGCGCGGCATTCCGCTCGCCGTGCCGCGCGCGCAATGGCCGCGGCTGGTCGTCGCCGGTTTCCTCTCGATTGCCGCCTTCAACGTGTTGCTAGCCTTCGCGCAATTGGCGGCGCCGACCTCGCGGGCGGCGATCCTGACCTTCACCATGCCGATCTGGGCGACGCTGCTTGCCCGTTTCGTGCTCGGAGAGGCTTTCGATGGTCGGCGCCTTGCCGGGCTCGCGCTCGGCATCGCCGGCCTCGTCTGCCTCGGCCTGCCGCTCATCCTCGCCGGGCAGCTCTCCTTCGGCCTGATGCTCGCGCTGTGCGCGGCGGTGAGCTGGGCTTTCGGCACGATCGTGACCAAGCGCTGGCCGGTCTCGGCCCCGGCGTTGACCATCGCCGCCTGGCAATTGCTGATCGGCGGCGTGGTGGCCGGCATCGGCATGCTTGTCTTCGAGGGCCTGCCGGTGCCGAAGCTGCTCTCGCCGCGCGTGCTGACAGCGCTGAGCTTCCACATCGTTGGCGCGCAGGCGCTCGCCTATTTCCTCTGGTTCACCGTGGTCGCGCGCCTGCCGGCCGGCATTGCCAGCCTTGGCACGCTGATGGTGCCGGCTGTCGGCGTACTCGGCTCGGTGCTGCTGCTCGGCGAGCGGCCGACGCCGACCGATTGGCTCGGCCTTTGTCTCGTGATCGCGGCCTCGGGGGCGATCCTGATCCCCGCCCGTCGAGGCTGATGCCGCTCAGCTCTGGCCGGGAATGCTGTAGCGCTGGGCCAGTACCGCGCTCATCGCCGCAACGAGCTCCGCGATGAGGCCGCCCTTCTCCCAGGAATAGATCGAGACCACCATCGCCGGCTCCATGCCGAAGGGCGCATAGGGCCGGACGCGGCGGCCGATCGTGGTGCCGACGGGTAGCAGCGAGAGCCCGAGCCCGGCCTCGATCGCGACGATGACGTTGTAGAGATTGCTGCTCGACAGGGCGATGTACCAGCGGTGCCGCTCGCGCTCGATCCGCTCGAACATCGCATCGCGGTAGAGCCCGCCCGGCGGGAAGGTCACCAACGGCAATGGCTCCGGCCAGCTCTCCGGCGCGTCGATGCTCTCGAACCAGGCCATCGCCTCCGGAAAGCTGGCGCGGTGGTCGGCGCTCGCCGAGGGCTCCTTGACGATGACGACGTCGAACTCGCCGGCCCGGTAGCGCCGCGTAAGCTCGCGGCTCAGGCCCGCGACCACGTCGAGCCGGATCTCGCGATACTGGCGGGTGAAGCTGGCGAAGACCTGCGCCATCTTGCCGGTGACGATATCGTCGGGCACGCCGATGCGGATCGAGGCGGTGCCGGCGGAATCGCCGAGCATCGTCTCCGCTTCCTGCTGCAGCGTCAGGATGCGCCGGGCATAGCCGAGCAGGCGCTCGCCCGAGGCCGTAGCCCGGACCGGGCGGGCGACGCGATCGATCAGCCCGCGCCCGACCGCTTCCTCCAGCCGCGCGAGCTGCTGGCTGATGGTCGATTGCGTCATGTTCAGCCGCTCGGCCGCCTGGGTGAAGCTGCCGGTATCGGCGATGGCGACGAAGGAGCGGAGCAGGCGGGGATCGAGCATCGGAGCCGGTGGCTGCAGGTCTGAAGCAGGGGCGATCGCATATTCGCGAAGCCAATGCATGATATCCAGATATTTAATTTTCAGATGGACGGGGCGGACTTTATCCAGGGATCAAGGCAAGCTTGCTTGCCGGATCGACGGGGATGCATCGCTTGTGGCCGACGCGGCCCACGCCTCCCAGGGAGACGGAATTGACCCGATTTTCGCCGATCCTTGCCTTCGTTCTTCTCCTGCTGGCTTTCGGCCCGCAGACAGCTTTCGGACAAGCCATGACCGACACCAGATTGCATGCCGCCGCGGCCAAGGACGATCTCGCTACGATCAAGCGGCTTCTCGCCGAGGGCATCGCGGTCGACGGCCGCGACAGCCGGGCCCAGACCGCCTTGCTGGTCGCGACCCATGAGAACCGCGTCAAAGCCGCCCGCGCCCTGATCGAGGCCGGTGCCGACGTCAACGCCAAGGACGCGATCAATGACAGCCCCTATCTCTATGCCGGGGCGCGCGGCCACCTTGCCATCCTCAAGCTCACGCTGGAGCACGGCGCCGACCTGAAGAGCACCAATCGCTATGGCGGCACGGCGCTGATCCCGGCCTGCGAGCGCGGCCATGTCGAGACGGTCCGCACCCTGATCGCGGCCGGCGTCAAGATCGATCACATCAACAATCTCGGCTGGACCGGCCTGCTGGAGGCGATCATCCTCAGCGACGGCGGCGAGAAGCATCAGCAGATCGTCAAGGACCTGCTTGCGGCCGGCGCCGATGTGAACCTCGCCGATCGCGATGGCGTCACTCCCTTGCAGCATGCCCGCAGCCGCGGCCAGACGAAGATGCAGCAGATCCTGCTCGCCGCTGGCGGCCGCTGAAGGGGAAGCGAGCTTGAACAGGCCGCGCCGGCCCGTAACCATGACGCCTCCATCATCCCGCACGTCCCGCGCGTTTCTGCTCGCGGCCGTGGTGTTGGTCGGCCTGAACCTGCGCCCCTTCCTGACCGGCATCGGCCCGCTTGCCGCGGAGATCCGGGCCGCGACGGGGCTCGGCTATGGCAGCTTGTCGCTGTTCACGCTCGTGCCGATGCTGCTGATGGGCGCCTGCGCCTTCGCCGGCCCCTGGCTCCAGCGCGTGCTCGGCGCGCGAGCAGCGGTGGTGGGCGCGCTCTGCATTCTCTGTGCCGCTGCGGCCCTGCGGCTGGCCACGACGAGCGGCGAGGCGCTGATCGCGACGGCGGCGTTCTGCGGGCTTGGCGTCGCGGTGGTCCAGTCGGTCTTTCCGGGCATCGTCAAGGCGGAGTTCCCCGGCCGGGTGCCGTTGGTGATGGGGCTCTATTCGGCGATGCTGATGGGCGGAGGCGCGCTCGGCGCGCAGCTCTCGCCGGTGATCGCTCAGCAGACCGGAAGCTGGCATCTCGGCCTGGGCTGGATCGCCCTGCCGGCCGCGCTCGCGGCTTTGGTCTCGTCCGTCGCCTTGCCCTCAGGCCGCGCGGGGCAGGGCGGTGGATTGCCGGCGCTGGCCCTGCTGCGACGCCCGCGCACATGGCTCCTGATGGTCTGCTTCGGGCTGGTGAATGGCGGCTATGCCTCTGTGGTCGCCTGGCTCGCGCCGTCCTATCAGGCGATGGGCTGGTCGGGCGCCGAGAGCGGCGGCCTGCTGGCGTTGATGGCAGCGAGCCAGGCCGTGGCGGCGCTAGGCATACCCGCGCTCGCGGCCCGCAATCCCGATCGTCGTTTCTGGATCTGGCTCGCGCTCGCCTGCCAGATCGTAGGCTTCGCCGGCCTGGCCTGGTGGCCGCTCGCTGCGCCGACCGGTTGGGCCGTGACGATCGGCGTCGGGCTCGGAGCGGGCTTCGCGCTCTTCATGATCGTGGCGCTCGATCATCTCGACAATCCCGCGAATGCCGGAGCGCTCTCGGCCTTGATGCAGGGCGGTGGCTTCCTGATCTCCGCCATCCCGCCCTGGATCGTCGCATTGCTCCGCGATGCCGTCGGCAGCTTCACCGCCGGCTGGCTGATGCATTTAGCTTGCACCATTCTGGCCGGATTGATGGCGCTGCGTTTCGCGCCGCGCGGCTATGCCCGCGCGATGCGGCTGGCATCGGCCGACGATCAGGCCTTGTCGCCGAGATAGGCCGTCGCGTCGATCTCGACGAGACAGTTCGGCGAGCCCAGGCCGTTGACGATGCAGGAGACGCGATGCGGCGTCGCCTCGGCGAAATTGGCGAAATAGACCTCGTTCATCGGCTCCCAATAGGCGCGGTCGGTGACATAGACCGTGCATTTCACGACATCGTCGAGGCTGCCGCCGGCCTCTTCGAGCAGCGCCTTGATATTGTCGATGCATTGCTGGGTCTGCGCGCGGGGATCGCCGATCGCGAGCTTGCCGTCCTTGTCGGTGCCGACGCAGCAGACGAACATGAAGCCGCCGGCGACGGTCGCCTGGGCAAAGGGCAGGCGGCCCTTGTGGATACGGTCCGAGGTGATGATGCGCTTGGGCATGGCAGGCTCCGTCAGTGACGGCCCACCCTAGAGGGCTGCGCGGCGCAGCGGAATGCGGGCCATCGGCAAAGGAGTGCTGCCGTCAGCGAAGGCTGCTTGGACCAAGCGCAGATGCCACGAGGGGAATGCTGGTGCTGCGAGAGAGGATTGAACTCTCGACCTCTCCATTACCAATGGAGTGCTCTACCACTGAGCTACCGCAGCAGGTCCGGCGGCCGGGCGTTCGCGGTTGCTCTGAGGCGGTTGCGGGCGCTGGCGTCGTTCCGAAGCGGCGCCCTGATGCCACATGCGCGCGGCGGACGCAACCCGCTCGATCAATCCGGCAGCAATAACCGTGGATCGATCCGGAAGAGCCGGCCGTCGCCAAGGATATGCGCGCTCAATCCCGCACGGAACAGGGGCCGGAAAGCGGCGTCGCGCAGATTGAGGCCGCCGGCATAGGCGCCCATCGCCGGCATCACGCAGCGCCGCGCCGACAAGGCGAAACAGCGCCGCCGGATCGCCCTCCCGCGCATCCTGACCTTGGCAGCCGGATGCAGATGCCCGGCGATCTCGTATCCGTCTTCGCAAGCGGACGGCTCGTGGCGCAGGATCACGCCGGCGAGCGTGAGGCTGTCCAGGCTCTCGCCGCCCATGGCGCGGCTGATGGCGGGGTCATGGTTGCCGGTGATCCAGAGCCAGTCGCGGCCCTGCTGAAGCGCGCCGAGCGCGGCGCGCATCTCGGGCGCGAGGCGATTCTCGGCGTCGCGGTCATGGAAGCTGTCGCCGAGCGCGATCACACGGGCGGGCTGGTGGCGCCGGATCGCGGCAGCGAGCGCGGCAATCGTCGCGGTCGAATCATAGGGCGGCAGCATCACGCCGCGCGCCGCATAGGCCGAGCCCTTCTCCAGATGCAGGTCGGCGACGACGAGCGTGCGCTCCTCCGGCAGCCAGAGCGCACCCGAGAGATCGGGCACGAGCGCCAGCCGGCCCAGCGTGAAGGCCTCGTTCGCCTCCCCCGGTCCTTTGGCCTGCATTACCGCTGCAGCCGTCACGCCATCGCCTCTTCCGTCAGCATCGCCTCTGCTTCCGCCAGGATCTCGTCCGCCGCCTCGCCATAAACCGCCTCGCGTCCGATCTCGAGCATCACGGAGACGCCGAGCGGCGAGACATGGTCGAGCGGCTGATGCACGATTCGGCCGCTGATCCGTGTCAGCATCTCACCAAGCCGGCGAATGTCGAGCAGGCCCGTCGCCGCATCGGCGCGCGCCGCCTTGAGCAGGATATGGTCGGGCTCGTGCCGCCGTAGGACGTCGTAGACGAGATCGGTCGAGATCGTCACCTGCCGGCCGCTCTTCTCCTGGCCGGGGAAGCGCCGCTCGATCAGCCCGCCGATGATGGCACAGGAGCGGAAGGTGCGCTTCATCAGCGCCGATTCCGCCATCCAGTCTTCGAGGTCGTCGCCGAGCATGTCCTGCGCGAACAGGTCGTCGAGATCGAGCGCGCCGCGCGCGATCGCCGCCGTCATGTCGCCGAGCGCCCAGCAGGCCATGCCGTAATCGTTGCAGACGAAGCCGAGCGGGCGCATGCGGGCGCGCTCCAAGCGGCGCGTCAACAGCATGCCGAGCGTCTGGTGGGCGAGGCGGCCCTCGAACGGATAGGCGACGAGATAGAAGCGCCCGCCGCGTGGAAAAGTCTCTACCAGCAATTCGCCCGGCTGTGGCAGTCGCGAGACCCGCTTCTGCGCGTGCAGCCAGGCCGAGACCTCCTCCGGCAGCGTGCGCCATAGGCTGGGCGAAGCCAGGATGGCGCGCACACGCGCGGCAAGGAAGGTCGAGAGTGGGAATTTGCCGCCGTCATAGGAGGGGATCTTCGGATCGGTGCCAGGCGAGGCGCGCGAGCAGACCGCCTCGTTCTCCACGATGCCCTCGAAGCGCAGGACCTCGCCGGCGAAGACGAAGGTGTCGCCTGGCACCATGGTCTCGGCGAAATACTCCTCGATCTCGCCGAGCACGCGCCCACCGCGGGTGATCATGCCGGGCTGGCCCGGTTTGCCGGCGCGCGCCCGGCCGAGCCGGACTTTCAGCATCGTCGCCTCGACGATCGTGCCGACATTCATGCGGTATTGCTGGATGACGCGGGCATGGCTGGCGCGCCAGAGGCCGGCCTTGTCCTGCCTGAGCTTGGCGAAGCGCTCATAGCTCTTCAGCGCATAGCCGCCGGTCGCGACGAAATTGACGACGGCGTCGAAGTCTTCGCGGGTCAAATCGGCATAAGGCGAGGCGGTGCAGACCTCCTCATAGAGCGCATCGGCCTGGAAGCCATCCGAGCAGGCGACGCCGAGCACATGCTGTGCGAGGACATCGAGTGCGCCGATGCGGGGCGGCGGCGTGTCCTGCGCGGCTTCATGCACGGCCTCGAGCGCGGCGCGGCATTCCAGCAATTCGAAACGGTTGGAAGGTACCAGCAGCGCCTCGGAAGGCTCGTCCATACGGTGGTTGGAGCGGCCGATACGCTGGATCAGCCGGCTCGCGCCCTTGGGCGCGCCGAGATTGACGACGAGGTCGACATCGCCCCAGTCGATACCGAGGTCGAGCGTCGCGGTGCAGACGACCGCCTTGAGCCGCCCATCCGCCATCGCCGCCTCGACCTTGCGGCGCTGCTGGGCATCGAGCGAGCCGTGATGCAGCGCGATCGGCAGGTTGTCGTCGTTCAGGTTCCACAAGGCCTGGAAGGCGAATTCCGCCTGCATGCGCGTGTTGACGAAGACCAGCGTCAGCTTGTGCGTGCGGACCGCCTGATAGACCTCGGCCATCGCATGCTGGGTGGTATGCCCGGCGATCGGCAGGTTGCGCTCCGTGTCGAGGATGCCGATGCGCGGCTTGGCGCCGCCCGCGACAGTGACGAGCCCGGCCGGCGTCTCGGCGCCGCCGAGATAGCGTTGGAGATCGGCCGGCTCGCGCACCGTCGCCGAGAGGCCGACGGCCGAGACCTGGGGCGCCAATGCCTTCAGCCGCGCGAGATCGAGCGAAAGCAGGTCGCCGCGCTTGGAAGTGACCAGTGCATGCAACTCGTCGAGCACGATGCGGCGCAAGGATGAGAAGAACGGCGCCGCGTCGCGATGCGAGACCAGCAGCGCGAGCTGCTCCGGCGTCGTCAGCAGGATATCGGGCGGACGCTGGATCTGCCGCGTGCGCTTGGCTGCGGAGGTGTCGCCGGTGCGCGTCTCGATCGTGATGGGCAGTCCCATCTCGCGCACGGGCGCTTCGAGATTGCGGGCGATGTCGACGGCGAGCGCCTTCAGCGGCGAGATATAGAGCGTATGCAGGCCGTCATGCTTGCCCTTGCGCTCTGCCAGCTCGACCAGCGAAGGCAGGAAGCCGGCGAGCGTCTTGCCGGCACCGGTTGGTGCGACCAGCAGCGTCGAGCGCCCGGCGCGAGCCTCTTCCAGCAACGCGAGCTGATGGGGCCGCACGTTCCAGCCGCGGCCAGTGAACCAGGCCTCGAAAGCGGGAGGGAGCGGGGAGGGAGCGGCCATGCCGGCCGAAGATAGGGGGTATGGGAGGAGAACGAAAGGGGAATGACGCCCTGCCGGGATCGATATGCCCAAAGATCAAAAAGCCGGTCTTGCCACGCATCCAAACGCGCAGCGACGACGTAGATGCCATGAGGTCTGGCCCCGCCTCAAAGCCGCCTCTGGGGCTGACCCGGTCGCTGACCCCCCTCCGCGACCGGGTCTTTCGCCACCGCTATCGGCGTGGCCGGCTTTCAGCGCCGCTCCGCGACGACCAACAGCCCCGGCACGGGCGCGCCGCGATCCTGCCGCGTGCTGGCGGGCTCGACGAGTACCGGGGTGAGCCCGGCTTCCGCCAGCCGCTCCCTCAGCCAGCCTTCAGCATGCGCGAACCGCCGATCTTCCCCCACGACAACGCCGTCGCCGTCATGGCTCTGCACCGTGAAGGCCAGGAGCCCGTCCGATTCCAGCACGCGCGCGCTCTGGGCGAAGCAAGGCGCGAGCTCGCCGAGATAGACGAAGACGTCCGCCGCGACGACGAGATCGGCGGAGGCATCCGGCCGGCTGGTCAGGAAGGCCGTCAGCCCCGCAACGGCGAGCTTGTCGTAGAGTGGCGTGCCGTCCGGCGCGAGCTTGGCCCGTGCCCGCTCGATCATCCGCGGCGAGAGATCGCAGCCGGCGATGAAGCCGCTCTGCTCGTGGATCGCCTCGCCCATCAATCCGGTGCCGCAACCGAGATCGTAGACCACGTCGAACCGGAAGGGCCGGCCGGCGTTGCTGCAGCAGCGGACGAGCGCAGCCTTCAGCAGGTCGGGCGCGTTGTAGTGCAGGGTTTGCGTGAGATGGCTGTCGAAACGGTCGGCATAGGCGTCGAACAGCGCGCCGGAGAAATTCTCCGAGGTCGCCTGCTCGGCCGACATCGCGCCGATGCGGGCGAGATCGAGCCGCGCGCCGAAATGGTCGTTGGGATCGAGGTCGAGACATTGCCGCCAGGCTGTGGCGGCGTCTTCCCTGTGGCCGAGCGCCTCCTGCGCCAGCCCGTAGAGATGCCAGGCGGCCGTGAAGTGATAGGCCTGCGACAGCGTCTGGTCGAGGATATCGACAGCCGCTTGCGCGTCCCCGTCCTTCAGCGCAGCTTCGGCCCAGCCATAGCGGCGGTCGAGCACGGGGTCGCCGGACGAGGCGAAATGCGTGGTCGAGCCTGTATCGGTCATACCGACCGATCTAGCCCAGGAGTGTGACGCTGGCCAGACAAAGCGCCCGCTGGCGCCCCTCCGAATTGCTGCTGCCGACGCCGGCCGGGCTTTATTGCCCGCCGGCCGACATCCATATCGATCCCGTCCGGCCTGTGGCGCGGGCGCTGATCACCCACGGCCATTCCGACCATGCCCGCGCCGGCCACGGCGCCGTGCTGGCGACGCGGGAGACGCTGGCCATCATGGCCCTGCGCTATGGCGAGGGCTTTACTGGCTCGCAGCAGGTCGCGGTGCCCGGCGAGAGCGTGCGCATCGGCGAGGTCGATTTCACCTTCGTGCCCGCCGGCCATGTCCTCGGCTCCGCCCAGATCGCGGTCGAGAGCCGTGGCCTGCGGATCGTCGCCTCCGGCGACTACAAGCGCGAGCGCGACCCGACCTGCGCCGGTTTCGAGCCGGTGCGCTGCGATATCTTCATCACCGAGGCGACCTTCGGCCTGCCGGTCTTCCGCCATCCGCCGGCGGCGGGGGAGGTGGCCAAGCTCCTGGAATCCGTCAGGCTCTTCCCGGAGCGGACGCATATCGTCGGCGCCTATTCCCTGGGCAAGGCGCAGCGCGTCATGGCCCTGATCCGCGAGGCCGGCTACAACAGGCCGATCTATATCCACGGCGCCGTCGAGAAGATCACGGCCTTCTACGAGGCCGAGGGCATCCCGCTCGGCGAGGTCAAACTGGTATCCGAGACCGATCGCAAGACGCTGGGCGGCGAGATCGTCATCTGCCCGCCGAGCGCGACGCAGGACCTGTGGGCGCGCCGTTTTCCGGACCCGGTGACCGCCTTCGCCTCGGGCTGGATGCGGATCAGGGCTCGCGCACGGCAGAAGGGCGTCGAATTGCCGCTCGTCATCTCCGACCATGCCGATTGGGACGACCTGCTCGCGACGATCAAGGAGGTTCAGGCCGGCGAGATCTGGGTGACGCATGGCGAGGCCGAGGCGCTCGTCCATTGGTGCGGCACGGCGGGTCTCAAGGCTAAGCCGCTGCATCTCGTCGGCTATGGCGACGAGGGCGAGGCGGATCCGGTCGAGGAGGCGGCCGATGCGGCGGTTTGAAAGAGCTATGGCGATGCGTCGATTGTCATCGGAACCAAGCCCTCATTCCGGGGCGGCCCGGCGGGCCGAGCCCGGAACCCAGAACCGATACCGGCCCAGAAAGAAGTGGTTCGATGGCAAGGTCATAACGGGAAAGCGCATCGGTTCTGGGTTCCGGGCTCATTGCTGCGCAATGCCCCGGAATGACGCCGCGGTTCCCTTGGAAGGCCGGAGCCTCAGCTTACCGCGACGCCGCGACGACCGGGCGCGAGGGCGCGGCCATGCCGACCATGGCATTGGCCATGTCGCGGGCAAGGCAGTCATAGCCCGCATCGCTCATGTGGAAGCCGTCGGTCCAGAGCGCGGCCTTGAACGCTTCGGCATCGCTGCGGTGCCATTCGCGCATCGCGTCGTAGCGGCCGAAGACCGGCACGGCCTCGCGCCGGGCGACGTCGCCGACGGCCTCGACATATTGGCCGTAGCGCTGCGGATCGCGCACGGAGGGGAAATATTGCGGGTCGAGGATGGCGAGCGCCGGGCCGGCCTCGCGGACGAGCGCGATGCCCTCGCCGACCATCGCCTTGAAGGCGTCGAGATCGCCGCCCTTGACGGCGTCATTGGTACCAACCTGCCAGATCACGAGGTCGTAGGCGCGCGCGCTCAGCGCGGCCTTCAGGCGGGCGAGCGTCTGCGGGGCGGTCTCACCGCCGATGCCGGCATTGACGATCTCGACCTTGGACTTCGGCCAGGCCTTGCCGAGCAGCGCCTGCAGGCGGGCGGGATAGGTCTTGTCCTTGGCGCTGGCGCCGATGCCTTCGGTCGAGGACGAGCCGATGGCGAGGATCGTCAGGGTCTGGCCCTGCGCCACCTTATTCGAAAGGGGAGCGAGCGTCGCATTCGCGCGCACGATCGGCGTCTCGCGGCAGGAGAAGCTCGCCGCTTGCGCGGGGGCTCCGGCCGACAGCATTGCAGCGATGACAGGCAAGGCAAGGAACCGCATCGCGGCACGCATCGGCGTCTCTCTCCTAGCTACTCCGCTGCCGTTAAGGTTTCTTTCATGAACGGTATCTGAACGATGCGCCGCAACACGAACGAAGCGGCCTGGTGTGGCGCGGGAGCGACAGCATGAATCGCTTCGCCTGGCTGCTCGATCGCCTCGCCTATGAGCCGCGCCGCAACGCCAAGATCGCGCTGATCGCGGATTATCTGCGCACCACGCCCGATCCCGATCGCGGCTATGCGCTGGCGGCGATGACCGGCGGGCTGGTCTTCCGCAATGCCAAGGCCGGGCTGATCCGCGCCCTGATCGCCGAGCGCACCGACCCCGTGCTCTTCGCGCTGTCCTATGACTATGTCGGCGACCTCTCGGAGACGGTCGCGCTGATGTGGCCGGCCCGGCACGGCGCCAATGCGGTGCCGCATCTGCCGGAGGTGGTGGAGAGCCTTCGCGAAGCCGGCAAGACCGATCTGCCGCGCCTCGTCGCCGGCTGGCTCGATGCGCTCGACGAGACCGGCCGCTGGGCCTTGCTCAAGCTCATCACCGGGTCCTTGCGCATCGGCGTCTCCGCCCGGCTCGCCAAGACGGCGGCCGCCAGTATCGGCGGCGTGCCGCCTGACGAGGTCGAGCAGGTCTGGCACGGGCTGGAGCCGCCCTATGCCGAGCTCTTCGCCTGGCTGGAGGGCAGGGGACCGCGTCCCGAGGCACGCGATCCCGCGCCCTTCCGCCCGGTCATGCTCTCGCACCCGATCGAGGACGGCGATTTCGACAAGCTCGATCCGGCTGAATTCTCCGCCGAATGGAAATGGGACGGCATCCGCGTCCAGGCGGTGAGTGGCCGCAAGGCCGATGGCACCCGGGTGACTAGGCTTTATTCCCGCACCGGCGAGGACATCGCGGGCGCCTTCCCCGACCTCGTCGAGGAACTGACGATCGATGGCGCGCTCGACGGCGAATTGCTGGTGATGCGCGAGAGCGCGGTCCAGAGCTTCAATACGCTTCAGCAGCGGCTCAACCGCAAGACCGTCACGGCGAAGATGCTGGGCGAATTTCCCGCCCATATCCGCGTCTATGACCTGCTCGTCGATGGCGAGGAGGATATCCGGCATCTGCCCTTGGAAGAGCGGCGCCGACGGCTGCAGGCCTTCCTGTCCCGGCTGTCCAGCATCCGCTTCGATCTCTCGCCGGTGATCCCCTTTGCCTCCTGGGACGAATTGACGGCCGCGCGGGCCGACCCGGCCGGGGCCGGGGCGGGCGCAGATGCGGAAGCGGTCGAGGGCTGCATGCTCAAGCGCCGCGATTCAGCCTATCTGCCCGGGCGACCCAAGGGCTATTGGTGGAAATGGAAGCGCGATGCCCGGCTCGTCGATTGCGTGCTGATGTATGCCCAGCGCGGCCACGGCAAGCGCTCCTCCTTCTATTCCGATTACACCTTCGGCGTCTGGCGCGTGGCGGAGGATGGCGGGCAGGAGCTGGTCCCGGTCGGCAAGGCCTATTTCGGCTTCACCGACGAGGAACTGATCGAGATCGACAAATATGTCCGCAAGAACACGCTGAATCGCTTCGGCCCGGTACGCGAGGTCACGCATGAGGCTGGGTCCGGCCTCGTCTTCGAGGTTGCCTTCGAAGGCCTGCAGCGCTCGACCCGGCATAAATCCGGCCTCGCCATGCGTTTCCCCCGGATCAACCGCATCCGCTGGGACAAGCCGCCACGCGAGGCCGACCATATCGAGGTGCTCGAAGCGCTGTTGCCGACCAATGGTTGAACCGGAATGGGTTGCAGCCTTGCGCTTGCAATGCTTGTGATGCGCGGTCGGCCTGAGGCAAAATGCCCGGGTGGGACGAATGCATCGGCTCGAAGCGGGTGGCCCGGCTTCGGGCGGGGGCGATGCAGGCTTTAAGGAGTGGGGCGATGAGCAAGCAGCCTTCGACGCGGATCGTCATCGCGGACGATCATCCGCTGTTTCGCGGCGCCCTTCGCCAGGCCGTGTCGAGCGCGCTCGGCGGGGCCGATGTCAGCGAAGTCGGCTCGCTGGAAGCCCTGACCGAGGCGCTGGCCAGCGGCGGCGATGCCGATCTCGTCCTGCTCGACCTGACCATGCCGGGCGTGCAGGGCTTTTCCGGCCTGCTCTTCCTGCGCGCCGACCATCCGGAGATTCCGGTCATCGTCGTCTCGGCCAATGACGATCCGGCGGTGATTCGCCGCTGCATCGAATTTGGTGCGCTCGGCTTCCTGCCCAAGACGGCGGATGTCGCGCAGATGGGCGAGGCGATCCGCGCCGTGCTCGACGGCGGTGTCTGGACCCCGCCCGGCGTCGACCTCTCCGCCCCGGTCGATGCCGAGATCGCCGATATGGTCCGCCGCATGTCGACGCTGACGCCGCAGCAGGTGCGCGTGCTGATGATGCTGTCCGAGGGGCTTCTCAACAAGCAGATCGCTTATGAGCTCGGCGTCTCCGAGGCGACGGTGAAAGCCCATGTCTCGGCGATCCTGACCAAGCTCGACGTCGACAGCCGCACGCAGGCCGTGATCGCCGCCTCCAAGATCGCCGGCACCGCCTGGGCGACGGCGGGGGCCAGCGCGACGGCCTGACGGTCGCCCGTTCACACCCCGTTCAAGCGCCGCGTGTTTCAGGTTAAGACAGCGCGGAGGCGCCCCGGATCGGCATGGGGCGCAACAGGATGGCTATCGCTTCCATGGAACGGTTTCTCGGCGGCTCGCCTCTCAGCGTCCTCGTCCGCCTGATCTTCATTTCACTGCTCGTCGGCGCGGCCATGGCTTTCCTGGGCCTGTCCCCGCAGAGCCTCTACGAGGCCGCGGCGCGCTTCCTGCGCTCGATCACCGGGCTCGGCTTCGGCGCGATCCGCGAGGTCGGGCAGTGGCTTATCGCCGGAGCTCTGATCGTCGTGCCGCTCTGGCTGCTGATGCGGCTTTTCGCGGCGCGGAAGTAGTTCGCCTGAACCGCGCCGTCATTCCGGGGCGCCCAACGGGCGAGCCCGGAACCCAAGGACACGGCTTCCTTTCAGCTCGTCATGCTCGCCCTTGTGGCGAGCATCCATGTCTTGAACACCGCATGGCGCCGACGAAGACGTGGATGGTCGGGACGAGCCCGACCATGACGACAGACGTCGTGCCCATCGATTCCGGAGCCGGGCTTTCGGCCTGCCCCGGAATGACGCCGTGGTTCTTGAGCTTAAAGCCGTTCGCCGCGCGCGATCGCAGCCGCGTCGCGCCCGATCAGGGCTGTCAGGCGCGTCAGCCCGGCGCGGCGCGCCCGCGTGGCGAGGCCGGTCTTGATCTCCTTGGCGAGGCCCGGTCCCTTGAACACCATCGCCGAATAGAACTGCACCAGCGTCGCGCCGGCACGGATCTTGGCGAAGGCGGCTTCAGCCGAATCGACGCCGCCGACGCCGATCAGCGGGAACTGGCTTTCGACGCGCAGGAAGGCCTCGGCCAGCATACGGGTCGAGGCGGTGAAGAGCGGCTTGCCGGAGAGCCCGCCGGTTTCGCCCTTGCTGGCGCCACGCAGGCTGTCCGGACGCGCGATCGTGGTGTTCGAGACGATCAGCCCGTCGATCTCGCGCTTGCGCGCGACCGCGATCATGCCGTCGAGTTCGGGCAGGGTCAGGTCCGGCGCGATCTTGATCAGGATCGGCGTGCGCTTGCCGCCGGCCGCAACCGCGTCCCGTGCGGCGAGCGTGCGCGCCACGAGATCGTCGAGTGCGCTTTCCGCCTGCAGGTCGCGCAGCCCCGGCGTGTTCGGGGAGGAGACGTTGATCGTCAGGAAATCCGCGAGTGGGGCGAGCCGGCGCGCCAGCGTGGCGTAATCGGCGGCACGGTCGGTCGATTCCTTGTTGGCGCCGAGATTGACGCCGACGAGCCCGTTGCGGCCGCGGCGCGCCTCGAGCCGCTTTGCCACGGCTTCCATACCTTCGCTGTTGAGGCCGTAGCGGTTGATGACGGCCTCGTCCTCCAGCAGGCGGAAGACGCGCGGGTGGGGATTTCCGGGTTGCGGCAGCGGCGTGACGCCGCCGACCTCGACGAAGCCGAAGCCGAGGCCCAGCGCGCCGTCGACGGCCTCCGCATTCTTGTCGAAGCCGGCTGCGAGCCCGACCGGGTTGGGGAAGGACAATCCGAACGCCTCGGTCGCGAGCACGGGATCGTCCGCACCCGGTTTCAGCGCCCGCGCCGTGGCCAGCGCCGTGACGCTCAGGCGATGCGCCGTCTCCGCATCCATGCGGTGGATCAGCGGCCGGGCGAGGTTGAACAGACCACCGATCATGCGAGCTCCTCCGGCAGGGCGTGGTGGCCGTCGCTCTTCAACGGCATGGGGACGATCCAGCGCGCCGCTTTCGGATCGAGCGGGGCGTAGAGATGCGGGAACAGGGCGCCGCCGCGCGAAGGCTCGTAGCGCAGGGCCGGGCCGAGGCGCTCGTCATCAATCGCGATGAGCAGGAGCCCGTCCTGCCCGGCGAAGTGCTTCGCCGCGGTCTCTGCGACTTGGGCGCCCGTGGAAAAATGGATGTAGCCGTCCGCGAGATCGACCGGGGCGCCGTCGAAGCGGCCCTTGGCCTCGGCTTCCGACCAGAGCGCGGCAGGGCATATCTTGTAGATCAGGGGCACCGGCAATCTCGCATACGCATCTCGGGCACCGGCTTAATCACTGGCAGGAGGATTCCGCAAGCCGTTGTCCGATTATGGCGAGATTCGGATTGAAATCTTATCGGATAGGGGATATTTCCTATTTTCTATCCCCGCCCTACGGCAAGAGCGAAGCGAGGCCTGCGCGATGCTGTCACATGACCAGATCTGGGGGGCGATCGACACGCTGGCCCAGCGCTACGGTTTCACCGCCTCGGGGCTGGCGCGCAAGGCCGGGCTCGACGCCACCACGTTCAACCGCTCTAAGCGCGTCGCCCCCGATGGGCGCGAGCGCTGGCCCTCGACCGAATCGATCTCCAAGATCCTGGTCGCGACCGGCGCCTCCTTCGACGAGTTCATGAGCGTGGTGCTGCGGCGCGAGCCGGCGCCGGCGCGCACGATTCCCTTGATCGGCTTCGCCCAGGCGGGTTCCGGCGGCTTCTTCGACGATGGCGGCTTTCCGGTCGGCACGGGTTGGGAGGAGGTCGCCTTTCCCGGCGTCGCGGACGAGAAGGCCTATGCGCTGGAGATATCAGGCGATTCCATGTTGCCGCTCTATCGCGACGGCGACACTATCATCGTCTCGCCGACTGCGACGGTGCGGCGCGGCGACCGAGTCGTGGTCAAGACGGTGGAGGGCGAGGTGCTGGCCAAGCAACTCAAGCGTCAGACCGCCAAGACGGTCGAGCTCGCCTCGCTCAATCCCGAGCATGCCGATCGCGTGCTGAACAATGCCGAGATCGCCTTCATGGCGCGGGTGATCTGGGCGAGCCAGTAGGGCGGTCCAATCGGCGGCCATGGGCTGCAGGTGTGTGAAGCTGACCGAAGAAACGCGCCGTCATCCCGGACAGCTGCGAAGCGGCGCCGATCCGGGATCCATCATAGAGCACCGGCGTCCTTCGATGGATCCCGGGTCAAGCCCGGGATGACGACGCGGTTCCACTGAAAGCGACGGGGGGCTTTAATGCCCGTTGGCGCGCCGCGCAGGAAGCATGACCACAAAGACGGCGCCGGTCTCCGAGGGTTCGAGCGCGATCGATCCGCCATGCAGCCGGACCAGTTCGGCGGCGATCGCCAGCCCGAGGCCGGTGCCGCCGGGCGTCACCGAGCCGCGGAAGGCCTGGAACAGGTTGGCCCGGGCCCGCTCCGGCACGCCGGGGCCGTTGTCGATGATGCGCAGCGTCACCGAGCCGTTTTCCGGCCCCCCCGTCACCGTCAGCACCGGCAGGTTGCCGGCGTCCGCCCCGGCCCGCGTCAGCGCCTGGATCGCGTTGCGCATCAGGTTGGTCAGCACGCGCGCCATCTGGTCGGGATCGCAGGGAGCCGACAGCTCGGACGGAATCCGGTTCTCGAAACGCGGTTGCTTGCCCTCGCCGAGGCCGAGCATCTCCGCCTGCTCGGCGACGAGCTGGCGCAACGGCACGTCGCGGATGGCGGGCGTCGCCTCGGCAGCGCGGCCATAGGCGAGGGTGGCCTGACAGAAATCGATGGCGCGGCCGAGCGTCGCGATCAGGCGCGGCGC
>NZ_JAELTI010000379.1 GCF_016428755.1 Allobosea sp. ASV33
ACGCCGGACATCCGCGAGATCTTCGCGGCGTTCGCGCTCGAGGAAGTCAGCCTCACCTACACGATCACGGATGGCGCTGCGACCGAGGCCCGGGAGCTGATCATCATGCCAGCCGGTCTGCAGCTCCTGTCTCTTATACACATCTCCGAGCCCACGAGACTCTAGGCGCGATCGCGTATGCCGTCTTCTGCGTGTAAAAGGGGGGGGGGGGGGGGGGGGGGGGGGGGGGGGGGGGGGGGGGGGGGGGGGGGGGGGGGGGGGGGGGGGGGGGGGGGGGGGGGGGGGGGGGGGGGGGGGGGGG
>NZ_JAELTI010000380.1 GCF_016428755.1 Allobosea sp. ASV33
GGGAGCCTCCGGCTTCGGCGGCTCTTTCTTCTGCAGCTTGTTGATGCCCTTGACCACCAGGAAGAGGACGAAGGCGATGATCAGGAAGTTGATGCCGGCCGTTACGAAATTGCCGTAGGCCAGCACCTGTCTCTTATACACATCTCCGAGCCCACGAGACTCTAGGCGCGATCGCGTATGCCGTCTTCTGCTTGAAAGGGGGGGGGGGGGGGGGGGGGGGGGGGGGGGGGGGGGGGGGGGGGGGGGGGGGGGGGGGGGGGGGGGGGGGGGGGGGGGGGGGGGGGGGGGGGGGGGGGGGGGG
>NZ_JAELTI010000381.1 GCF_016428755.1 Allobosea sp. ASV33
TGACCTCCGCGGTCAACCCGCCTGCAGCGATCACGACCTTGTCAGCGCTGGCGCGGATATCCGTCTTCGGACAGGCGAAACCGTCGAGGCTGTCGCGCGGACGCCCCTCATAGGCCGGCTCCAATCCTGTCTCTTATACACATCTCCGAGCCCACGAGACTCTAGGCGCGATCGCGTATGCCGTCTTCTGCTTGAACAGGGGGGGGGGGGGGGGGGGGGGGGGGGGGGGGGGGGGGGGGGGGGGGGGGGGGGGGGGGGGGGGGGGGGGGGGGGGGGGGGGGGGGGGGGGGGGGGGGGGGGG
>NZ_JAELTI010000382.1 GCF_016428755.1 Allobosea sp. ASV33
CCCCCCCCCCCCCCCCCCCCCCCCCCCCCCCCCCCCCCCCCCCCCCCCCCCCCCCCCCCCCCCCCCCCCCCCCCCCCCCCCCCCCCCCCCCCCCCCCCCCCCCTTTTCAAGCAGAAGACGGAATACGAGATCGCGCCTAGAGTCTCGTGGGCTCGGAGATGTGTATAAGAGACAGGAGCAGATCCGCGCGATCGAGGAGCAGATGGCCCGGACCGGCTATCTCGACGGTTCGCGCATGGCGGGCGCCTTCAACATGCTCCGGCCGAACGACCTGATCTGGTCCTATGCCGTGAACAACTA
>NZ_JAELTI010000383.1 GCF_016428755.1 Allobosea sp. ASV33
GGCTCTCGGCCTCATCGGGAGCGATTATGGGATCGGCCGTCCGCCGGCCTGTCATGCCGCGCATGGCCTTTGTTCAGGGCAAAATCAGAGGACAAAGACCCCTTGCATTGATGCAATCCCGAAGCCTGTCTCTTATACACATCTCCGAGCCCACGAGACTCTAGGCGCGATCGCGTATGCCGTCTTCTGCTTGTAAATGGGGGGGGGGGGGGGGGGGGGGGGGGGGGGGGGGGGGGGGGGGGGGGGGGGGGGGGGGGGGGGGGGGGGGGGGGGGGGGGGGGGGGGGGGGGGGGGGGGGGG
>NZ_JAELTI010000384.1 GCF_016428755.1 Allobosea sp. ASV33
GCCCGGACCGTTCGAACCAGCCATAGACGTTGCGATGCAGGATTTTCTGGGCGTCGGGACAGGACGGCTTGAGATCGCGCGGGCGCTTCGGCTCCGCCGCCATCGCAGCCGCACAGGCCAGCGCCTGTCTCTTATACACATCTCCGAGCCCACGAGACTCTAGGCGCGATCGCGTATGCCGTCTTCTGCGTGAAAAAGGGGGGGGGGGGGGGGGGGGGGGGGGGGGGGGGGGGGGGGGGGGGGGGGGGGGGGGGGGGGGGGGGGGGGGGGGGGGGGGGGGGGGGGGGGGGGGGGGGGGG
>NZ_JAELTI010000385.1 GCF_016428755.1 Allobosea sp. ASV33
CAATGAACAAGAATAGGTGTCGCAGCGTGCGATGATGTGTGGCTCGAGTCGTGCGGTTACCGAATGTGGCGCCCGTCAGACCAAGCTGTTTGCTTCCCTCGAGAGAAAGCACTTCCGTCTCCGGGTGGATCTCGACATTTGGTAACGCTGCAATCCGATCGATCAGATATCGCGACATCGTCGCTTCGAGATCGCGACGGCGGATCACCAGGTGAAGGCGTTTCACCTTGGGGGCCAAGTATACCACCGCCTGCCCGGCAGAGTTCCCCCCGCCGACCAACGCAACCTCTTCACCTT
>NZ_JAELTI010000386.1 GCF_016428755.1 Allobosea sp. ASV33
TCTGCATCGGTGGCTTCTGGGCGCTCGCGACGGCCGTGATCATGCGCCTGGTTCCTGTAAGCGAGGTGCCTCGCGCGCTGGCCCTGATGTATGGCGGGCAAGCCATCGCGGCCGCCTTCGCCGCGCCAGTCGGCAGCTATCTCGGCGGCCTGTTCGGCTGGCGTGCCGTGTTCTGGGCGCTGACGCCGATCGTCGTCGTCAACCTCGTCTGGCATGTGATCGCGCTGCCGTCGCTGCCGGCGGGCCAGCGCCAGGATTTCAGGACCATGTTCGGCCTGCTGAAGCGTCCGT
>NZ_JAELTI010000387.1 GCF_016428755.1 Allobosea sp. ASV33
CCAGGAAGCCGAAAGGCTGCGCGCCGCGCTCGATCACGGCCGCGCCAGCGTCATGCTCTGCGATCCCGCCGGGCGCGTCGTCTATGTCAGCAAGGCGCTGCTGCGCTTCTTCGGCGAGGCGCAGGAGGATTTCCGCGCCGCCTTTCCGGGTTGCTCGGCCAAGGACATGCTCGGCCGCGTCATGGAGCGCGTCCAGGGCGAGCACCAGCCGCTCGGCGGCCAGCCGGTGCGGCTGACGCTCGGCCGCCGGACCATCTGCCTGACCCTGACCGCCATGGTGCGC
>NZ_JAELTI010000054.1 GCF_016428755.1 Allobosea sp. ASV33
ATCCTGATGGATTCCGCCAGCGAAACCGCGATGTGCCTGGGCCGGACCTATCTGGTCGGCGGAGGCGGCGCCGAGGCGCTCAACCTGCCCGATCTGGACCTCGTCATCCGTTGAGCTTACTAAGGGCGCGCAGGGAATCTCGAAGCAGTCCACAGCCCAAAGGGCGGGAGGCGTCATGATCAACCGTTTGAGCGGCCTCGTTCTGGGGCCGGTTTTGGTGCTGGCTGTCGCCGGTTGCCAGGAAACCACCCAGACCGCGGCCCGGCCGCGCGTCGATGCGCCCGGCGTTCCGGTCTCGGTGCAGAGCATCTCCGGCGCGCCGGAAAACGTCACCACCAGCTTCGCCGGCCTGCTCGGCGAGGCCGCCGCCGAGCGCAAGATGGAGATCGTTCCCGGCAACAAGCCGGCGCGCTTCCGCGTCAAGGGCTATCTTACGGCACAGCCGACCGAGGACGGCCAGACCGCCCTCGCCTTCGTCTGGGACGTCTATGATTCGACCAAGCAGCGCGCCCAGCGCGTGCAGGGCGAGAGCATCGGCAAGCGCAGCGGCGGTTCCGACCCCTGGGCCGGCATCGACCAGACGATCGTCGCCAAGGCCGCGTCCGACTCGATGGACGCGATCGCCGGCTTCCTCGTCACCGCGCCGGGCATCGAGACGCTGAGCGTCGATGAGAAGCCCGCCAAGCCTGCCAAGCCCGGCACGCACGTCGCCGCCACGGACGAGAAGAAGAAGAGCTGACCTAATGCCGCGGCGACGCTGCGGCAGTGGTTTCCGGGTCACGGCGCAACGCCCCGCGCTTTTTGCGCGTCGATATTGCACTGCAGCGGTCGACTCCGTCCGACCGCACTGTTAAGAGCCGTCCGAATTGAGCCGGCAATGCCGGCCCTCCCTGCTCAGCCTGACTGCAACGGTGCGCTACGGCATGGCCTCCCACTTCAAAGTCGTCGCCGGCAATTCCAATCGCCCGCTGGCCGAGGCGATCTGCAACCATCTCAGCATTCCCCTCGCCAAGGCCTCCGTCCGGCGCTTCGCCGACATGGAGGTCTTCGTCGAGATCCAGGAGAACGTGCGCGGCCAGGATGTCTTCATCATCCAGTCGACCTCGTTCCCGACCAACGACCACCTGATGGAACTGCTGATCATCACGGATGCCCTGCGCCGCTCCTCGGCCAAGCGCATCACGGCGGTGATCCCCTATTTCGGCTATGCTCGTCAGGATCGGCGCGCCTCGGGCCGCACGCCGATCTCGGCCAAGCTCGTCTCCAACCTGATCACCCATGCCGGCGTCGACCGCGTGCTGACGCTCGATCTCCATGCCGGCCAGATCCAGGGCTTCTTCGACATCCCGACCGACAACCTGTTCGGCGCCCCGCTGATGGCGCGCGACATCAAGGACCGGCTGGAATGGAAGAACGCCATGGTCGTCTCGCCGGATGTCGGCGGCGTGGTGCGTGCGCGCGCGCTCGCAAAGCGTATCGACGCCCCGCTCGCCATCGTCGACAAGCGCCGTGATCGGCCGGGCGAGTCCGAGGTCATGAACATCATCGGCTCGGTCGAGGGCCGCTCCTGCATCCTGATCGACGACATCGTCGATTCCGGCGGCACGCTGGTGAACGCGGCCGACGCCCTGCTCGAGCAGGGCGCCAAGGAGGTCTTCGCCTATATCACCCATGGCGTGCTCTCCGGCGGCGCGGTCGCCCGCATCGCCGGCTCCAAGCTCAAGGAGCTGGTCATCACCGACTCGATCATGCCGACCGAGGCCGTGAAGGTCGCCCGCAACATCCGCGTCATCTCGATCGCCGGCCTGATGGGCGAAGCGATCGAACGCACGGCGAGCGAGACCAGCGTCTCGAGCCTGTTCGACTGAGAGGTTCGGCTTGGGCAACTCCCGCGCCCTCGTCCTGTTTTCCGGCGGCCAGGACTCCACCACGGCCCTGGCTTGGGCGCTCGATCGCTTCGACGCGGTCGAGACGGTCGGCTTCGACTACGGCCAGCGCCATCGCATCGAGATGGAATGCCGCGAGACGATCCGCGCGAAGCTGCCGGGTCTGTCTTCCCGCTATGCCGAGCGTCTCGGCCCCGACCATGTCGTCGATCTGAAGGCACTGGGCGCGATATCCGAGACGGCGCTGACCCGCGAGACCGAGATCGCCTTTGCCGAGACCGGCCTGCCCACGACCTTCGTGCCCGGCCGCAACCTGATCTTCCTGACCTTCGCCGCCGCGCTCGCCTATCGCCGCGACCTCAAGCACATCGTGCTCGGCGTCTGCGAGACCGATTATTCCGGCTATCCCGATTGCCGCGACGACACGATCAAGGCGATGCAGGTCGCGCTTGGTCTCGGCCTCGATCGCCGGCTCGTCCTGCACGCGCCCCTGATGTGGCGCGACAAGGCGCAGACCTTTGCGCTGGCCCGCGCCATCGGCGGAAAGCCCCTGCTCGACCTCGTGATCGAGGACAGCCATAGCTGCTATCTCGGCGACAGGACGACCCGGCATGGCTGGGGTTACGGCTGCGGCCATTGCCCGGCATGCGATTTGCGATCAAAAGGCTTCGCGGCCTATCTCGCAGCCCCCGACGACAGCGGACTTATTCCATGACCCGTGACCGCCAGCGCCTGACGGAAGGCGCCATCGCCCTCGTCCTGTTCGGCCTGACCATTCCCGCCGCCAACTGGCTGATCGGCAATGCCGGCGCGGTCTGCGTGCCGAACGGTCCCTGCCTCGTGCCGGTCTGGCCGGGCGTCATGGCGCCGAGCGGCGTCCTCATGGTCGGGCTCGCGCTCGTTCTGCGCGACATCGTTCAGCGCCGTCTCGGCCCGCTCGCCGGTCTCGGCGCCATCGCGGTCGGCACCCTGATCTCGGCGATGCTCGCCCCGCCGGCCATCGTGCTGGCCTCGGTCGCGGCCTTCCTTCTCTCCGAACTGGCCGATTTCGCGGTCTATACCCCGCTCCAGCGTCGCCGCTTCGTCACGGCCGTCTTCGCGTCGAGCGTGATCGGTCTCGTCGTCGACAGCTTCGTCTTCCTGTATCTCGCCTTCGGCAGCCTCGACTTCCTCGCCGGCCAGATCATCGGCAAAGCCTGGATGGTGCTGCTCGCCCTGCCTCTGATGCATCTGCTGCGGCGCCGCGACGAACGGCTGGGACTGGTCGCGGCCTGACCCCGCGCTACAACCCCGCGTAAAGTTTGAAGCGGCGGCGCAACCTGGCTTTAAGGCATTTGCTCTAGGGAACGGGTCTTCGACGAACCCTGTCAGACATGCCGTGACCAGACCTTCGGGCCGCCTGCAAGCCCTGCAGAACGATATTCTTGAAGATATCGCGCGGGGCGAAACCCTGATCGCGTGCATGGAACGCCTGTGCCATCGCGCCGAAGCGATCTCGCCCGGCGTGATCTGCTCGGTCGTGACCGTCGACGACCAGCTCTGCCTGCAACCCCTCGCCTCGCCCAGCCTGCCGGCGCAATACGTTAGTGCGATCAAGAGATTGCCGGCCGGCCCCAATGTCGGCTCCTGCGGAACCGCGGTCTTCCGCGGCGAACCCGTCGAAGTCACTGATATCGCCACCGATCCGCTTTGGGCGCCCTATACCGATCTCGCCCTGCCGCTCGGCCTGCGCGCCTGCTGGTCGACGCCGATCAAGGCGCGCGACGGGCGCGTGGTCGGTGCCTTCGCCTTCTATTTCACCAGGCCACGTCGTGCCCGCGAACTCGAGCGCCAGATCGTCGCGACCTGCGTCCATCTCTGCGCCATCGCCATCGAGCATGACGAGGTTCGCACCCGCAATCACCGCCTCGCCTATTTCGATACGCTGACCGGACTGCCGAACCGCAGCCAGTTCAACAGCGCCATCGCCGGAATGAGCAGCATCGGCCGGCGCTACGGGCTGATGCTGATCGACATCGACCATCTCAAGCTGGTCAACGACACGCTCGGCCATGCCGCCGGCGACGCCCTGATCGCCGAGGTCGGCGTACGGCTGGACGCTGCGCTGGCCGATTGCCTCACCTGCCGGATCGGCGGCGACGAATTTGCCGTCCTCATCCCGGATTGCGAGGGGCCCGCCCGCATGCGCGCCCTGGCCGCCGCGGCCCTTGCTGCCATGGCAGCCCCTCTTGAACATGACGGCCACAGCCTTCAGCCCGGCATCACCATCGGCGGGGCACTGGCCGGCGAAGACGGGCTCGACAGCGTCACCTTGCGGCAGAACGCCGATCTCGCCCTCTACCACGCCAAGGAAACCCGCCGCGGCCGCTATGTCCGCTTCCGCCGGCAGTTGCGCAGCGCCATGATGCAGCGCATCCATGTCCGCAGGGATGTCGCCAGCGCGCTCGGCGACGAACGCATCATCCCCTATTACCAGCCGATCATCCGGCTCGATACGACCCAGGTTGTCGGCGTCGAGGCCCTTGCGCGGATGCGGCTCGACGACGGCCGCATCGTCGCGGCCGGCGAATTCCAGGATGCGCTGCGGGATCCGAAGATCGCCCATCGCACGACCACGCAGATGCTGACGGCGGTTGCCGCCGACATGGCCGAATGGCGGGCGAGCGGCCTGAACTTCCAGCATGTCGCGGTCAACGTCACCTCGGCCGATTTCCAGAAGGGCGATCTGGTGCAGCGCGCCAGCCGCATTCTGGAGCGGGTCGGCGTCCCGATGCAGCATCTCGTGATAGAGGTCACCGAGCAAGTCTTCATGGGTGGGCGCAAGGACGGCGTCGCCCGCACGATGGAGGCGCTGCGCGCCTGCGGCTCGCCGGTCGCGCTCGACGATTTCGGCACCGGCTTCGCGTCGCTCACCCATCTGCTCGATTTCCCGATCGACATCATCAAGATCGACCGCTCCTTCGTCGGCTCGCTCGGCAGCGGCGCCCGTAGCGAGATCATCATCGAGGCGCTGCTGACGATGACCCGCCGCCTTGGCATGAAGATCGTCGCCGAGGGCATCGAGACGCAAGGACAGGCCGAGCGTCTCACGGAGGTGGGCTGCCGCCTCGGTCAGGGCTATCTGTACTCCCCGCCGGTATCGGCCTCGATCATCCGTGAATGGCTGGCGCGCTTCGCACAGCCGATCCAGGCCGCCCCTGCCGAGACCGGCCTCGTCGCCAACGCGGCCTAGCTGCCTTTCCAGGCCAGACTTGAGATCGCCGCGGTTTTCGCCTATGAGCACCCCTGCGTTCGGCTGACACCCTTGGAGGCTCTGAACGCACCATCCGATGGCCGCCAGCGGGCGGCCTTGTCATTTTACAAGTCAAGGACATCCAACATGACCGCCGTGAAGCAAATCGAGGCTTCGGCGCGCGCACAGGTCGGCAAGGGGGCCGCTCGTGCCGTTCGTCGCCAGGGCCAGACGCCTGCCGTGATCTATGGTGGGGGCGCCGCTCCCGAAGCCATCGCGCTCGACGCCAACAAGACCCGCCAGTTGATTTTCGGCGGCCACTTCCTGACCACGATCTTCGAGATCAGCGTCGCCGGTAAGAAGCAGCGCGTCATTCCGCGCGATTACCAGCTCGACCCGGTCAAGGATTTCCCGATCCATGTCGACTTCCTGCGCGTCGCCAAGGGCCAGACCGTCACCGTCCAGGTTCCGGTGCACGTCGTCGATCAGGAGCAGAGCCCCGGCGTCAAGAACGGCGGCCTGGTCCAGATCGTTGAGCACGCTCTAGAAGTCACCGTAGAGCCCGACAGCATTCCGGAATCGATCGACGTCTCCGTCGCCGGCCTGAACGTTGGCGACTCGATCCACGCCGATGCGATCAAGCTCCCGGCCGGCGCCAAGCTCTCGATCGCGGCCGACGCCACGATCGTCACGGTCTCCGCCCCGACCGTCGAGGAAGAGCCGGCCGCCGACGCCGCTGCCGAGGCTGCTCCCGAAGCCAAGGCCTGATGAAACGGCGCCAGCCGGCGCCGCTCCATCCGGAACGATCATGAGACGGCCGGGGCAGCCCGGCCGTTTTGCTATGGCATCGGACCGAAAAGCGGTTCCGGCTTCCGGACGAACCCGATGCTAACCTGACAAGCCTGCCGGAGTCCCGCCATGCTGATCTTCGCCGGCCTCGGCAATCCAGGCGCGCGCTATGCCCGCAACCGGCACAATATCGGCTTCATGGCCGTGGACGAGATCGCGCGCCTGCACCGCGCCTCGCCCTGGCGTGCCCGTTTCCAGGCCGAGGCCTGCGAGGCGACGATCGGCGGCGAGAAGGTCATCCTGCTCAAGCCGCAGACCTATATGAACGAATCCGGCCGTTCGATCGGCGAAGCCGCGCGCTTCTTCAAGATCGCGCCGGCCGATGTCGTCGTCTTCCATGACGAGCTCGATCTCGCGCCAGCCAAGCTGCGCGTGAAGCTTGGCGGCGGCAATGCCGGCCATAACGGCCTGCGCTCGACTACGGCGGCGATCGGCAACGACTATCGCCGCGTCCGGATGGGTATCGGCCATCCCGGCGACAAGGCGCTGGTCCACGCCTATGTGCTCAACGATTTCGGCAAGCCCGAGCAGCCCTGGGTCGAGGATCTCTGCACGGCCTGCGCCGACCACGCTGCCCTGCTCGCGGCCCATGACGACACAGGCTTCCAGAACAAGGTGCATCTCTTCATGGATGCGCGCGGCCACGCCGCCGTGAAGCGCCTCGGCGAGAAGAGCGACGGCTGATTTCGCTCCCATAGATCATTTATAAAACGCGTCGTCATCCCGGGCGACCGCAGGGAGACCCGGGATCCATTCCGGAACGGTTCAGGCATGGATCACGGATCGGCGCCACTGAAGCGGCTCGTCCGGGATGACGAAAAAAGCGGACGGCGCCTCACCTACAACGGCAGTTTCGCGCCCGCCTTCGCCACCGTGACGCGGCTCGTGCTATAGCTGCCATCGGCCTGACGGCTCGCCGTCATCGCGACCTGCGCTCCGGGCTTGAGCTCGCTCGCCTCGGCCGGCGCCGCCATCAGGATCGTCGCTTCCGGCGTGATCGCGACCTTCTGCTCGCCCCCGGGATAGCTCAGCACCAGATTGGCGCCGTCGACCTTGGAGACCGTCTCGGCCACAGTCGCATTGGTCATGGTCGCGTCCGGTAGCACGCCCCACGGCCGATGCCCCTCGCCCGTGCCGCGCATCGATTCCGGGAAGATCACCACCTGCACCGCGAGCAGCGTGCCGTCGGCTTGAGGCTTGGCGCCGACGCCGATGAAGCTGCCCTTGGCGATATCGGAGACCTTCGCCGCGGCCATGCCGCCGACCGAGAAGCCCGGCGCGAGCGCGACCTTGATCTCCCGTCCGTCGGCGGCCTTGAGCATCATCGTCGTTTCGTTCACCGCCTCGACCTCGCCGCGCAGGCGTGTACCGGGCGCCTGGGCGATGGCCGCGCCGCCGGCAAGAGCAAAGACCGACAGGGCGAGCGCGAGGCGAAAACGATTCATGACGAAGCTCCGAACGATGCGGGCAGGCGATGCGGGAAATCCAGCACCCTCACCCGCTGCACCGCCATGCACGTTCGCGTGAGGGACACGGCCGGCATAAGGCGCGCGGCACTTGTCTTTATCGCGCAAGCCCCCCAATAAGGCCCCAACTTTCAAAGCTTCACGCCCGGCTGCGGCTATTCCGCCACGGGCAACGGAACAGGCGATCATGGGTTTCAAATGCGGAATCGTCGGCCTGCCGAATGTCGGCAAGTCGACCCTCTTCAACGCGCTGACGCAGACGGCCGCGGCGCAGGCCGCGAACTACCCGTTCTGCACGATCGAGCCGAATGTCGGTGACGTCGCCGTGCCCGACGAGCGGCTGGAGAAGCTCGCGGCCATCGCCGGCTCCAAGGAGATCATCCCGACGCGTCTGACCTTCGTCGACATCGCCGGCCTCGTGCGCGGCGCCTCGCGCGGTGAAGGGCTCGGCAACCAGTTCCTCGCCAATATCCGCGAATGCGACGCCATCGCCCATGTCGTGCGCTGCTTCGAGGACGGCGACATCACCCATGTCGAGGGCAAGGTCTCGCCGGTCGACGATATCGAGACGATCGAGACGGAGCTGATGCTCGCCGACCTCGACAGCCTCGAGAAGCGCGTGCTGCCGCTGGAGAAAAAGGCGAAGTCTGGCGACAAGGAGGCCAAGGAAGCGGTCGACCTGATGAACCGCTGCCTCACCCTCCTGCGCGACGGCAAGCCCGCCCGCCTCGTCCAGCTCTCGGCCGAGGAGCGCCGACCCTTCGAACTGCTCGGCCTGCTCTCGTCGAAGCCCGTGCTCTATGTCTGCAATGTCGAGGAAGCCAGCGCCGACAAGGGCAACGGCTTCTCCGAGCTAGTGAAGAAGCGCGCTGCCGAGGAAGGCGCCGTCGCCGTCGTCGTCTCCGCCAAGATCGAGAGCGAGATCGCCGTCCTGCCGGCCGAGGAGCAGACCGAGTATCTGGAGGCCGTCGGCCTCGACGAGCCCGGCCTGAACCGCGTGATCCGCGCCGGCTACGCCCTGCTCCATCTCGTGACCTATTTCACGGTGGGCCCGAAGGAGGCCCGCGCCTGGACGATCGAGAAGGGCACCAAGGGGCCGCAGGCCGCCGGCGTGATCCATACCGATTTCGAGAAGGGCTATATCCGCGCCGAAACCATCGCCTATGACGACTACATCGCCAACAAGGGCGAGGCCGGCGCGCGCGAGGCCGGCAAGTTCCGGCTCGAGGGCAAGGAATACGTCGTCGCCGACGGCGACGTGCTGCATTTCCGTTTCGCGAACTGAAGAGCCCGCCGGCGATGTCGTATTTCGAGGATTTCGTCCCGGGCCAGAGCGCACTTTCGCGCAGCCTCGACGTCTCGCAGGACGACATCGTCGCCTTCGCCTCGCGCTATGACGCGCAGGATTTCCATGTCGATCCGGAAGCCGCCAAGGCGAGCTTCGTCGGCCGCCTGATCGGCTCGGGCTGGCATAGCTGCGCGCTGCTGATGCGCCTGATGACCGAGGAATTCCTGCTCGACGCCGCCAGCATGGGCGCGCCGGGCATCGATGAGGTGAAGTGGCTGCGCCCCCTTCTCCCAGGCGACAGCGTCAGCGCACGGCGCACCGTGCTGGAGAGTAAGGCCTCGCGCTCCCGCCCCGAGATGGGCCTCGTCCGCTTCCGGCTCGAACTCTTGAACCAGCGCGACGAACCGATCCTGGAGCAGACCAACTGGATCATGTTCGGCCGCAAGGGCTCCGGCATCGGCAAGCACCCGGCCGGCCCCTGGCTCGACCATGCGCCGATCTACGAGCGCCCGTCCGTCGAGAGCCCGCTGGAAGCGCCTGCCGAGCCGCCGGGACCGACGCGCTTCTTCGAAGAGCTGTCGATCGGCGACAGCCACGAGCTCGGCAGCTTCGTCTTCACGGCCGAGGAGATCGTCGCCTTCGCCCGCAGCTTCGATCCGCAGCCCTTCCACATGGACGAGGCAGCGGCGCGCGATAGCTCCTTCGGCCGGCTCGCCGCCTCCGGCTGGCACAGCGCAGCCGTCTGGATGGCCTGCATGGTCCAGCACCGCAAAAGTCAGATCGCCGCGGCACCGGACCGCGTCGCCCGCCTCGGCCCCTCCCCCGGTTTCAAGAATCTGCGCTGGACGAAGCCGGTCTTCGCCGGAGACCGCATCACCTATCATTCGCAGGTCGTGGACAAGCGCGAGAGCGCCTCGCGCCCGCAATGGGGCCTGTTCTTTCACCGCAACACCGGGGTGAACCAGCACGGCGAAGAGGTCTTCAGCTTCGACGGCTGCGTGTTCGTCGAGCGTAAACCGGGCTGAACTCAGCCCGCTTTCAGGTCTGCCGCCGCCGGCAGATGCACGGTCTCGATCCGGTCGCGGCCATTGCGCTTGGCGGCATAGAGCGCCGCATCGGCATGGGCATAGAGCGCATCTCCGTCGAGCGGCCCGTGGCCGCAGCATAGCCCGATCGAGACCGTGGCGGCCTGCAATTGCGCATCGACCGCCCGCCAGGGCGCCTGCGCCAACGCCTGCCGGATCGCCTCGGCGACGGCCATCGCTTCGCCCGGCGTCGCATCCGCGATCAACACGCCGAACTCCTCGCCGCCGAGCCGCGCGACAAGCCGCGCCGCTCCGGTCGGCGGACCGTCGATGACCTGTGCCACCAGACGCAGGCAGGTATCGCCGGCGACATGGCCGAACTGGTCGTTGATCGCCTTGAAATGATCGACATCGACGATCAGCAGCGCCAGAGACTGCGGACGCGCCGCCTCGCCGGCGAGGCATTCGATGAAGCGGCGACGGTTGGTGAGACCGGTCAATCCATCCGTCTGCGCGAGCTTCACCAGCTCGGCATTGGCCTGGCGCAGGGCGTCCTGTGCGCTGAGAAGCGCCGCCTGCTGGCGCTTGGCCGCCGTGGTGTCGGCATGGATGAAGCAGCTCAAGCCCTCGAGCGTGTGCCGGGCGACGACGCGCCGCCAGCGCTGGCCGGGCAGTTCGATCTCGAAGGGCGCACCGTCATAGCGCAGGCCGTTGAGGATGCTGGCGCGCAGGCCCGCGACGGCCGAGACGCCGCGCCAGCACTCGGCGACGATCTCGTCGAACTTCAAGCCGACGAGCAGCGTGTCCGCCGGGATGTCGTAGAGATCGCAGAAGGCGTCGTTGGTGGCGATGATCCGATCCTCGCCATCGAGCAGCATCGCGCCGTCCGGAATGAAGCGCAGCGCCTCGAAGGCCGGCAGCATGGCCTCGGCCATCGCTCCGGCGCGTCGCGGTGCTTCCAGCATCTGCCACATCCTGACCCGGCCGCCGCAGGGCGCCAGCAGCGAGGTCGCGCGCAACCGGCGGCCGTTATGCAGGAATTCGAAGGCCTGCGTCTGGTTCTCGTGGCGCGCCATGCCCTCGGCGATGTAGCGGTCGATATCGTGCATCTCCTCGGGCGCGAGCCGCAGCGTGTAGAAGCGCCGGAGATTGTCGACATAAGGCTCGCCAGGATAAATCAGCCCGTCGTCTTCCGGGAAGAAATGCAGGAACGTGCGGTTCCAGCCGACGGCACGATGCTCCGCATCGTACTCGCAGACGCCGACCGACAGCACATCGAATGACTCGTGCAGGTAGCGCGAAACGATCATGCGCCACCCTAGGGTGGCAGTGCTTAACGGTGCGTAAGACCGAACCGGTCAGATCAACCGACCTTGCCGTAGCCCGCGAACTTGGCGCCGACGCGCTCCATTTCGGCGGTATCGAGGATGACCGGCTCGATCCCCGCCGCGAGGATGTCGAGATACTGTCCCGCGAGATTTTCAACCTCCGCGACGATGGTATGGGCGCCTGCGAGCGTCTGGCCGAGCGCGATGACGCCGTGATTGGCCAGCAGCACCGCCTTGCGCCCCTCCAGCGCCTTCACGGCATTCTCGGCCAGCTCCGGCGTCCCGAAGGTGGCGTATTCGGCGCAGCGCACATCGGCGCCGCCGCAGAGCGCGATCATGTAATGGAAGGCCGGGATGCCGCGCCGCGTGCAGGACAGCGCGGTCGCGCGCGGCGAATGGGTGTGAACGATCGCCTGCGCATCCGGCCTCGCCCGATAGATCGCGACATGGAAGGGCCATTCCGAGGAGGGCTTGCGGCTGCCGCCGAGCACGGCGCCGTCGAGCCCGAGATGGATCAGGTCTTCAGGCTTCGTCTGCGCATAGGGCAGGCCCGACGGCGTGATCAGCAGGCCGTCGCCGAAACGCGCCGAGACATTGCCCGATTTCGACGGGCAGAACCCCGCCCGGTCGATCGCCTGCGCGACCGAGACGATCTCTTGCCGCAGCTCCGTTTCGGTCATCTCGTGCTCTTGTTCGCCAGATCGGGAAAGAGTTGCGCGAGGCCCTCGGCGCTGGCTGCGCAGACGCCGCGCTCGGTGATCAGCCCCGTGACCAGCCGCGCCGGCGTCACGTCGAAAGCCGGATTGGCCGCGCCGCTGCCCGGCGCGACGACGCGCACGGACCTGACCTCGCCGTCATCGGCGAGCCCGGAGAGATGCGTCACCTCGCGCGCCGCCCGCTCCTCGATCGGGATATCGGCAAGGCCGTCGCGGATGCTCCAGTCGATCGTCGGCGAGGGCAGCGCCACGTAGAAGGCCACGCCGTTGTCATGCGCGGCGAGCGCCTTGAGATAGGTCCCGATCTTGTTGGCGACGTCGCCGGAAGCCGTGGTCCGGTCGGTCCCGACGATCACCATGTCGACCTGCCCGTGCTGCATCAGGTGCCCACCGGCATTGTCGGCGATCACCGTATGCGGCACGCCATGGGAGCCGAGCTCATAGGCTGTCAGCGCCGCGCCCTGGTTGCGCGGCCGGGTCTCGTCGACCCAGACATGGACGGGTATGCCGGCATCATGGGCGAGGTAGATCGGCGCCAGCGCCGTGCCCCAGTCCACCGTGGCAAGCCAGCCGGCATTGCAATGGGTTAGGATATTGACCGGCGTGCCGACAGGCCTGCGCGCCGCGATCCCAGCGATCACAGGCAGCCCGTGCTCGCCGATCGCGCGGCACAAGGCGACATCCTCGTCGCAGATCGCCGCAGCTTCCGCATAAGCAGTTTCGGCACGCATCTCCGGAGGCAATGCAGCAAGGGCGCCGCGCATCCGCTCCAGCGCCCAATGCAGATTGACGGCGGTCGGCCGCGTGGCGCCGAGAAGGGCGAGCGCCGCTTCCAAGGCCGCATCCGATGCATCCGCCCGCATCGCCAGCGCGACGCCATAGGCAGCCGTCGCGCCGATCAGGGGAGCCCCGCGCACGACCATGCTGCGGATCGCATCGGCCGCCTGCTCGGCCGAGCCCAGCGCCACGGTCTCGAAACGGAAAGGAAGGCGCGTCTGGTCGATCACGACGACCCGCCAGCCATCCTGCGCAAGCCAGATCGTGCGATAGTGCTGGCCGTTGATCTTCATCCGCCGCTCAATCGCCCGCGAAGGAAACCAGCGTGCGCACCGGCACGCCCAGCCGCCGGATCTTGTCAGCGCCACCGAGCTCCGGCAGGTCGACGATGAAACAGGCCGCCACGACCTCGGCGCCCAAGCCCGCGAGCAGGTTGACCGCCGCCTCCGCCGTGCCGCCGGTCGCGATCAGGTCGTCGACCAGCAGGACACGCTCGCCCGGCTGCACCGCGTCGCGATGGATCTCGATCTCGTCAGTGCCGTATTCGAGCGCATAGGTCGCGCGCAGCGTCTCCAGCGGCAGCTTGCCCTTCTTGCGGACGGGAACGAAGCCGGCCGAAAGCTGGTGCGCCACAGCCCCGCCCAGGATGAACCCGCGCGCTTCGATGCCGGCGATCTTCGCGATCTTCAGGCCAGCGAAGGGCTGCACCAGCTCGTCGACGGCCCGGCGGAAAGCCCTGGCATCGCCGAGCAGCGTGGTGATGTCGCGAAAGACGATGCCGGGCCGGGGATAATCGGGAATGGCGCGGATGCTGTCGGCAAGGTTCATGGGCGCAGTCTCGGAAGCCAAGGCGGACGCCTTGGTCGGACGCCGAGCCGGCTTCGTCAAGGGCGCCGTCATCACGCCACCTTGAGCACGCGCCCGGCGACGGCGTCGAGCTTTGCCAGCAGGGCCGGATCGCGGAAGGCCGGCGCCGTCACGATGGCGTTGTCGAGCGCATTGTGGGAGCCGGCCGGGCATGGCTCGCGCTCCGCCGGGAAATCGGCGGCGAGCCGCGCCACGAGGCGCCGCGCCTTGTCCGCATTCTCGTGGAGCACGGCGATGACCGAGGCGACATCGACGGCGCCGTGCAACTCGTGCCAGCAATCGTAATCGGTCACCATTGCGACGGTCGCGTAGGTGATCTCGGCCTCGCGGGCGAGCTTGGCCTCGGGCATCGCCGTCATGCCGATCAGGTCGTAGCCGAGACCGCGATAGGTCATCGATTCCGCATAGGTCGAGAATTGCGGGCCCTCCATCGTGACCAGCGTGCCGCCGCGCACGAAGGGCAGCTCCTCGGCCTGCGCCGCCGCCGCGATCCGCGCCTGCAGGGCAGGCCCGACCGGCTGGGCGACCGAGACATGGGCGACGCAACCCTTGCCGAAGAAGGAGTTCTCGCGGCGGCTCGTCCTGTCGACGAACTGGTCGACCAGCACGAACAGGCCGGGATAGAGCTCCGCCTTGTAGGAGCCGCAGGCTGAGAGCGAGACGAGATCGGTCACGCCCGCCCGCTTCAGCACGTCGATATTGGCGCGGTAGTTGATCTCGGAGGGGGGGATCGCGTGGCCGCGGCCATGGCGGGGCAGAAACACGATCTTCGTTTGGCCGATCCGGCCGATCCGCAAGCTGTCGGAGGGCTCGCCCCACGGGCTTTCGACGCGCTCTTCGCGCAGATCGGTCAGGCCCGGCAGATCGTAGATGCCCGATCCGCCGATGATTCCGAGAACGGCTTCGCTCATGGTCGATTCCCTCGAGCATCGAACCGAAAAGCGGAAGCCACTTTCGGACGGATTCGATGCGACAACAGATATGGGCGCGGAAAGGACCACCTTTCGATGACGGTCGCAATACGGCCGGGCAGGATGCCGTCATGCTCGGGCTTGCCCCGAGCATCTCGCGACCAGAGGGCGCCGGAACCGGGGGAGCCCCCTCTCCCTCCGGAAAAGGGTTCCTCGCGCTGTCCGCGCATTTTTCGGGAACCGTGCCACGCTCGCGCCCGCGTTCGGCCCCCAACGAAAAAGGCCCCGTCACCGGGGCCTTTTCCATAACGATACCAGCCTGCTTCAGTGCGCCGGCGAGCCGTCCGGCATGCGCGACCACACCTTCTTCTTGGTGTAGTAGAGCAGCCCCGCGAAAATCACGAGGAACGCCATCACCTGCAAGCCCATGCGCTTGCGCGCTTCCAGGTGCGGCTCGGCCATCCAGACCATGAAGGCGGCGACGTCGCGGGCATACTGATCGACCGTCTCCGGCACCGGCGCCTTGCCGTCCGGCCCCTTCGGATACTCGATCTGGCCGTCCGAGAGGGGCTTCGGCATCGCGATGAGATGACCGGGCATGTACTTGTTGTAGTTCTGCCCCGGCAGAAGCGTGACGCCGGCCGGCGGCTCCTCGTAACCGACCATCAGGGCGTGGATGTAGTCCGGCCCCTGCTCCTGATACTGGGTGAAGATATCGAAGATGAAGGTCGGGAAACCGCGCTCATAGGTGCGCGCCTTGGCCAGAACCGAGAAGTCCGGCGGATAGGCGCCGCCCTGGGCCGCGCGCGCCGCCTGCTCGTTCGGGAACGGCGACGGGAAGCGGTCGGCCGGGCGGCCGGGCCGGTCGAACATCTCGCCCTGGTCGTTCGGGCCGTCCTTGATCTGGTAGGTCCCGGCGAGCGCGGCGACCTGGCCGGGCGTGAACTCGGGGCCGCCCGGCTGCGACAGGTTGCGGAAGGCGACGAGGCTCGCGCCGTGGCAGCTCGCGCAGACTTCCTTGTAGACCTTGAAGCCGCGCTGGAGCTGGGCTCGGTCGAACTTGCCGAATGGACCGGAGAACGACCAGCTCAACTGAGGCGGCTTGAAGCCGCCTTCGGCAGCCTGCGCGGCTGGCTGGAACAGCGCCAGCGAGAGGCCGGCGGCAAGCCCGGTCAGGGCGAGACGAAACGATGTTCTGCTCATGGTTCCGTCAGCCCTTGACGTTCGGTTCGGCAGCAGCGGCGGTCGCGACGCGGGCCGCCGACCCGCCATTGGCGGAAGCGAGCACGGCATCGGCGATCGAGGTCGGCAGCGCCTTCGGGCGCTCGAACAGCCCGACGATGAACAGCGCGACGAAGAAGCCGAAATACAGCACGGTGAGGATGCGCGAGATGGTCACATAGGGCTCGTCGGCCGGCATGGCGCCGAGATAGCCGAGGCCGATGCAGACCAGGAGGAACATCCAGAACAACTGGCGCGCGATCGGCCGGTAGCTCATCGACTTGACCTTGGAGGTGTCGATCCAGGGCAGGAAGGCGAGAACCACGATCGCGCCGCCCATGGCCATGACGCCGCCGAGCTTGTCGGGGATGGCGCGCAGGATCGCGTAGAACGGCAGGAAGTACCATTCAGGAACGATATGGGCCGGCGTCGCTGCGGGATTGGCCGGGATGTAGTTGTCGGCATGGCCCATGAAGTTCGGCTGGTAGAACACGAACCAGGAGAACAGGATCATGAACACGACCATGCCGAAGATGTCCTTCACGGTCGCGTAGGGCGTGAACGGCACGGTGTCTTTCTGAACATTCTTCACCTCGACGCCGGTCGGGTTGTTCTGGCCGACGACATGCAGCGCCCAGATGTGCAGCACCACGACGCCGAAGATCATGAACGGCAGCAGGTAGTGCAGCGAGAAGAAGCGGTTCAGCGTCGGGTTGTCGACCGAATAGCCGCCCCACAGGAAGGTGACGATCGTCTCGCCGATCACCGGCAGCGCCGAGAACAGGTTGGTGATGACGGTGGCGCCCCAGAAGGACATCTGGCCCCAGGGGAGCACGTAGCCCATGAACGCCGTCGCCATCATCAGCAGGAAGATGACCACGCCGAGAATCCAGAGCACCTCGCGCGGCGCCTTGTACGAGCCATAATAAAGCCCGCGGAAGATGTGCACGTAGACCGCGACGAAGAACATCGAGGCGCCGTTCGAGTGCAGGTAGCGCAGCAGCCAGCCGTAGTTCACGTCGCGCATGATGTGCTCGACGGCATTGAACGCCATCAGCGAATTCGCCGTGTAGTGCATCGCCAGGATGATGCCGGTGACGATCTGCGCCACGAGCATGAATACGAGGATGCCGCCGAAGGTCCACAGATAGTTCAGGTTGCGCGGAACCGGATAGGAAACCGCCGAGTCATGGGCCAGCCGGATGATCGGCAGGCGTGCGTCGAGCCAGCGCTCGATGCCGGTCTTCGGGACGTAGGAACTGTGACCACTCATGAAGAATGCCTCAAGGCTGTCTCATCTTGGCGGGAAAGCGTCGAGCGCATTGCTCAGCCGATCTTGATCTTGGTGTCCGCCGTGAAGGCATAGGGCGGAACCGGCAGGTTGAGCGGTGCCGGGCCCTTGCGGATGCGGCCGGAGGAATCGTAGTGCGAGCCGTGGCAGGGGCAGAACCAGCCGTCGAAATCGCCCTTCGGGTCGCCGGGCGCGTTGCCCAGCGGCACGCAGCCCAGATGGGTGCAGTTGCCATAGATGATCAGGAAGGGCTCGTGGCCGGGCTTGGTGCGCTGCTCGTCGGTCTGCGGGTCGCGCAGGGTGGCGATGTCGACCGCCTTGGCCTCGTCGATTTCCTTCTTGGTGCGGTGGCGCACGAAGATCAGCTTGCCGCGCCAGAACAGCTTGATGGCCTGACCTTCGGCGATCGGCGCCAGGTCGACATCGATCGGCGCGCCGGCCGCGATCGTCTGCGCGTCGGGCGCGAGCTGGCTGATCAGGGGGATGACGACGGCGCCGAGGCCGACGGCACCGGCTGCGCCGGTCGCAAGCATCAGGAAATCGCGGCGGGTTGTTCCGGTCGATGTATCGGTCGCGTGCGCCACGATCCAATCCTCTTACACGTCTTGCGAGCTGGAACAGCTCGAAATTATCGCCTCTCGCCCTCATAGGGGCGCGCCGCGGCCGCCGCAATGCGGCGGTGCGTCACCATCGGCTCTTTGACATGCAGATTGGACGAAGTCTACTGTCTGGAACGCCTTGGCCATGCATGGCGCACAGTCCGTCGGCGTAGACGTCAGACGGCGAGCTTTTCCGGATCGGCGGCGGCCAGGAAACCGCCCGATTGGCGCGCCCAGAGCCGGGCATAGAGGCCACCGCGCTGAATCAATTCGTCATGGCTGCCGATATCGGCGATGCGCCCTTGATCGAGCACGATCAGCCGGTCCAGCGCGGCGATCGTCGAGAGCCGATGCGCGATCGCGATAACGGTCTTGCCCTGCATCAAGGCCGCGAGCTGCTGTTGGATCGCTGCCTCGACCTCCGAATCGAGCGCCGAGGTCGCCTCGTCGAGAATCAGGATCGGCGCATCCTTCAGCAGCACGCGGGCGATGGCGATGCGCTGGCGCTGCCCGCCGGAGAGCTTCACGCCGCGCTCGCCGACCCGCGAATCGAACCCCTTGCGGCCGTCCTGGTCGCCGAGGCCGAGGATGAACTCATGCGCCTCGGCCTGCTGCGCCGCGCGTGCGATCTCGGCCTCGCTCGCACCGATCCGGCCATAGGCGATATTGTCGCCGATCGAGCGGTGCAGCAGCGAATTGTCCTGCGTCACCATGCCGATCTGCGCGCGCAGACTGTCCTGCGTGACATGGGCGATGTCCTGCCCGTCGATCAGGATGCGCCCGCCTTCGAGCGGATAGAGTCGGAGCAGGAGGTTCACCAATGTCGACTTGCCGGCTCCCGACGGCCCAACGAGCCCGATCCGCTCGCCCGGCCTGATCTGGAGATCGAGCCCCTCGAACAGTCCCTGCCCCCGCCCGTAATTGAAGCGGATCTTCTCGAAGCTGATCGCCCCCTTGTCGACGACGAGCGGCACGGCGTCGGGCGCGTCCGGCAGGTCGTGGGGCTTGGCGATCGTCTCCATGCTTTCCTGCACCGAGCCGATATTCTCGAAGATGCCGCGCACGAGATGGATCAGCCAGCCCGACATCTGCACCAGCCTGAGCACGAGGCCGATGGCTGCGGCGACCGCGCCCGGCGTCATCTCGCCCTGGCTCCAGAGCAGCAGCGCGAGCCAGGCGGTGGCCACCACGAGCAGGCTGTTCATCGTCTGCAGGATGACGCTGACGCCGGTGATCAGGCGCGACAGGTTGAGGAAGGAAGCGTTCCACCGCGTCAACGAGTCGCGGACGGCGGAGCGTTCGGCATCGGCCCGCGCGAACAGCTTCACCGTCAGGATGTTGGTGTAGGAATCGACGATGCGGCCCGTCGTCGTCGAGCGGCCGAAGGAATTCGCCTCCGAGCGCTGCTTCGCCCGCGGCACGAAATAGATCAGCAGCGTGACATAGGCCCCAAGCCAGAGGATCACCGGCAGCGCCAGCCACAGGCTCGTCTTGCCGAAGAAGCCGATCGCGACCGTGGCGAAGACCAGCGCATACCAGAGGTCGTCGATAACCTCGATCGTCGCGCCGCGGATCGACTGGCCGGCCTGGATGACGCGGGCGGAGAGGCGCCCGGCGAAATCGTTCTGGAAGTAACCCAACGCATGGCCGAGCGTGTAGACATGGTTTCGCCAGCGGATCTGGTTGGTGATCTGCGGCACCACGACCTGGTCGACGATGGCGTGATTGGCGAAATAGATCAGCGGCCTGACGACCACGAGCAGGAAGGCCGCGCCCGCCAGGAGCCAGCCATGGTCGCGGAAGATCGTCTGCGGCGACTGCGTCGAGAGCAGATCGACGAACCAGCCGACCATCAGATACATCGCGGCCTCGATGCCGCTGAAGCCGAGGCCCGTGATCATGATCAGGGCCATCCAGCCCTTCAGGTCCTTGATGTGGTGCCACATGAAGGGCCAGACGCCGCGCGGCGGCGTCTCCCGCTCGTCGAACGGAGCGAAGACGTCGATGCGGCTTTCGAGCCAGCGGAAGAGCGGAGCGAACATGCTTGTTTCGCTACCGGGAATATGGGGGCTGAACAAACGACAATTCGGGATACCGGCTTTCCCCGTGCCACCCCTTGTCAGGAGCGGACCGGGTGGACAGTGCCACCGATGCGCTAGACGCCGCAGGTGGCGGGATTAGGGCGTAGCGGAGCAACGCCCTGGCGCCCAAGCAGCCGGAAAGATAGAATAATCATAAAATCGGAACTGCGACGTATAAACTCCGATATCCCTGCGAATCGACCGCAAGGAACCTGCGAGAAACGAGGTCTGTTTTCAGCCGCATAGACTAACTCGCCAAGGAGGAAGCCATGCGTTTGCGAATACTCGGCGCCGTTGGCGCCTGCACTCTCCTCGCTGCTTGCAACAGCACATCCGAATACGCCTCGTTCGACGGCTGTGACGGACTGCGCGGCGCACAATTGAAGCGCTGCCTGCGGCTCGCGTCCCTGCAAAGTCCGGTCATCGGCTCGCGCGGCTCGGTCGGCACGCGCACCGCGGCCTTGCCGGGCAATCCCGGGATACCGGGCAACCCCGGCATTCCCGGAACACCGGGAAATCCGGGCGTTCCCGGCACGCCGGGTAATCCTGGTAATCCGGGTGTCCCGGGCACGCCCGGTAGCACGGGCGGCGGGCTCGGGCTCGGCGCAGGCGTTTCGGCCGGTGTCGGCAATTCGATCGGCGCCAATGTCGGGGCCGCGGCCAATGTCGGCAGCAACGGGCTCGGCGCAGGCGTCGGAACCGGCGTGACGGCCGGCGGCACCAACGCCAATGCGGGGCTCGGCGCCGGTGTGAATGGTGGCGGGCTGGGCGCTGGACTGGGCGCGGGCCTCGGCAACGCGGCCGGCGGACTGGGCGCGGGCCTCGGCGCAGCGCTTGGTGGCAATGGGCTCGGCGCAGGATTCGGTGCTGGCCTCGGCAATGCTGCAGGCGGGCTCGGCGCCGGTGCCGGCGTTTCCGCCAGCGGCAGCGGCATCGGGGCCGGCGTCGGCGCAGGCCTCGGCGGCAACGGAGGCGGCATTGGCGCCGGCGCAGGGGCGGGCGTTAGCGGCGCCGGTGTGGGCGCCGGTGTGGGCGCGGGCGCGGGTGCTGGCGGCGATGGCGGCGGCGTCTCCGGCGCCAGCGGGCAGTAAGGTCGATGGACGGATCGCAGGCCCGGCGAATGCCGGGCCTGCTGTTGGCTATTTGCAAGCAACTGTGCTTGCGCGAGCGGCGGCGTTGGCCCATCACCGGCCCATGCTGCGCCTCGCCCTTTTCCAGCCGGACATCCCGCAGAATACCGGCACGATGATCCGCATGGCCGCCTGCCTCGGCATCGCCGTCGACATCGTCGAGCCGGCGGCCTTCGACGTCTCGGACCGGCATTTCCGCCGTTCCGGCATGGATTATCTCGAACGCGCAGCCGTGAGGCGCCATGATTCCTTCACCGCCTTCGACGGTTGGCGCAAGGCGGAAGGCCATCGCCTCGTCCTGGCCGAGACCGACGGCGCCATCCCCCTGCCCGATTTCGTTTTTCAGCCCGGTGACATCATTTTGGTCGGGCGCGAATCGGCCGGCGTGACCGCCGAGGTGCACGCCGCCGCCGAAGCCAGCCTGCACATTCCCATGCGGGCGGAATTGCGCTCGCTCAATGTCGCGCTGGCGGCTGCGATGGTAATGGGCGAGGCATTGCGACAGACAGGCGGCTTTCCGGGCCGCGATGGAACAGACGATGACCACCTCGAAATCCGCTGAAGCCCCGCCCGCCGATCCGGCCGTCGTCGAAGCGCTGAAGCCGCGCGCCGCCGCCTGGTTCGAGAGCCTGCGCGACCGCATCTGCGCCGCCTTCGAGTCGGTCGAGGACGAGGCTGCCGGCCCCTTCCCGCCCGAAACGAACGAGCCCGGGCGCTTCGTCCGCACACCCTGGCAGCGCACCAACCATGACGGCACGCCCGGCGGCGGCGGCGTCATGTCGATCATGAAGGGCCGCGTCTTCGAGAAGGTCGGCGTCCACGTCTCGACGGTGCATGGCAGCTTCCACCCCGATTTCGCCGGACAGATTCCCGGCGCGTCGCAGGACCCGCGTTTCCACGCCACGGGCATCTCGCTGATCGCCCATCCCTGGAACCCGCATGCGCCGACCGTGCACATGAACACGCGCTTCGTCGTCACGACCAAGCCGTGGTTCGGGGGCGGCGCAGATCTGACGCCGGTTCTGGATGCGCGCCGCAATCAGGAGGACCCCGACGCGCGCGATTTCCACGCCGCGATGCGCGCGCCCTGCGACAATTTTCCGGCCGTGGCGGATTACCCGCGCTTCAAGACCTGGTGCGACGAGTATTTCTTCCTGAAGCACCGCAACGAGCCGCGCGGCATCGGCGGCATCTTCTACGACTACATCTGGACCGGCGATGTCGAGGCGGATCTCGCTTTCACCCGCGCCATCGGCGAAGCTTTCCTCGGCAGCTACCCCGAGATCCTGCGCCGCAATCTCGACAAGCCGTGGAGCGAGGTCGAGCGCCATGAGCAGCAGGTCCGGCGCGGCCGCTATGTCGAGTTCAACCTGCTCTACGACCGCGGCACGATCTTCGGCCTGAAGACCGGCGGCAATGTCGATTCGATCCTGTCCTCGATGCCGCCGACGGTGCGCTGGCCCTGAGGCCGAAGCCTCCCTGCACAGGTTCCGCTAGTGGGTGGCTAACGCCAGCCTGACGAATTCGATCTGTTCGTCCGCTCCGGCCGGGCAGCCGGCCTCGATCCAGCCCTGCCGGGCTGCCGCAAGCGCCTGCCCGACGCGCGGTCCCGGCGCAGCGCCAAGACTGATGATGTCCTTGCCCGTGGGCAGAAACGGCGGCGTCTGCCCGAGTTCGCGGATGAGGCGTTGCACCTCGCTACTGACTTCGCTTCCAGCCGACGCATTGAGCAGGACAAGCCCAGCAGCCGCCGCCTCGTTCCCGACGCCATGAGCGACCCGGCGAAGCGCCGCGATGGCAGGCAGGCCAGCCCGCCCGCCCAAGGCTTCGAGCGCCTGTGCGATCCGCTCGATCCGGTCGAATTCCTCGTTCGAAAGCCGGAGCCGTTCGCGCAGGCGCAATGCGTCCTCGCCCACTGAAACCGCCAGTGCCGCCAACCGGAAGGCCGGATGGACGCCCGCCCCCTCATCCCCCGCGACCGCGGCGAAGCGCGAGAGATGCGGCACGCCGCCGATCACCGGCATGATGAGCCCGGCGCCGGCCATTGCGCCGATCGTGGCCGCGACTCGGGGCGCGACGAGGAGCTTCAGCAATTCCGCCCGCACCCGTTCGCGCGACAGGCCGGCGAGCCCCTCGCGGTCGGCGATGCAAGCGTTCAGGCCCTCGCCGTCCGGCTCCCCCATGCCGTAGCGGGCATGGAAGCGGAAGAAGCGGAGGATGCGCAGATAGTCCTCGCGGATGCGGGTCGCGGCATCGCCGATGAAGCGCACGCGCCGCTGCGCGAGGTCGTCGAGCCCGCCGCAATAATCATGCAACCGGCCGTCTCGGCCGAGCCCGAGCGCATTGATGGTGAAGTCGCGCCGCAATGCATCCGCGGCGAAATCGCGGCCGAACACGACCTTGGCACGGCGCCCATCGGTCTCGACATCGCGCCTGAGCGTCGTGACTTCGAAGCTCAGGCCCCCCGCCACGAGCGTGACCGTGCCATGCTCGATGCCGGTCGGCACCGCCTTGAAGCCGGCCGCCCGCCCGCGCCGGATCGTCTCCTCCGGGAGCGCGGTGGTGGCGAGATCGACGTCGCTCACCGGCTCGCCGAGCAGGAGGTTGCGCACCGCGCCGCCGACGACGCGCGTTTCCTCTCCGTCGCCGTCGAGCGCTTGCAGCAGCCGCGCCAATGCGGGTTGAGCGAGGAAGCTCCCGATCTCCCCGGCGCGTTCCTCGATCATTTGAAGCGGCCGTGCACCAGCACTCCGTTCTCCATATGCGGAGGATCGTAGGCGCCCCGGCTGCGCGGCGCGATGAACCCGCCATAGATCAGCACGGCGATCGCCAGCAGGAAGCCCACGACCGCCAGGCGGAAGGCATGCGGGCTCCAATGCTCGACGTCGAACGGGTTGCGCCGGTTGAGGACGAGATAGGCTGCAAAGATGCAGAAGGGCAGGACGAAGAGCAGAACCTCTTCGATGATCGCGCGCAGCATCGGTTTCGTCGTTCCCCGGCGCGGTATTCGCGCAGTCTCAGTTTACATCGCCGCATCGGATGCGTCCGAAAAGCGCACTCCGCTTTTCGGCCCAATGCTCTAGCCCGCCAGCCGCTCGTAGAGATTGCGGATCATGCCGGCGGTCGCTCCCCAGATATAGCGACCCTCGAACGACATCGCATAGTAGGTGCGCAGATGCCCCTTCCACTCGCGCCCCTCGCGCTTGTGATTGGCCGGGTCGAACAGGAAGGAGAGCGGCGTCTCGAAGGCCTCGTCGACCTCATTGGGATTGATCGTCAGCGCGAAGGGCGGCTCGACCAGCGCCACCACCGGCACGATCCGGTAGCCGGTGCCGGTGAGATAGGCGTCGAGGAAGCCGAGCGTGCGGATATGCGAGCGCGACAGGCCGATCTCCTCCTCGGTCTCGCGCAGCGCCGTCACGACCGGCGAGCCATCGACGGCATCGACCCGCCCGCCGGGAAAGGCGACCTGCGCCGAATGGTTGCGCAAGGCCGCCGCGCGCTGCGTCAGCAGCACGGTCGGCCCCTCCGGGCGCGGCACGATCCCGATCAGCACGGCGGCCGGCACGGCGCGCTTCTCGTCGGGCACCGGCACGGGCGAGGGCTGGTTCTCATGGTCGCCGCGCGGCCGGCTGATCACATCGCCGAGCGTCGGCGGATCGGCCCTCAACCGCTGGCGCGCCAAGGCCGCAAAGTCCTCGGCGCTGAGGTTGAGGGCAGGCTCGATTGTCTTCAGCACTAGATGCCCTCGATCTCGCTCGCCGGCACGGCCGGATAGAACTCACCTGCGGCAGCGACCCCGAACATCGCCTCTTCTGCGACAACCCTGATCTCGCCGAGCGCCAGCAGGTCATAGGTCAGCGCCCGCGTCAGCCGCGCCCACAGGCCGCGCCGGACATGGACATAAGGCGTCAGCCCGTCCTGCGCAGCCCGTTCGAAACGCAAGCCATGGTCCGGCCCGACGCAGACGAGATCGTCGACCTGCGTCCGGAACGCGATCGTCCGGCCGCCGCCTTCGCCGTCGACCTGCATCTCGACGGCCTGGAACGGCGCGTCGTCGACGGTGATCCCGACCTTCTCGACCGGGGTCACGAGAAAGTAATCGTCGCCCTCGCGCTTCAGCACCGAGGAGAACAGCTTCACCAGCGCCGGCCGGCCGATCGGCGTGCCCATGTAGAACCAGGTGCCATCAGTGGCGATCCGCATGTCGAGATCGCCGCAGAAGGGCGGATTCCAGCGCTCCACGGGCGGCAATCCGCGCGTCTTGCCGCCGCCGAGCGAGGCCATCAGGCGCTCCATCGCCTGGCCTGGTTCCGTCATCCGATCCTCCCTGGCCCTTGGCTGCGGCATCGTGCTTGCATCGCGTTTCCGCCTTGAACTCCACATAATCGTGAAGCCGAGATGATGTGTACCGTTCCATTCGGCGCTTGAGCCGCCGTGATGGCCCGTCCACACTGAACGGCCGAACACATCGACGGTTCGCAGGACGGCGCAACGGCCCGTGACAGTGAAGGAGACCGACATGGCGGCGCAAGCCCGGGCAAACGAGAGCACTTCGCCGATCGACCTCGACACAGGCATCGTCGAGGCGGCCGAGGCCGCGCTCGGTGCCATCGGCGCGGCGCGCAAGGAAATCGGCCAGGTCATCTTCGGGCAGCAAAAGGTCGTCGATCTCTCGCTGGTGACGCTGCTTTCGGGCGGCCACGGCTTGCTCGTCGGCGTTCCCGGCCTCGCCAAGACCAAGCTCGTCGAGGCGATGGGCACCGTGCTCGGCCTCGCGGCGCGGCGCGTCCAGTTCACGCCGGACCTGATGCCGTCGGACATCCTCGGCTCCGAGGTTCTCGACGAATCGAGCGACGGCAAGCGGCATTTCCGCTTCATCAAGGGCCCGGTCTTCGCCCAGCTCCTGATGGCGGACGAGATCAACCGCGCCTCGCCGCGCACCCAGTCGGCCCTGCTGCAGGCGATGCAGGAGCACCATGTCACGGTGGCGGGCGAGCGCTACGACCTGCCTGCCCCCTTCCATGTGCTGGCGACCCAGAACCCGATCGAGCAGGAGGGCACCTACCCCCTGCCCGAAGCCCAGCTCGACCGCTTCCTGCTCGAGATCGATGTCGGCTATCCCGACCGCGAGGCCGAGCGCCGCATCCTGCTGGAGACGACCGGCGCCGCCGAATACAAGCCCTCCCCGGCGATGACCTCGGAAACGCTGATGTCGATCCAGCGCCTCGTCCGGCGGCTGCCGGTCGGCGACGCCGTGGTCGAGGCGATCCTCGATCTCGTACGCTCCGCCCGTCCCGGCGAGGGTGAGGCCTCGGTCACCGACAAGCTCTCCTGGGGTCCGGGCCCCCGCGCCAGCCAATCGCTGACGCTCGCCGTGCGAGCGCGTGCCCTCGTCGAGGGCCGGCTCGCTCCTTCGGTCGACGATGTCGCGGCGCTCGCCATTCCCGTTCTGAAGCACCGCGTCGCCCTGACCTTCGCCGCCCGCGCCGATGGCGAGACCGTCGAAGGCCTGATCGGCAAGCTCGTGGAACGGCTGGGATAGGCCGATGCTGCGCACGCGCGTCCTGGGTCCGAGCGAAAGGCGGCCGTCGCGGCCGGTCCTCACCGAGTCGCTCGACCTCGCCGCGCGCCTGCCGCGCCTGATCCTGGAAGCGCGCCGCGTCTCGGCCAGCATCCACGGCATCCATGGAAGGCGCCGCTCCGGCCCGGGCGAGACCTTCTGGCAATACCGCCCGCTGGTCGCCGGCGAATCGGCCTCGCGCATCGATTGGCGCCGCTCCGCCCGCGACGGCCATCTCTTCGTCCGCGAACGCGAATGGGAGGCCTCACACTCGATCTGGCTCTGGATCGATCGCTCGCCCTCGATGGGCTTCGCCTCCTCGCTGGCGATGACCTCGAAGCTCGACCGCGCGCTGGTCGCGGGCTTCGCGCTGGCGGAGACGATGGTCGAAGGCGGCGAGCGCGTCGGCCATATCGGCCTGACGCGGGCGCTGGCCTCGCGCCGCATCGTCGAGATGCTGGCGCAGGCGATCCTCGCGGACGAGCGCAACGCCGCCTCCGACCTGCCGCCGGAAGCGCCGCTGCCGCGATTGGCGGATGCGATCATCATCACCGACGGGCTCTCGCCCGCCTCGGCGCTGGCGGGGCGGATCGCCACCCTGGCCTCGTCGGGCGCGCGCGGCCATGTCCTGCTGATCGCCGATCCGATCGAGGAGACCTTCCCCTTCAGCGGGCAGGCCGAGCTCTTCGACCTTGAGGACGGGCTGACCCTGCGCGTCGGCGATGCCGGCGCCTGGGGCGATGAGTATCGCCAGCGCCTCGCCGCCCATCGCGAGGCCATCACGGAAGCCTGCCGCAAGGCCGGCTGGACCCTGACGCTGCATCGCACCGACCGGCCGGCCAGCGAAGCGGTGCTGCGCATCGCGAGCCTCGTCGCCGCCTCGCGCAGCGCCTCGGGCTTCTGAGGGGAAACGCCGATGCTCAGCGCCCTGCCCTTCAGCTTCTCCGCCCCGCTCGCGCTCGCTGCGCTCGCCTTGCTGCCGGCGCTCTGGCTGATCCTGCGCGTCACGCCGCCGCGACCGCGCCGCATCGATTTCCCGCCGCTGAAGATCATGGCGGACCTGATCGCCAAGCGCGAGACGCCGGCCCATACGCCCTGGTGGCTGCTGGCGATACGCATGGCGGTGGCCGCGCTCGCCATCCTCGCCGTCGCCGGCCCGGTCTGGAATCCCGTCCGCGATGCCGCGCCCTCGCGCGGCCCCGTCCTGCTCCTGATCGACAATGGCTTCGGCGCGGCACCCGACTGGTCCGAGCGCGTCGCGGTTGCCGAATCGCGCATCGCCGCCGCGACCCGCGAAGGCCGCCCGGTCGCCGTGGTCGGGCTCGCCGAAGCCCCGGCCGCGATTACGTTGGCCGAGCCGCGCATCGCGCTCGATCGTTTGCGCGCGCTCCCGCTCCAGCCGCATGCGCCGGACCGCGCCGCCCATCTCCCGCGCATCGAAACCTTCCTCCAAGGTTCTCCCGCTGCCGAGATCGTCTGGGTCGCCGACGGGCTCGCCGTCTCGGATGACGGCAGCTTCCTCGCGCGCCTGAAGCAGGATGCGGAGTCCCGCCGGCTCGCGATCCATGCCGCGCCGGCCGGACAGCTCGCGCTCGCCGCTCCCGAAAATCTGGCGGGCGCCCTGACGGTCAAGGTGCTGCGCCCGACCGCGAGCGCGCCCGCGACGGGCCAGGTCCGCGCGCTCGATCTCAAGGGCCTGCCGCTCGGCAACGCGCCCTTTATTTTCGAGGGCAGCAACCTCGAAACGACGGCGCGTCTCACCCTGCCGATCGAGGTGCGCAACGCCGTCTCGCGGCTGGAGATCGTCGGCGAGCGTAGCGCCGGCGCCGTGGCGCTGCTCGACGACCGGGCCAAGCGCCGCCGCATCGGCCTCGTCTCCGGCGCGACCGCAGATACCGCGCAGCCCTTGCTCTCGCCGACCTATTACCTTTCTCGCGCCCTCCAGCCCTTCGCCGAGATCCGCGAGCCGCGCCAAGGCTCGACCGACCCGATCGGCGAAATGCTGGCGCAGAATCTCTCGGTCCTCGTCCTCGCCGATATCGGCGCGCTCGATCGCGAGACGGCCGAGAAGGTCACGAGCTTCGTCGAGCGCGGCGGCGTGCTGCTGCGCTTTGCCGGTGCCCGGCTCGCGGCCGCATCCGATGACCTGACGCCGGTGCGCCTGCGCCGCGGCGGCCGCACGCTCGGCGGCGGCCTGTCCTGGGAGAGCCCGCGCAAGCTTGCGCCCTTCACCCGCGAAAGCCCCTTCTTCGGCCTGACCATCAGCGACGATATCCGCGTCAGCCGCCAGATCCTGGCCGAGCCGGAACCGAACCTGTCGCGCAAGACCTGGGCGGCGCTGGAGGACGGCACGCCCGTCGTCACCGCCGAGCGGCGCGGCGACGGCCTGATCGCCATGGTCCATGTCACCGCCGACACCACCTGGTCGAACCTTCCGCTCTCGGGCCTTTTCGTCGACATGCTCCGCAAGATCGTCAATCTCGCCGGCAACGGCCCCGCCACTGAGACGCAGGGCGACGAGAGCCGGGTCGAGACCCTGTCGCCCGCGCGCGTGCTCGACGGCATCGGCCAGTTCCGCTCGGCGCCGGCCACGGCCCAGCCGGTGGCGCGCAACTATGCCGGCCGCGCAACGCTCGCCCATCCACCCGGTCTCTATGGCCCAACCGACGGCTCGCTGGCCGTCAACGCGCTGACACCGACCGATACGCTCGCAGCGCTCGACCTTGCCAGCCTCGGCGTCGCCGTGCTGCCGATCGACGAGCCGGTGGCGCGCGACATCCGCCCGCTGCTTCTCGTCCTCGCCCTGTTGCTGCTCGTCGCCGACACCCTGGCGACGCTCTGGCTCGGCGGGCGCCTCAATGTCGCCCGCCTGCGCAAGGCGGCCGCGCCGGCCGCCATCCTGCTCGCGCTCGGGGGCGCCTTGACGCTCCCTCCGGATTCGGCCCGCGCCCAGCAGCCCGCGCCGCCGCCCCAAGCCGATACCCGCCCGCCGATCCCGCGCGCCCTTCTCGCCAATGGCGCGCAGACGCGGCTCGCCTATGTCGTGACCGGCGACAAGCCCGTCGACGACATGTCCAAGGCGGGCCTCACCGGCCTCAACACGGTGCTCGGCGCCCGCACGGCGCTGGAGCCGGGCGAGCCGGTCGGCGTCAGCGTCGACCGCGACGAGCTTGCCTTCTTCCCGGTGCTCTATTGGCCGATCGTCGCCGGCCGGCCGCTGCCTTCGGCCGAGACCTTGCGCAAGCTCGAAGCCTATATGAAGGGCGGGGGGCTCGTGATTTTCGACACCCGCGACGCGATGAGCGCGCGGCCGGGCGGCGGCACCACGCCCGAAGGCGACCAGCTCAAGCGCATGCTGCAGACGCTCGACATTCCCGAGCTGGAGCCGCTGCCGCGCGACCACGTCCTGACCAAGACCTTCTACATCCTCGACGAGCTGATCGGCCGCTACGACACCGGTACGACCTGGGTCGAGACGCTCCCCCCGGCCGATAGCGACGGGCGCCGCCCGGCCCGTGCCGGCGACAATGTCTCGCCCATCGTCATCACCGCCAACGACCTCGCTTCCGCCTGGGCGATCGACCGGCGCGGCGAAGGGCTGGTACCGCTCTCCGGCGGCGACCCGCGCCAGCGCGAACTGGCGCTCCGTGGCGGCGTCAACCTCGTGATGTATGCGCTCACCGGCAACTACAAGGCCGACCAGGTCCATGTCCCGGCCCTGCTCGAGCGCCTGGGACAATAGCCATGTGGAGCGTCTCCTTCGCCCCGATGGTGCCGCTGCCGCTGCTGATCGGCCTCGCCGTGCTCGCGGCTCTGGCCGCCGGCGCGGCCATCGTCCTCGCTGGCCGCAGCGCCATCCTGCGCGCGCTCGCGCTTGTCATCTTGACCACGGCCCTGGCTGACCCTTCGCTCGTCTTCGAAGATCGCGAGCCGGTGAAGGACGTCGTCTCCGTCGTGGTCGACCGCTCGGCCTCGAACCGCCTCGCCGACCGCTCAGCCCAGACCGATGCCGCGGTCGCCGAGATCGAGCGGCAGTTGCGCGGCATCCCCAATGTCGAGCCGCGGATCGTCGACCTGCGCGACGCGCAAGGCACCAATGACGGCACCCGCCTGTTCGAGGCGCTCTCGAACAGCCTCGCCGACGTGCCCTCGGAGCGTGTCGCCGGCGCCATCGCCATCACCGACGGCCTCGCCCATGACGCACCGGCCAATGCCGAAGCGCTCGGCCTGCGCGCGCCGCTTCATATCCTGACCACCGGCCGCAATGCCGAGATCGATCGCCGCATCGTGCTGGTCGATTCGCCGCGTTTCGGCATCGTCGGCAAGGACCAGATCATCCGCCTGCGCGTCGTCGACAAGGGCGGCCCCGGCCGCGCCGGCCTGACCATCCGCCGCGACGGCGAGATCATCGCCCGCCGCGAGGTCGCCACCGGCCAGACCGTTCAGGTCCCGGTGCGCATCGACCGGGGCGGCCCGAACGTCGTCGAGATCGAGGCTTCTCCGCTCGATAACGAATTGACGCTGGCGAACAACCGCGCGGTCATCACCATCGAAGGCGTGCGCGACAAGCTGCGCGTGCTCCTGGTCTCGGGCGAGCCGCATCCGGGCGAGCGCACTTGGCGCAACCTGCTCAAGGCAGACGCCAATGTCGATCTCGTGCATTTCACCATCCTGCGCCCGCCGGAGAAGCAGGACGGCACCCCGATCAACGAGCTCTCGCTGATCGCCTTCCCGACCCGCGAGCTATTCCAGGTCAAGATCAAGGAATTCGACCTGATCATCTTCGACCGCTACGCCAACCAGTCGATCCTGCCGCTGCTCTATTTCGAGAACATCGTGCGCTATGTCCGCGACGGCGGCGCGCTGCTCGTCGCCGCCGGCCCCGAATACGCAGGCTCGCAGACGCTGGCGCGCACGCCGCTCGGCCAGATTCTGCCGGCCCTGCCCGATGGCAGCGTCATCGACGAGGCCTACCGGGCCCAGGTCAGCGAACCCGGCAAGCGCCACCCGGTCACCCGCGACCTGCCGGGCTCGGAAGTCTCGCCGCCGCGCTGGGGCGAATGGCTGCGCATGGTCGGTGCCCAGGCGCGGGCCGGCGGCGCGCCCGTCATGACCGGTCCCGGCGACCGCCCGCTCCTGATGCTGGCGCGCGAGCAGAAGGGCCGCGTCGCGCTCTTCCTCTCCGACCATGCCTGGCTCTGGGCGCGCGGCTTCCGCGACGGCGGCCCCTATCTCGACCTGCTGCGCCGCCTCAGCCACTGGCTGATGAAGGAGCCGGAACTGGAGGAGGAGGCGCTGCGCGCGACCGTGCGCGGCGCGACCGTCGAGGTCGAGCGCCAGACGCTGCGCGACAATCCCTCGCCCGTCACCATCACCGGCCCCGACGGCCAGTCGCGCACGGTGACGCTGGAGCCCGGCCGCCCCGGCCTGTTCACCGCCCGCATTCCGACCAGCGATCTCGGCCTCTACCGCCTGACCGCCGACAATCTCACCGCCTTCGCCAGCGTCGGGCCGGAGAACCCGCGCGAACTGATGGAAGTGGTCAGCGATCCCGGCGCGCTCCAGCAACTGGCGCAGGCGACCGGCGGCTCGTCCCGCCGCATTGGCCGCGAGAGCGGCTCGGCGGTCAATGTGCCCCGCATCGTGCCGGTGCGCTCCGGCAGCCAGTTCGCCGGCAATGACTGGATCGGCCTCAGGATCAGCGATTCCGGCATCGTCCGCGGCGTGCGCATCTCACCGCTCTTCATCGGGCTGATTGGCCTGGCCGTGCTGTTCGGCGCACTCGTCGCCGGCTGGCTCGGCGAGAGCGGCCGGCGCCTCAGGCGGGAGGCGTAAGGCAGGCCTGTCAGCAGCCGTCATTCTCGGGCGAAGCGAAGCCCAGACCCGCGAATCTCATGACGAGAAGGCACTGGTTTCCGAGATGCTCGGGTCAAGTCCGAGCATGACGGTGGTCAGGGCTCACCCCGCCCGCGCCGACATCACCGCCCCGCTGCGCTGTTTCAGCACGCCCTCGACCAGCTCCAGCGCTAGAAACCGCGCCGGATCGGCTGGCCCGGGCAGCACGAGCTGGCCGGGCGGCAGCACTTTGAAGCCGAAGCGGGCGTAATAGGGCGCGTCTCCGATCAGCATGATCAGGTCGTGCCCGGCCTCGCGCGCCGCCTCGATCGAGCGGTTCATCAGCGCGGCACCGATGCCCCGGCCCTCGAAGGCGGGGTCGACCGTCAGCGGCCCGAGCATCAGCGCCTTGTGGCCGCCGGCAAGAACCGCCGTCACCTTGACGGAGCCGACGAGGAAGGTGCCGACATGGGCGGCGAAGGACAGGGCCTGCTCGGGCGGCACGCCCTCGCGCAGGCGGAAGGCGGTGCGCGCGAAGCGGCCGGGGCCGAAGGCGCGCTCGTGCAGGCGCTCGATCGCGGCGGCGTCCACGGGGAGTTCGTGGCGGATGGTCAGAGGCAGAGATGTCATGATGATCGACGCTTAAGCGGGAGGCGGATCGGCAAAACGAGGGCAGGCGCGTGTGGGCGCATGACCGGAAGGGCGCATTCAGCGCGCCGGTCGTCGCAGGTCTCGCGGGCTCAGCCGGATCATCATGAAAGCGCCTCTACAGCATCGGGCTGGAAAGGGAAATCCACTTTTCGGAAAAATCCGTTGCGCCGCCAAAATGCTCTCAAGGCGGCGTTCAGCGACCTCCCGCCGATCCCCGCAAGGCTTGCCCGCCTCGGCGCTTTGGTCTCCAATCCGGTCTCCAAGCGGGGGGAACACGTCACGAAACCGAGGGCGATCTCGCTTTTCGGAACGGAGGAAGCGTATGTCCGGATTGAAGCCGCTCGCCCCTGCCCTTCTTCTCGCGGCCCTGTGCCTGCCGGCGCTGGCCCAGCAGCCGGCCCCGCCCAAGGAACCGGTCCGGGACGAGTTCTTCTGGCTCGGCGAGATGAACAAGGCGAGCACCGTCATCAATGCCGAGCAGGGCCTGCTCGACCGCTCGCTCGCGCCGAAGCTGGCGCAGGGCATCGCAAAGGTGATCGAGACCGGCAATCAGCCCGGCGCCAGGCGACCTTCGACAGTCATCACCTTCGAGCCTCTGATGATCAAGGAAGCCGGTGTGGAGGTCACGCTGATCCATGCCGGACGCTCCAGCCAGGACATGCACGCGACCTACCGCGCCGCGATCATGCGCGACCGGCTCCTCACCCTGGCCGACCGTCTCAACCAGGCGACGCGGACGATGGTCGAGCTCGCCGCGGCACATCGCGACACCGTCGTCCCCAACTACACCAACGGCGTCGCCGCCCAGCCCAACAGCTACGGCCATTACCTGCTCGGCCTTGCAGCGGGGCTCGATCGCGACGCGCAGCGCATCCGCGAGACCTATGCCCGCGTCGACCGCTCGCCGATGGGCACGACAGTGCTGAACGGCACGAGCTGGCCGCTCGATCGCCAGCACATGGCGGATTATCTCGGCTTCGCCGCCCTGGTCGACAATGCCTATGACGCCTCGCAGATCGCCGCAGCCGACCTGCCGGTCGAGGTCGGCGGCATCGTCACCGGCATCGCTCTGCATGTCGGCGGCTTCATCGAGGATGTGATGACGCAATATGCGCAGGCGCGGCCCTGGATCCTGCTGCGCGAGGGCGGTGGCACGACCGGCGGCGGCAACACCTATGTCTCCAGCGCGATGCCGCAGAAGCGCAATCCGGGCCTCCTGAACGGAACGCGCGAGGACGCCTCGACCGCCCTGTCCTTGGCGATGGGCCCGGTTTTCAGGGCGCATAACATCCCGCCCGGCATGCCCGACGCCAAGGACGCCAAGACCAACAGCGCCATGGTCGACAGCGCGGCCAAGTCCCTGCAAGGCCTCGACCGCATCCTCAAGGCACTCGTCATCGATCCCGAGCGCGCGCTGGAAGAGCTCAACAGCGACTGGACGGCATCGCAGGAACTCGCCGACGTGCTGATGCGCAAATACAAGCTGCCCTTCCGCGCCGGCCATCACTTCGCGTCCGAGGTCGTCGACTACGCCAAGCTCAACACCATCAAGCCGACCGATTTTCCCTATGCGCAGGCGCAGGCGATCTATCGCAAGGCCGCAAACGAGATGGGGCTCGCCACCGCCGAGCTGCCGATGAGCGAAGCCGAGTTCCGCGCGACGCTCGATCCCGTCGCCATCGTCCGGAATCGCGCCACCTCGGGCGGGCCGCAGCCGGCCGAGATGGACCGGATGCTGGCCGAGGCGAAGCAGCGCATCGAGCGGCAGGACGGCTGGATCAAGGACCGGCGCGCGAAGATCGCGGCGGGGCTGGCGAAGCTCGACGCCGATTTCAGCACGTTGGCGAAGAGCGCGAACTGAGAAACAGGCAAGCCCAGGGCCGCCGCAAAAGGTCGTGCCTGGATCATCATGCGCGGGTCATCCCAAGCGACCCGCCCGTTTTGGCGGAAGCGCCGCCTGAGACGGGTGCGTCGAGTGGCGGCCGCCTTCACCACTCCGTCGCAGGCGGCTGGCCGGATAGAATCTCGTCCAGCCGTCGCCTTGTCGCCGGCGTGGTCCCTACGGGCAGGCGATCGAGCGGGAAGAAGCCGGCCTCGGCAATCTCCTTGTCCGGCTGCTTGACGCGTTCGACCCGGAACTGGCGCAGAATATAGACCGCGACATGATCGCGCCGCGAGATCCTGCGGTTGAAGAACAGCCCGTGCAGGCTCGACCGCCCGGTCGGAACAATGCACGCCTCCTCCGACAATTCACGTTCCAGCGCGGTTTCCGCCGTCTCGCCGGCTTCGACCCCTCCCCCCGGAAAATGCCAGCCGGATATATAGGTGTGGCGGATCAGGAAAACCTCGCCGCGCTCGCTCAGGACGACGGCACGCACCCCGAGAGTCATGCCGCGCGCGAAGCGGAAATAGACGTGCAGCAGCCGGATCAGAAGGCGCTGCAACAGCGTGCGCGACTTCTCCTGATCGGCGGTTGGCGAGGATCCTGCTGATTGCATCCGCTCGATTCTCAAGGGCGGGTTAATTGTCTATGCAAAAAACGCATGACGGACCGTCAAGCGCCTCGGTTGCTCTGCCACAAACGCGCCCCAAATGAGGCAGATACCGCACCGCAACATCAGGACATCAAAACCATGCTTCTCTCTTTCATCATCGCTCGCTTCAAGGCCAAGCCGGCCTATGTCTGGAAGCCCGCCCTCACGCTGACCGATTCCCGCATCGTGTCGGAACTGACCGGCGCCGCCAACTGAGGTCATCTGACCTTTCCGCAGTCCAGGCGCGTCATCGGCGCGCTTGACTGACGGCCTCCTGCGGGGGCAAGCGCTTGAGCGTGTTCAAGCTCGCGCATCTGTCCGACCCGCATCTCGGCCCGCTCGCCGGGTTTTCGCTGCATCAGCTCATCGGCAAGCGCGCGACCGGCTATGTCAACTGGCGTCGCAAGCGCCGGCATGCCCACGACATGGCTATCCTGGCGCGGATCGTCGCCGACATCCATGCCCATGAGCCCGATCACGTCGCCTGCACCGGCGATGTCGCTCATATCGGCCTGCCCGACGAATTCAAGACCGCCATCGCCTTCCTCGACACGCTCGGCCCGCGCGAAACCGTCAGCTTCGTGCCGGGCAATCACGACACCTATGCCCGCTCCTCGCTGAAGCCCCTGGCGGGGCTGCTCGCGCCCTGGACGGCCGGTGATGACGGCAAGGCCGGCTATCCCTGGTATCGCCGCCGCGGCCCGGTCGCCCTGATCGGCGTCAACAGCGGCGTGCCGACCCTTCCCCTGATGGCGACCGGCCGCGTCGGCAGCGAGCAGATCGCCCGCACCGAGGCCCTGCTGGACCGCGCCCGCGACGAGGGGCTGATCCGCGTCGTGCTGATCCATCACCCGCCCTATGTCGGCGGCGCCAAGCGTGGGCGCGAGCTGGTCGATGCCGCCGCCTTCGAGGCGATGCTCAAGC